>JANQOE010000035.1 GCA_028279245.1 Alphaproteobacteria bacterium
GTTCAAGCTGAAGCGCCCGTTCCCGCACCGGATTCGGCACCCTGAGCAGCTTGAACCGGAGTCGTCCACCGGTGTTGATGAGATCTACCGCGCGATCAGCATGCAACAGGTGCAGCGCATGGGGATCGAAATCCGCGAGGCGGCGGTTGAGTTCGGCAAAGACACGGCGGCCGGCTGGCAAGAACAGGTCTCGGCCCTGCAGTTGGCGATTGACGATCTCGGCGGGCATCTCGACGAACAAGGCTATCAGGACTTGGTGCGGATCCTCGGGACCGCGAAAGAGGCGGTCGAGGATGTGATGCACATCGAGACCCCAACGGCGCGCCAGATCGACGTGTTGCGCCTGCATGGCGATGGTCTGCTGGCCGTTCGAAACTCGAGCCAGGCCGACGTTCGTGCGCTGGAGAAAGGTCTACGCAAGGCAGCGGCGGCAGTGCGCAGCGGCGGCGCATTGGAGGGTCACCCGGCCGCCTGATTGGCCGTGACTTGCGGTTAGCCCGCGGCACGGCTCATGATGGTGTATGCGTTTCCGCGTATGTCTGCTGTTCGTAACGTTTCTGTTGGGCGTAGCCACCCCTGCGGCAGCGCAGGACGCGCGGACCGTTGCAGCCCTCGAGAACCACTACTTTGCGCAGCTTGACCAGTGGGTTGGCACCGGTGGTGAGCCCCGCAGTCTGCAAACCGATGTCGTCGAAACTTGCGGCAAGCTCGTTATGCTGATGGCCACGCGTGGGGAGCAGAGTGCGTTTCTCTCCACGGACCGCCCTGAATTCGACTTGCGGGTCGATGTGTGCCGAACCATTACGGTGCATCGCGTGCAACCGCAGCCGCGATTGGCGGATCCCGGGATGGTCGCGTTGATCTGCGACCGCGGCAACGTGCTGTTCGAGCGCTTATGCGAACGGAGCGGGTTGCGCTGAGCTAGACCCAGCGGAAGACGCAGAAAGCGTAGATCAGCGAGAGGATGATCGCGCCCCAGAGTGGCGGTCCGGCGATGCCAAGCCAGCCGAGGTTGATGAAGGCGCTGCCGAGCAGCGAGATAAACAGCCGGTCGCCGCGTGTGGTATCTAACGCGAGAATGCCGCGGCGCGGTGATCCGCCGGGGACGCGCCACTCCCAAATCACCATGCCGACCAGACAGGCGGCGATGAAGCAGAAGAAGGCGGCGGTCTGCCAGGTCCAGGCCATCCATGTGAGAGTCATCGTCTGCCTCCGAAACTAGACACGGCCGAGGGAGAAGCCTTTGGCGATGTAGTTGCGCACAAAGTAGATAACGACGGCGCCGGGAATAATCGTCAACGCACCCGCCGCAGCTAGTAAGCCTAGCTCAAACCCCGAACTGCTCGCGGTGCGGGTCATCGTGGCGGCGATCGGTTTGGCCGCGACGGCGGTGAGCGTCTTGGCGAGCAACAACTCAACCCAAGAGAACATGAAGCAGAAAAAGGCGGCGACCCCGACACCCGAGCGAATGGTCGGCAGGAATATCTTGACGAAGAAACGCCAGAACCCGTAGCCGTCGACATAGGCCGTTTCGTCAAGCTGTTTCGGCACGCCCGACATGAAGCCTTCGAGGATCCATACGGCAAGGGGGATGTTGAACAGCGTGTGGGCGAGGGCCACTGCGATGTGGGTGTCGAACAGATTGATGGCCGAATAGAGCTGGAAGAATGGCAGAGCAAACACGGCCGGCGGGGCCATGCGGTTGGTTAGCAGCCAGAAGAATAGATGCTTGTCGCCGAGGAACCGGAAGCGCGAGAAGGCGTAGGCGGCAGGCAACGCGGCGGTCACGGAGATCGCCGTGTTCATGCAGACATAAATGATCGAGTTGATGTAACCGTTGTACCAAACGGGCTGGGTCAGAATAGTGATGTAGTTATCTAGCGTGAAGTTTTTTGGCCATAGGGTCAGCCCGCCAAGGATCTCGTTGGTCGTCTTGAACGACATGCTGACGAGCCAGTAAATCGGCAACATCAAGAAGAGGATGTAGAGGGTCGGAACAAGCCAGCGTAGTCTCATTACGCTTCCTCTTTGCGGGTCATCACGGTGTAGAAGACCCAAGACACCAGCAGGACAATCAGGAAGTATATGATCGACATTGCCGCGGCGGGCCCGAGGTCGAACTGGCCGAGCGCGACCTTGACCAGATCGATGGAGAGCAGTGTCGTGGCGTTGCCAGGACCGCCGCCGGTGAGGACGAACGGCTCAGTATAGATCATGAAGCTGTCCATGAAGCGTAGCAACACGGCGATTGTCAGGACCCGTCGCATCTTCGGCAGTTGGATGTAGCGGAATACGGCGTAGGGCGAGGCGCCATCGATCTTGGCCGCCTGGTAGTAGGCATCGGGAATCGAGGACAGGCCGGCAAAGGCGAGCAGGACCACCAGGGACGTCCAATGCCAGACATCCATGGCGATCAGCGTGACCCAGGCGGCGGCCGGTTGCTGGGTGTAGTTGTAGTTGATCGACAGGTTGTTGAGCGTCTTGCCCAGCAGGCCGATGTCCGGCAGCGCAAAAATGTTCCACATTGCGCCGACGACATTCCAGGGAATCAGGAGCGGCAGCGCCATCAGCACCAGGCAGACAGACAGCCACGGGCCTTTGCGCGGCATGGCGAGGGCGATGGCAACGCCGAGGGGAAGTTCGATGGCCAGAATGGTTGCGGTGAAGGCCAGTTGGCGGCCTAGGGCCGCGTGGAACCGGTCGGATGTTAAGACAGCTTGGAACCACTTGATGCCTTCGAAGAAGAAGATGTTGTTGCCGAAGGTTTCCTGGACCGAATAGTTGACGACGGTCATCAGTGGAATGACGGCATTGAATGCCACTAAAGCCACGACGGGAATTACGAAGATCCAGCCTTTTTGATAGGGGGCTTTTTCGTTCATTCAGTCGACCCGCCAGCCGTCGGCATAGAGCCCGGTGAAGGCTGGCTCGAATTGCAAATGTGCGCCGTCCGCTGGCAGGGACATGTCATCGTTGACGATCACATTGACCCGTTCCTCGCCGCAGCGTGTCTCGACGACGCGGTAGCGGCCGACGTCGCTGACCTTGATGATCTTTGCCGGTACGCCACTGTCGGCGAACCGCACATACTCAGGACGGACACCGATCTCCAGCCGCTGCCCATTGGCCTTCGGCGATGCTTTGGTCTGCACCTTGACCGGTTGACCAGCGACGTGCGGCGCGCCGTTCACCAAATCGCAAGGCAGTACGTTCATGCCGGGCGAACCTATGAAATGGCCGACGAAGGTGTGCTGCGGGCGTTCGAACAGCTCGACCGGGGTGCCGATCTGCACGACCGTGCCTTCGTGCATGACGACGACCGTGTTGGCGAAAGTCAGGGCCTCGATCTGATCGTGGGTCACGTAGATCATGGTGACTTTGATGCGTTGGTGCAGCTCCTTCAGTTTCGACCGAAGCTGCCACTTCAAGTGGGGGTCGATTACGGTCAACGGCTCATCGAACAGGATAGCGTTGACATCGGATCGAACGAGGCCGCGGCCGAGGGAGATCTTTTGTTTGCCATCGGCGGTCAGGCCGGCGGCGCGGCGTGGCAGCATGTCCTGGAGATCGAGGATCTCGGCGATCTCTTCGACGCGTTTAGGGATTTCGCTTTCCGGCATGCCACGGTTGCGGAGCGGGAATTCGAGGTTCTGTCGCACCGTCATGGTGTCGTAGACCACGGGAAACTGGAACACCTGGGCGATGTTGCGTTCGCCCGGGCCCGCGTCGGTGACGTTGCGCTCATCAAACGAAATGCGGCCTTTGGTCGGATGGACGAGGCCGGAGATGATGTTCAACAGGGTGGTCTTGCCACAGCCGGACGGGCCGAGCAGCGCATAGGCGCCGCCGTCCGACCACTCGACATTCAATTCCTTTAGGGCCCAGTCGTCGGGGCCGGCGGGTTGGGGCACATAGCTGTGGCGGAGGTTGTGTAGGGTGATTTTCGACATCAGGCGGTCGCTGCCTGGGGGACGGCATCGGCGGCTGGGGTTTCGATCAGCCGGCCATCCGCCCCGAAGTAGAGGCAGCCGTCGATGTTGACGTAAAAGGTCTCGGTGGCACCGACTTGAAGGGCGTGAATGCCCTGGGACTGTGAGACCCATTTCATGTCGGTATGGGCGAAGTGGATGACGCTCTCGGAACCGCTCAGCTCCGTGATCTGCACGGTGCCGGTGAGCGGCACGGTGTTGCGGCCGTTCGGTTTGGTGGTGATTAGATGCGGTCTGACGCCGACCTGGTAGAGTCCGTCAGGCAGGTCATTGAGGGCGGCCGGGACGTCCCATTTGACGGATTCGCTAAGTTTCACCTGCCGACCGCTTTTGATGAGGCTGGCGATGTTGATCGGCGGATCGGAGAAGACGCGGGCGGTCGTCTCGTCGATGGGATGGCGATAGACCGCTGCTGTCGGGCCGTATTGGGTGATGCGGCCCTCATGCATCGCGGCGGTGTGGCCGCCTAGTAGCAACGCCTCCAGGGGCTCGCTAGTAGCGTAGACGACCGTGCAGTGGCGATCGGCAAACAGCCGCGGAAGTTCGTCGCGCAGTTCCTCGCGCAGCTTGAAGTCCAGGTTCGCCAGCGGTTCGTCGAGCAGGATGAGATCGGAATCCTTCACCAGCGCGCGGGCCAGGGCGGTGCGTTGTTGCTGGCCGCCCGATAACTCCGCCGGATTGCGTTTTAGCATCGGCGTCAGCCGGAGCAGTTCCGCAGTACGGTGCACGCGGTTATCGATCTCCACGCGCTTCATGCCGGCGACACGCAGGGGCGAGGCGATGTTTTCGAAGACGGACAGGCTTGGGTAGTTGATGAATTGCTGATGGACGACCGAGACGTTGCGCCGCTGCACCGAAACACCAGTGACATTCTGGCCGTTGAACCAGATCTCGCCCGACGTCGGTTTCTCGAGGCCGGCCATGAGCTGCATGAGGGTCGTCTTACCGGCGAGAGTCGTGCCCAGCAGGACGTTGAAACCTTGGTCATGCAGGCTGACGCTGGTGTCGTAGATGTGGGTCTCGCCGCCGACCCGTTTGACGACGTTGCGCAGCTCGAGGCTCACGGCAGGATTCCCAAACAGGCGGTGCTTGGCCAGGGCAGGTGCGACGCGGGGAACTGCCCGGGAAGGCTATGCACCTTCCCGGGCAGCACGTCCGTTAGCCCTTCTTCCAGCGTTCGACCAGTTCGTCGTAGTTGACGGTCTCGCCCTGGGGCTTCTCGTTGTCGAGCTTCGCCGCGGGACCGCCCGGCTTGCCGAGCCACTCGGACGGATCGACCTCAGGATTGAGGCGCGGGCCGCAGCCGCCGTAGACATTGGCCTGCTCGTCCGCCGCCTGCATCCGGGCCATGACCTGATCCATTTCCGAACCAAGCCGATCCATCGCTTCCTGCGGGGTGAACGCACCGGAGTTCACGTCACCGATCTGCTGCCACCAGATCTGGGCCAGCTTCGGATAATCGGGAACGTTGATGCCGGTCGGCGTCCAGTTGACGCGGTCCGGCGAGCGGTAGAACTCGACGAGGCCGCCGAGTTGCGGGGCGCGTTCCGTGAAGGACTCGTGATTGATCGAGCTGTCACGAATAATCGTCAGGCCGACATGGCTCTTCTTGACGTCGACCGTCTTGGAGACCACGAACTGTGCGTAGAGCCAGGCTGCCTTGCGGCGGTCGACCGGGGTCGACTTTAGCAGGGTCCAGGAACCGGCGTCCTGGTAACCCAGCTTCATACCTTCTTTCCAATACGGGCCGTGCGGCGAGGGCGCCATGCGCCACAGCACGTTGCCGTCCGCGTCGACCGTATTGTTGCCCTCGCTCTGCGGCGCGACCATGCCGGGGACAAACGCGGTGTACCAGAAAATCTGCTGGGCCACGTTGCCTTGAGATAGTGCCGGTAGGGACTGGTAGAAATCGAGATCGGCGGCGCCCGGCGGGGCATAGTTGCGGAGCCATTCGTCCCATTTGCGGATGGCGTAAACCGCCGCTGGGCCGTTCACACCGCCGCCGCGCGACACCGATGCGCCGGCAGGGTTGCAGGAGCCTTCCTCCATGCGGATGCCCCACTCGTCGATCGGGCGGCCGTTCGGCAGTCCGGGACCGGTGGAGCCGGCCATCGACAGCCAGGCGTCGGTCATGCGCCAGCCGAGGTCGGGGGCGCGCTTGCCGTAGTCCATGTGGCCGTAGACGCGGACACCGTCGATTTCCTGCACATGCTCGCTGAAGAACTCGGCGATGTCTTCGTAGGCGGACCAGTTGACCGGCACGCCGAGGTCGTAGCCGTACAGGTCCTTGAACTGGGTCTGCAGCTCGGGCCGCTGGAACCAGTCGTAGCGGAACCAATACAGGTTGGCGAACTGCTGGTCCGGCAGCTGATAGAGCTTGCCGTCCGGGCCGGTGGTGAAGGACCTGCCAATGAAATCGTCGATGTCGAGGGTCGGCAGGGTGACGTCGGCGCCGTCGCCAGCCATCCAATCCGTCAGATTGACCGCCAGTTGCAGCCGGGAATGGGTGCCGATGAGATCGGAGTCGTTGATGTACGCGTCATACAGATTGCGATTGGTCTGCATCTGTGTCTGCACGGCCTGGACCACCTCACCCTCGCCGAGGAGTTGGTGGTTGACCTTGATGCCAGTGATTTCCTCGAAGGCCTTGGTCAGGACTTCCGATTCGTAGGTGTGGGTCGGAATCGTTTCCGACAGGACATTGATTTCCATACCCTGGAATGGCGCGGCGGCGTCGATGAACCATTGCATCTCCGCCAGTTGTTCGTCGCGCGAAAGGGTCGACGGCTGGAATTCCTCGTCAACCCATCTTTCGGCCTCTTCGATGCCCGCATAAGACGGGATCGCCAGTGACAGCACGGCAAACGCTGCGACTGTCCCAAAGAGTGCACTCTTCACGGCGTCCTCCCATTATATTGATTTCGTAACACCAAACGCTATCGTCGAACTGAACGACATGTCAATTGACGGTGCATCACCGCGTAACGCGAAGCGATGTATCGTCTACGCCAATGGCATGTCGCGGGCGGCAACGATGTCGACGCCCGTGTTCAACACGTTCGCGGCGACGGTCGTGCCGATTGCAACTGGCGCTTTGACCTCTAGATCCCGCAGTGCAGCACAGACTTCGCGCACCAACGCTTTTGGCACCGTGTCGCGGGTCTTCACCGGCAAGCGCGGCCAGCGCCCGCCGCGGACGGCGATAGTCGTCGTCACCATGCGGCGTGGGTCGGTGTGTTCCTGCCGGCCATAGAGTTTGCCGCGCTTGCAGGTGAAGCCGCGGACGATGATGTCGTCGTCCGTCTCCTCGACCTCCAGCCGGCAGCCGAGCGGACAACCGATGCAGAGATAGTGCGAGAGCCTATCGGTTTCGGTCATTCATCCTCACTCCCTTGCCTCGACGCGGACATTCAGGGTGTCGCCATGAAAGGCTTGCAGGACGCGGGGCTGCAGTTTGACCGTGACCATCTCGGCCGGAAAAACGTAGGCCAGCTTGCGCCGGTAGACGTCGCCGAAATGGATGGTGCATTTGCGCTCCGGGTGGCGGACGCGCAGATAGACCGTGTGCTCGCGGTCGGTCGAAATGGTTTGCGGCACGCAGTAGGTGACATTGTCGCCTGGCACCAGGCGGATGTTGTCGGCGGGGCGCCGATGCCCGGTGACGTATTCGCCGGCGCCGGTGCCCGCGAGCTCCGACTCCTGGCTGACAAAATCCACCAGGTCATGGACATGCACCACGTTGCCGCAGGCAAAAATACCGTCGACGGAGGTTTCCATGGTGCTGGCGACTTGCGGGCCGGTGGTGACCGGGTCGAGGCGCAGCTTGATGCGCCGGGACAGTTCGTTCTCCGGTATCAGCCCGATGGATAGCAGCATGGTGTCGCAGGGGATGTCCCACGCCTTGGACAGGTCCGGGCGGAGCTGGTCGTCGACCGGCGCGACGGTGACCTTCTCGACCCGGTCGCGGCCGTGGATCTCAACGACGGTGGTGGAGAGGTGCAACGGAATGTCGAAGTCATGCAGGCACTGAACCACATTGCGATTCAGTCCGTTCACATGGGGCATGATTTCGAACACGCCGATGACCTCGACGCCCTCCAGCGTCAGGCGCCGCGCCATGATCAGACCGATGTCGCCGGAGCCGAGGATCACCACGCGGCGCCCCGGCAGATAGCCCTGCATGTTCACGAACTTCTGGGCCAGACCGGCGGTGAGTACGCCGGACGGTCGGGTTCCGGGAATGCGAATGGCGCCGCGGGTGCGTTCGCGCGCGCCCATTGCCAGAACGATCGCGCGGCCGCCGATGCGATGGATGCCCTTGCTGCCGGACATCACCAGCAGGTTCTTGTCGCGGTCGATGTCGTAGACGTAGCTGTCGGTCAGCACGTCGATGTTATGGTCGATGACTTGTTCCAGATAGCGCTGGGCGTATTCGGGTCCGGTCAGCTCTTCCTTGAAGTGATGCAGGCCGAAACCATTGTGGATGCACTGCCACAGGATGCCGCCGGCGTCCTTTTCCCGGTCGACCATCAGGATGTGGTCCGCACCGGCTTCGCGCGCGCCAAGGGCAGCCGCCATGCCGGCGGGACCGCCGCCGACGACGACGACATCGTAGTGGTCGTTGAGGTGCACAGGATGCTCAGTCAGCATGCGCGGCCTCCTGCCCATCGCGCTCGCACAGTATCCAGGAGTCACCGCCGCGTTTCGTTACCTCGGTGATCGGAACATCCAACTCTTGGGCGATCAGTTCCATGCAGCGCCAGGTGCAGAAACCGCCTTGGCAACGGCCCATGCCGGCGCGGGTGCGGAACTTGATGCCATCCAGGGTCTCGGCGCCGGCGCGGATGGCGGCCAGGACTTCGCCTTCTGTCACCAGTTCGCAGCGGCAGCATATGCGGGCGAAGTGGGGGTCGTTGGCGGCCTGTTGTTGCTGGGCCGCGGTGTCGAGATCGTTGAAGATGACGTGCTTCGGTACGGCGGGGGTGAAGCGCGGATTGGGTTCGAGCGTTAGCCCCTCCTGCCGCAGGATGTCGGCGACCATCTCGGCGATCGCCGGTGCGGCGGTCAGGCCCGGCGACTGGATGCCGGCCACGTTGATGAAGCCGCGGCGAGCGGTTGGACCGATGATGAAGTCCTCGCCATCGGCCACGGCCCGCAGCCCGGCAAACTCGGCAATGCAATCGCGTGGGCTGATGCCTGGCACGGTCTGTTGCACCTGGCTGAAGATCTGTTCGCTGCCGCCGGCCGAGGTGGTCAGGTCGTCGCGGGCCTCGATGGGGTTGGCGGTCGGACCGACCATGATGGTGCCGTCGAAGGTGGGGATGACCAGTACGCCCTTAGAAGTCGCGGTCGGGCAGGGGAAGATGATGCGCTTGACCAGGCCGACCAGCCGTTTGTCGAGCAGGTACTCCTCTCCCTTGCGGGCGTGAATGGAGAAGTCGCCAACGCCCGCCATCTGGGCGATGCGGTCGGCGTACATGCCTGCGCAATTGATGACAAACCTTGCGGCGAAGGTGCCGTTGCTGGTCTGCAGCCGCAGCCCATCGTCCGAATCATCGATTGCAACAACGGCACTGTCGGTCCGCAGTTCGAGTCCATTGTTGCGGGCGCTGTCGATGAGGGAGAAGCAGACTTCGTATGGGTTGACCACGCCGGCGGTCGGCGCATGGAGCGCAGCCTTGACCAGCCGATTGAGGTTGGGCTCGGCGCGGCGGACCTGCTCGCGGTCCCAGATCTCTAGGCCTGGTACGCCACGTGATTCACCGCGGTCGCGATAGTGTTGCAGTGTATCAAGCTGGTCGTCGTCCCAGGCAACCATCAACTCGCCGATGCGCTCGAAGCCGAAGTCGAGCTCTTCGTGGAGCTTGTCCCAGAGTTGATTGCCGGCCCATTCGAGCGGCCCTTTGAGGGTGTCGGCAGGGCTATGGTGGCCCGCGTGGATTATCCCGCTGTTGCTTTTGCTGGTGCCGAAACCGACCTCGCATTCCTTTTCGATGAGTATTTGCCGGATTCGATATCGGGCCAATTTTCGGGCGATCGCGCACCCAATAATGCCGCCGCCGACAATGGCAACGTCATACCCCACCGCATCGCTCCCTAGTGTTATTAGGCCGATTATTCTAAGCGGTGTGAGAGGGTGCGTTGACGTACGTCAAAAGCGACGGGCTAGCGGCGCACGCTCGCACAACCGCCCGGGTGTTGGTCGCTCGGGCGCAATCATGCTAGGATCTGTGTGTTGCGTTGCGGGACGCACCCTGTCCACGGGAAGGGATACTCCCACCTGCATCATCTCTTGCGATAGTTGACGCACCTTGTTTCCGCCCGTTTCGTGGACGCCGGGCCTCGATTGGAAAGAAGGGACGTCATGTCAAAGGAAACTGCGCGGCGCTTTGTGTCGCCGCTGCCGAACAAGCCCAATCTCGAAGCCCAACGGAAAAGCGCTAAGGCGCTGATGCGTGCGTATTGTGCCGGGGAGCCGGAGGCCTCGGATCGGGTCGCGGCGCTGCATCCGACGCCGCCGGCCGCCAGCGCGTTCAAGCTGAGCGACGCCCAGTTGGTGGTGGCCCGCGGCTATGGTTTCGCAAGCTGGCCGAAGCTGAAGCAGAAGATCGAGGCGCTGACGAAGACACCGACGGAACTGTTCGTCGCCGCGGTGAAGGCCGGGGATCTTGCAGCGGTCGAGCGGCTACTGGCGGACAAGGAGGTGGCGGCGCAGATCAACGCGCCGCTGTTCGACTTTGGCCGGATGGCGGTTCATGCGGCGCGGGAGAATCTGCCGCTGGTCGATCTGCTGCTGGCGCACGGCGCCGACATAAATAGGAAGAGCGAGTGGGAGCATGGCGGCTTCGGCATCCTGGAGGATGCGGACGCCGAGAAAGCGGCGCCGCTGATCGAGCGGGGCGCCGCGGTCGACATCTGGTCGGCGGCACATCTGGGTGACCGCAATCGGGTGGAAGCGCTGCTCGACGCGGAGCCCGGCCTGATCGTGGCGAAGGGCGGTGACGGCAAGCGGCCGCTGCACTACGCGCGGACCGTCGAAGTCGCTGAGCTGCTGCTGGAACGCGGCGCGGAGATCGATGCGTTGGACGACGATCATTCGTCGACGCCGGCGCAGTACATGGTCGGCGACCGGGCGGAGGTTGCGCGGTTCTTGGTGAGCCGCGGGGCGAAGACCGATCTGATGATGGCGGTGGCGTTGGGGGACGTAGCCCTGGCGCTGCGGCATCTCGACGAAGACCCGGGCTCGATCCGCATGCGGATCAGTCACGAATGGTTCCCGATGATCGACAACGCGAAGAATGGCGGCCACATCTATCAGTGGGCGATCGGCTTCTATCTGTCCGTGTTCCAAGTGGCGCGGAAGTTCGGCCGTGACGAAGTGCTGGCGTTGTTGAATGAACGCGCGGGCAATGTGGACCGGCTGCTGGACGCGCTTTGGACCGGCGATCTGACGGAGGCGGATGCGTTGTTGGCGGCACAGCCGCGGATCGTCGCGGATGGCGGGCCGGATGTATGGCGCCATGTCGCGGATGCAGCGCGGTACAACAACACGGAACTGGTCGCGGCGATGCTGGCGCGCGGGTTCCCTGTGACGTCGACGGGGCAGCATGAATCGACCCCGCTGCATTTCGCCGCGTTCCATGGCAACGACGCGATGGTTCGCGAAGTGTTGCGGTACGACCCGCCGCTCGAGGCGAGGGACCGGGATTTTGGCGGCACAGCGATGGGGTGGGCGATCCATGGTTCGATGGAGCCGTGGCCCGGCATCTCGTCGGATCGGTATGGCGAGGCCGTGCGGGTGTTGCTGGAGGCCGGGGCGGCGTTCCGCGAGGAGGCATTCCCGGTGGGACATGACGACATCGACGCGGCGCTGCGGGCGCATCTGTTCGAGGGGGCGGCCAGCGGCGATCCGGCCTAGGGGATGGCGGCGGGTCACCCGCACGACGCGCTCCTATATATAGGGTGTGTCGGGGGCCGGTGGCCCGCCGATCCGTTAACCAATGTCTGCTAAACCTGGGGCATGGATGCGCATCTCGAACTCGATAGACCGGTCGTGGCGTCCTGGCGGCTGACACGGTTTGCCTGGCAAGTGGCCGGGGGCCTGTGCGTGCTGCTGGGGGTGATCGGTATCCCGCTGCCGCTGCTGCCGACAACGCCGTTCCTGCTGCTGGCCGCCTACTGTTTCGCCCGTGGGTCGGAACGGTTGCATGACTGGCTGGTGACGCACCCGCGACTGGGCCCGCCGATCGCGGACTGGCGCCGGTACGGGGCCATCTCGCGACGCGGCAAGACCTGGGCCGGCGTGGCGATGGGGGCGGCCTTCATGATCGCTCTGGTCATGGGCGCGCCCGGCTATGCGCTGGGCATGCAGGCGCTCGTGCTGGCTTGCGTCGGCCTATTCATTTTTACCCGGCCGTCGCCGCCGCAGGTGCGGCCGATCCCCATAGAAGAGTAGGGTGTCGGCATGCGGTACGAGGTCGAGAGGATCTTCACCGACTGGGCATTCAATGTGCCCGGGACCAGTCATCTGGAATCCGGCATGCACCGGCTGGACCGAACTGCAGCCAGGGGACGAGTGCCGGATCATGTCGGGGCACATCCGGTTCCGGCGGGTCGACTAGGCAGCAATGTCTTTGGCACTTAGAGGCGTCGCTACGTTCATCGCGTTTGCTCTAGGCTTGGCCAGAGCATTTGCCCAGCCGGTGGATCCTCAGCAGCTTGCCGAAGTCTTTGATCGGGTGGTGTTTAGCAACCCCGCCAGTGAAGCCGTGCGGCACCGGCTTCTGAGAGCAAGAAGTAAAGGCGTAAGGATCTCGCTCGACGATTCCGTGCTAGCGATGCCTGAGTATCAGGCTCTTGTGGTAGCTGTGGCCGACCAAATCACCCAACTCACGGATGTCCCAGTGTCGGTTGAGTTTGGGGGTGCGGATGGCGATGTGCGCATCTTTCTTGAGGAACCAAAACACTGGTACTTGATATTCCAGCATCTCGGATATGACGTTGAGGTCACCGAGGCGCAACTCGTGAACTTCCCGGACGGCAGCCCGCGGCCGTGCCTCTCATTGCTCCGGAGAAACGATAAGAGATTTGCTTTGACGGGGGGAGCTCTCCTGTTGGATCCGGACCAGCCCGACTCTTCCGTTCGATACTGCATCGTCAAAGAACTCCTGGGTCACTTTGGGCTGCTTTCGGATTTCGATGGTGATGATCTAGCCGGTCGTTTGGATACAGTTTTTGACGTCAATCAGAAGCCTTCAGTCAGTGGCGTCTTACCGTTTGATGCGGAGATGCTTCGCGTTCTCTACAGCGACTGTCTGCGCTCAGGTATGTCGCGCCACCAGGTGCTGAAACAGATCCAGAACTGTCACTACGGACAAACGCAGTAGGGCCGCTGAGCGGTTGGGATGAGTGACATCCGGTTCCGGCGGGTCGACTAGTCCACTATTGTGCGCGGTATGCCCGCGCTGAAGACCGTCGAGAACAAGCTCCGCAAGTTGGCACTCGGTTATCCCGAGACCAAGGAGGATTTCCCGTGGGGCGAGAGTGCTTTCAAGGTGCGGAACAAGACCTTCCTGTTCCTGTCAACCCATGACGGCGGGCTCACCCTGTCGATGAAGCTGCCGCAGTCGCGGGAGTTCGCGCTGGAGTATCCGTTCACCGAGCCGACTGGCTACAATTTGGGTAAAAGTGGCTGGGTTTCGGCGCGCTTTGGCGCCGGCGACGACGTGCCCATGGATGTGCTGGCGGCTTGGATGGACGAGAGTTTCCGCGCGGTCGCGCCGAAGAAGCTGCTGACGCTTCTGGGATAGTTTAGGCTTCCTTAGCCCTGTTTCGTGCACACTCCCGGTGGAATTTCCCGCCGAGGTTAACGAGAGATGAAGCTCCGCTTGTCCGCGAAATGGGGTCGTGCCGGCCGGCAGATCGGCCGGGGCATGGCGGCGTTGACCGGTGTTGCGATGGCTGGCGCCGTGGTCGGCAGTGCGGCGCAGACCACGCGGTCGGAAGCGACCATCCTGCAGTATGACTCGCAAGGACGGGTGATCGAGCGGGTCTTGGTGCTGCCCTATGAAGGCGATGGCACGGCCAATGGTGCGGCCGGTCCGGGCGGACAGACCGGGCCCGGGGCGGCCGATCCGGACGGCGCCGCCGCTGTCGGGCAAGCGCTGTTCGTGCCTGGCGAGATTCTGGCGGTCAGCCAGGATCCGGCGTTCGGGGCGCGGGCACGGTCGGCCGGGTTCCCGACATTGGAGCGCAGTGCACTCGGCGGCTTGGAGATGACGGTCTATCGGCTGCGTACGCCCGCGCGGACGCCGGTGCCGCAAGCATTGTCGGCGTTCCGGCAAGCGTTTCCCGGCGTTGCCGCCGATACCAATGCGATTGTCCGGCCCGCGGCCAGCAACAATGGCTGGGATGCGGTGGGCACCGTCGGTTGGCCGGCACAGCGGGCTGGGTGTGGCCGCGGCGCGAAGATCGGCATGATCGATACGCCGCTGGACATCGGGCACAGCGCTTTCGTCAACCGGCAGGTGGAACAACGCTCCTTTCTGCCACGGGGCAAGACGATGGCACCGCCGGGTCACGGAACGGCGGTGGCCGCGCTGCTGGTCGGCGATCCGGATTCCGAGGGCTTTGGTGGGCTGGTGCCGGAGGCGGCCTTGTACGCCGGCAACATCTTCGAGGAGTTGGAGACCGGCCAGGTGGTCGGCAACTTGCACGCGCTGTTGCAGGCGTTCGATTGGATCGTCCAGCGCGATGTGGATGTGCTCAACTTGAGCCTGGAGACCGGCAGTAACGTGATCTTGGACCGGGCGGTCGAACGAACGCTGCGCAAGGGGCTGGTGGTTGTTGCCGCCGCAGGCAACGGTGGTGCCGAGGCGCGGCCGGCGTTTCCGGCGGCGCATCCACAGGTGTTGGCGGCCACCGCGATCGACCCGGACCTGCGGGCGTACCGGTACGCCAACCATGGCGACTATATCGACTTCGCCGCACCGGGCGTGCAGCTTTGGACGGCGGTGCCCGGCGGCGGCAAGTTTCAGAGTGGTACGTCCTTCGCCGTGCCGTTCCTGACGGCCGCCGTGGCGATGCAGTTGTCGACCGGCGAGAACACAGATGCCGGTGCCGTGCGGGAGGCGCTGAGTCGTTCGGTGCGCGACCTGGGCCCGCCAGGCAAGGATGACGTGTATGGCTGGGGCCTGCTGGCCTATCATCCGGATTGTTCCTGAGCGAGATAAGGCCGAGATCGCGGATCGTTGAAGGCCGTGGCGGTGGGTGGCGGCGACAGTGCGATTGTTTCGTGAGATTTGCGGCCCATGTCCGATGCATCCGCATGGCATCTTTCTGAGGACGCATAGATGAGCTTTCGAACGATATGGCGGGCGCTTTTGGTGGTGCCGCTGTTGGTTGTATTGCATGGGCCGGCGAATGCGATCGAGCCGACCTTCACGGCCGACGGCGCGGCGATCCGCGGGTTCGATCCGGTGGCGTATTTCACCCTGGGCGAGCCGACCGAGGGCGACCCGTCGATCACCCATGAATACGAAGGTGCGACGTGGCAGTTCGCCAGCACCGAACATCGCGACCTGTTCGCCGCCGATCCGGCCAAGTACGCGCCGCAATACGGTGGGTATTGTGCCTGGGCGGCGAGCCGCAACTATGTGGCGTCGACCGACCCGGAGGCGTGGGAAATCGTCGACGACAAGCTGTATCTGAACTTTTCGCGGCTGATCCACGCGCGGTGGACGGTCGGCAAGCGCAGCAACATCGAAAAGGGTGATGCCAACTGGCCGGGTCTGTTGGCAGGGAACTAAACACGGTCGGCGGGGCGGCGGGTTCGCGCGCCGTCCCGCCATTGACCGTGCATTTCTGAGAGCGCCGCGAGCGGCGTCCCCTCACCCAACCCTCCCCCGCAGGGGGGAGGGCTTTTTTTAATTGGTCTCGTTGTTTGTCATTGTGCGTTCGGGTCGGTCTGGATCATCGGCGATGATGGATCAGAGTTATGCCGCGGGCGGTGGGTCGCCGCCGGGTGGGGGTGGCTCGCGGGTTGGGGGCATGACAACCACCTTGTCACCGGGCGCCGGCTGCCTCTGCTGCTGACTCGGGTGGATGCCGACGGCGAGATCGAAGGTCTCCCATGGGTCTTTCCAGGGCGGTTCCGGTTCTTCCTCGAAGAAGGTGGGGTGTTCGCGGTGGTCGGCGCCGCTGCGCAGGGACGGCGCCAGGAAGTCTGCTTCCTTGGCCGTGGGCGGCGGCGGCTCCGGCCGACGCGGGACGCGGGCGGGCCGGAACGGCTCGGCTTTGTCCGGGTCGTGGGTATTGAGCGCGGTTTCGATGTCGCGGCGGATATGGGTGGCGACCTCGCCCGGTCCATCGGGCAATCTGGGGAGGATGAAGTGATGCAGTTGCCACAGCCCGTCCCAACCATGTCTGGGTCGCCAATAGGGTCGGTTGTCCAGGTACCAAAGAATGTCGTCGACCAGCCACCAGCACCCGTGGGTGACGGGCAGCGGCTTGTCGAGCAGTTGCGTGAGGATGCGGCGCGCGGCGCGGGTGGCGCTTTCATAAGGAACGTGGCGGTGGTTGCGGATGAAGATCCACTGGTCGTTGGGCAGCAGTCTGCCGCAGGCGTCGCGCACCTGCTGCGCCAGGATATAGCCGGCAACGCGGCCTTCGGCGGCGCGGTGTTCGAGACGGCGGATGCGGCGGTTGAGGCTACGGTTCATGGTTTGGGTTGGTTGGTGTCATCCCGTGCGCACCACAGCATGCCAATGTTGCGGTGCCGACCCGGGATCCATGCTGCCGGGGTCCAAAACTGCGATGTGGATCCCGGATCTGCGGAGCACCACTTCGTGCTGCGCCGCGTCCGGGATGACAGTCTGGATCTGCGGAGCACCACTTCGGTCCTCGCTGACACCTCGGTCATCGAGAGACCACCACGTCTGGGATGACACTAGCGGCCGCTAATGCAGCGGGACGCCTTCTAGTTTTTCCTCCAGCGTGCGGACGCGGTCGTCGAGGGCGCGGCTTTCGAGGACGCGGCGTTTGGTTTCCAGGATGCCGGCGATGGTCGCCGCTTCCTGCGGCGAGACGTGACCGGCCGAGACCGCGGCGAGGACCGAGTCCACCGCCGCATCCACATCGTCCAGGGTGAAGATGTGCGGCAGGTTGAGCTGCACCACGCGGCCGCGGGGCGGCGGCGCGACGCGGTCGAGCACCGCTTTCGCCGCGGTGGCGTTGCCGCGCCTGGCCTCCCTGACCAGGCTGTCGGCCACCGCCTCCCACTCGCTGTTGAGGCGGTTGGCGACCAAGGCCTGCGCCTTGTTGCGGCTGCCCACCGGGCGGCCGGCGGGGTTGCCGGACTGGCCCGGCAGGAAGCGGCCGCGATCGCCGCGTTTGGCCGGCGAATCACCTGTACTATCTGGTGACAACAGGTCGTTCGACCCGTCCTTGTCCGTCATCTTCAACTCCCTCGCGTTGAACACATGTATGCGCGGGCGCGCACAACGGCGCGCGGGGCTCGCCGCCCTTCAGCGCTGATCCAAGCATTATTATTTTGTCTGCTATGCTATAGACATACTATGATAGAGGGCGACAGGTCAAGGCAAAATGCTACTTTAGATTGTGATCATTTTGGGGCGTGGTTAATGCGTGAAGGTGCCGCGCCTGGGATGGTGAACAGGACGCTTCATTTTCTTATGGCGGTGGCCTGTACTGCCGGACCCCTCAGTTAAAGGAGAGAGGCGTATGGCGTTGAGCCTGTCGGTCCGCCGGATCATCATCTTCACCAACGACATGGCGGCGATGGCCGCGTTCTACCGGGGGGATCGCCTCGGCCTGGCATTGGTGACGGATGAGCCGAATTGGAAAGACTTTGACGCGGGGAGCATACGCATCGCGTTGCATAATGGGTCGGCGACGACAGGCCGGCGGGCGCCGAAGATTGCGTTCTATGCGGCTGATGTGGCGGGGGCCCGCGCGGAGCTGTTGGGCCGGGGGCTGAAGCTGGGGACGCTGATCCGCTCGAATGCCGGGCCGACCTTTTTCGACGGGAAGGACCCGGACGGGAATCCGTTTACGGTTTCGGACAGGGCATGACGGGTGGTGAGATGGATCCCGGGTCAAGCCCGGGATGACAGGTTTGAGGTGAGACGCGAGCCATGCGAACCCGATGGGTGTCTGTGGTAGAAGGGAGCGACGTCGGGCTGTTTGCATGACCGGGATGGGATGGCGATAGAGAAAGGGGACTGGTGGTGCGTGGGGCCGCAGGGTGGGTTGTTTGCGCGGTCTTGGACGCCGGATGACGGGCGCGACAAGGCGCCGATCCTGCTGTGGCACGCGTCGTTGGGGTGTGTCGATCATTGGCGCGGGTTTCCGGAGGCGCTGGCTGCGGCGACCGGGCAGCCGGTGGTGGCCTATGACCGGCTTGGCTTCGGGCGGTCGGATGCGCATCCCGGGACTTTGGGGCTCGATTTTGTGGCGGCCGAGGCGGCGACCGTTGCGCTGTTGCAGGCGGAACTGGGGTTCGGGCGGTTTGTGGCGTGCGGGCACAGCGTCGGCGGCGGCATGGCGGTGGAGGCGGCGGCGCGCTTTCCCGACGATTGCCTGGGGCTGGTGACGATCGGCGCGCAGGCGTTTGTCGAAGACCGCACGCTGAGCGGCATTCGTGAAGGGAAACGTCTGTTCGCCGCGGCTGACAACATGGCGAAGTTGATGGCGTATCACGGCGACAAGGCGCAGTGGGTGGTCGATGCATGGACCGAAACCTGGCTGAGCGCGGGATTTGCCGACTGGAATCTGGACGCGGCGCTGATGCAGGTGCGGTGTCCGGTGCTGGCGATTCACGGCGAGCTTGACGAGTACGGCTCCGACGCGCACCCGCGGCGCATTGCCGAGGGGCGCGGGCGGATGGAACTGCTGCCGAGTATCGGGCACCTGCCGCACCGGGAAACGGAAGGGGTGGTGGTCGATTTGATGGCGCGGTTCTTGGAGGGTGCCTCTTAATTGTAGCGGCGCGGCTGATCCTGTCGGTGCTGTTATTCGCGATGCCGCCAACAAGGGTAAGCATCGTGTCCCACGCCGAACTTTCCGAAGTCGATGACAATGCCGCCGCTGGCGTGCGCGATGATGCGCTGACGGTGGTGATTCTGACACGCAACGATGTGACGCATCTGCCGAGTTGTCTGGCGGCAATCCCCACCGCGTATCCGGTCCTAGTCGTCGATGGCGGGAGCGAGGACGGGACGCCGCAGTTGGCGGAGCGGTTGGGGTACCGGGTGGTGCGGCATGCGTTCCGCAGCTACGCGGATCAGCGGAACTTCGCGCTGCGCGACGGCGGGGTGTCGTCGGGCTGGGTGCTGTTCGCCGACCCGGACGAGGTTTTCCCGCAGGCGTTCTTCGATTGGTTCGAAGGTTCGGTGAAGCCGGGGGCGGCGTTCGATGTGGCGCAGGTGCCGGGGGCGTTGGCGCTCGATGGCGAGAACCTGCGTTATCCCGGCGAGGCGCCATTCTGCCGCCCGCGGTTGGTGCGGCGCGCGGCGGTCACCTTCGTCGAACCGCCATCAGGGCGCGGTGAGGCGGTGAACGCCGAGGCGCGTGAGGCGGCTTGCGCGATCCCGTTCGTCACGCCCGTCTATGAAGGGCGGATCGGCGACTGGATGCGGCAACAGATCGGCGTGGCCGAGGCGGAGGTGGTGCGGTATCCGGGGCGGCGGCGTTTCGTATGGGCGCGGGTGCTCGCGCGGTTTCTCTATCACTATGTCGTTCGCGGCGGGTTTCGTGATGGGCGCAAGGGCTTCAAGTATGCTGCGATGCAGGCTTGGTTGGAGCTGACGCGGGGGTTGGTGCGGGCGGGATAGGCTCGTCTTGCTGACGGGTGAGATGGATCCCGGGTCAAGCCCGGGATGACAGTGGAGGCGTTTTGGGGGCAGGCCCGCTTGTGTTAGGTGCCGGGGCGGCTGAACCAGTAGCGGGCGGGGATGGCCAGGGTTTCGGGTGTCATCAGCGGGTTGTCGACATACAAGGCGCGGCGCTGGGCGAGATTGGCCCGTTCGAGGACGTTGCGGATGGTCGGGTGGCTCTCGAACAGGCGCTGGTAGGAGCCGTCGTCGTAGGCCGCCACCAAGCCCTCGTAGATAGCGTCGTGCAGTGCCCGGTTTTTCTTCGAGACGAAGAACAGCTTGGCAAAGGGGTAGATCAGAACCAAGTCTTCCTCGACCGCGAGGTGACGATCGCGCTCGCGGTACTGGTCATACTCGGCAAAAGCTTCGTTGACGCCGCGGGAAAAGTAGTCGGCGCGGCCGCGGTCGATGAGACTGAATAGGTTGTCGTATTCGCCGGTTTGGATCTGCAGGCCGGCGCCCTCCAGGATCTCGACATCCGACCAGCCGATGCCCTGAACGCCGATCAGCGGGGCGAGGTCTTCAATCGTGCGGATTTCGCTGAACCGCGGCTGCTGGTTGTCGCGGATGAGAAAAATCCGGTGGCCCAGGAGGCCGCGGGAAATCGGGATGCGGACCGGGAGCAGGGTGTGCTCGAACTCGGCGCCGGTGCCGTACCAGGCAACCGTGACCTCGCCGGTGCCATTCCGCAGAATGTCCCGCGAACGGTTTTCCGTCATCGTCCGTTGGCTGGGGGCGATGACGAAGTCCTGGCCGCTCTTCTCGAGCGCTAACCGGAGAACCTCCAGCGGGAAACTGTCCTTGTAGTCCCGGCCCTGTTCGACCGGATAAATGACTTGAAGCGGCTCGGCGAAGGCGGCCGTGGACAGGGTACAGGCGGCGACGATGAGAGCCTGGGCCAGCTTGCGGCAGTACGGCATGGGCTTTCCCTACTAATCCGGGCGGCCCGACTGTATGGGCCAGGGCTTAATAAGGGGTTTTGAAGGGCCTTTGGGCCCGGTTCTTTATAAGGGCTTTTTTTGGGTTTTTGCCGGATCCTGACTAGCGTGGCCAGGCCTGTCCGATGGCAGGGGGGCCGAGCAGTACCAGAGATCAAATGCGCTTCGAAGCCCTGCTTGAGCAATTTTTTTCGCTACGGACCCGACTGGCGGCGATTGTTGTCGGAGTGATCGCCGCTGCTTGCGCGCTGGCGGCGTACGGGAACATCCAACTCACGACGTCCAGCCTGCAGGAACAGCTTGACGACCATGCCGAACGGGCGGTGGTGCTCCAGGCGAAGGCGCTCAGCACGCCGGTCTGGAACCTCGACCACCGCGAAATCAATGCCCAACTGCGGGCGTTCATGACGTCGGCCGATTTTGCGCGGGCGGTGGTGACCGACGAGCGAGGCAGAATCATCGCCGCCGCGAGCCAACCGGACTATCAATTCAGTTCTATAATCGCGCCGGAGTTGCAACGATCCGCGGCGATCGTCGACGCGTTTGGCGGCGTACTCGGCGAATTGACAGTGCTGGTGGTGCACGACCGGGTGGCGGCGGCGCGGAACCGGGCGCTGCGGGATCAGATAGGCGGCTTCCTGGTGGTCGCATTGTTCGCCAGTGCGTTTACGCTGATCTCCATCACCGGTGTGGTGCGGCCGATCCGGCGTATCACGGACACGATGAGCCGCCTGAAAGAGGGCGATTTGGATTTGGAGATACCGGGGACCGGCCGGCGCGATGAGATCGGCAAGATGGCGCGGGCGCTGCAGGTCTTCAAGGCGAACGCGGTCCAGCTCGACCAGGCGCTGGACAAGGAAATACGCCTGAATACGTTGCAACGCGATACCGAGGCGCAGTTGCGGCGGTTGAACGTCGATCTGGAGCAAATGGTCGCCGAGCGGACCGCGGAACTCGAACACACGGCGGAGGCGGCGATGATCGCGCGGGCGGAGGCGGAAGCATCAAGCCGCGCCAAGTCCGAGTTCCTGGCGGCTATGAGCCATGAGTTGCGCACACCGCTGAACGCGGTCATCGGGTTTTCAGAGGCGACGCGCAGCGAGATTCTGGGGCCGGTCGGTAACGACAAGTATCTTGAATATGCGAGCGATATCTACGATTCCGGGCAGCACTTGCTGAGCCTGATCAACGATATTCTGGACCTGTCGAAGGTCGAGTCCGGCCGCGACGAGTTGATCGAAGAAGACATTGCCGTCGCCGACCTGGCGCAATCGGTGATGCGGTTGATTGCGCAGCGGGCGCGAGATGGCAGTGTGTCGCTGAAGAGTGACGTTCCGGCAGAGCTACCGCATCTGTATGCGGATGAACGGAAGCTCAAGCAGATTCTTATGAACCTGTTGGCCAACGCGGTGAAGTTCACGGCGCCGGGCGGAACGGTGGGGCTGAAGGCTTGGTACCAGCCGCAGTCTGGGCATCTCTTCCAAGTCACGGATACCGGCATTGGTATCGCGCCGGAGGACGTGCCAAAGGCGCTTTCGCGGTTTCAGCAAGTCGACGGGGATCTGAACCGCCGTTTCGAAGGAACGGGCCTCGGGCTGCCGCTCACCAAGGCGCTGGTGGAGCAGCATGGCGGCACGTTAGAGCTTCATAGCGAAGTCGAAGTCGGGACGATTGTTACCATCAGCCTGCCGGGGCGGTGGATCAACGAGAAGCGAGCTTAGCCGCAACCACTGTCGGGCAGGCGCACAAGAAAAACCCCGGCCGAGGCCGGGGCTTTTGACTTGCACGGCGTGGCGCCGCGCGAATTGTCGCGAAGCCTAGCGCATCTTGCTGCGGAAGTGCTTGGCGGCTTGGTCCTTCAGGGCCTTGGCCGGGGTGAAACGCGGCTGCAAGGTGGCGGGCTTGGCCTTGAAGGTCATCATCTCGCCGGTGAAAGGGTTGGTGCCCTTGCGGGACTTGGTCGGCGCTTTGTAGCGCATCTTCAGACGGCCGAGGTGGCCAAGCGGCACGCTGCCAGGGGTGCGCTTTTTGGTGTCCTGGAGTGCCAGATCGGAAACCACCGGCCACAGGATCTCCATGAACTTGGCGGCGTCACGACGGCTGAATTCATATTCCCACTCGGCGCCGAGTTCATCGGTCAGGGCCTCGGAGTACGCCTGAGCAAGCTGGGTCTTCGTCACAGTCATGTCTTTATCCTCTGTTGCCCCGAAATCGACGGAAGCGTTGGAAATGCTGGGATTCCAGGCCTCCATACGCAAAGAGCGGTAAACAAAGGGTAAAGCGGGCGTGGCGCGACGGCGTTCGCGGACAGATCGCGCGGCCGGTTTGCGGCAGCGGTCCGGACGCGATCCGGTGTTTCGGCGGCGTGTTATGATCTTTCATCAATGAAATACGTCGGATGCTGTTGCACGACATGGCGGGGTGGTCATCGCCGGTCCCGCGGGCGCTTTTCTGGCCGGGCGCCGGCTGAGTTGCCGGGCAACCCAGGCGTATAGGGCAAGGCTCCAGCCCAGGCCCTGCCATTCCGGCGCGTCGAGGGGGTCGGCCCACGGATTCCGTTGCTTCTTTCGAGATTGCTTGAGCTGCTCGATGAAAATATAGGTTCCTTCCAGTAGCACTTTCCGTCCTCCGGTCTGGGTCAAAGTCCGAAGCTCCAGGTAAGCGGTTGTGGCCGCCGGGAGTAGCGCCGGCAAAGAAAGGAGTATTTCACTGATGAATGATGTGGCGTGGGATGACTTGCGGCTGTTCTATCATGTCGCGCGACAAGGCCGGCTGGCCGGTGCGGCCGAGATGACTGGCGTGAGTTCGCCGACCATCGGCCGGCGGATGCTGCAGTTGGAACGCGCGACCGGGCGGACCCTGTTCGTGCGGCGGCAGACTGGCTATGAGCTCGCACACGACGGCAAAGTGCTGCTGGAGCGCGTCAAGGCCATGCATGGGTTGGCGCAGGCCATCGAGAAATGGCGTGACGACGTGATGGCGTTGCCGATCGTGACGATCTCGGCCGGGACGTGGATGTCGCGGTTCATCGCACTGAACCTGTCGCACTTGTGGTCACCGGAGGACGCCTTCTGCCTGTCTTTCAAAACGGCCGAGGCGCGGGTCGATATCGGTCATCGCGAAGCCGATATCGGCTTTCGCAACGACCGGCCGACGTCGGGCAATGTCGCGGCCCGGAGCTTGGCACAGGTGCGGTTTGCGCCTTACTGCGTGCGCGGGTTCGATCAAGAAAGCAATCCAAACTGGGTGGCGCTGGGCACCGACGTGGCGATCACGCCGTCGGCGCGTTGGACCGTCGCCCAACCCAACCTTTGGGTCACGGCCTGGGCCAACACACCAAGCATGCTGCTCGATCTGGTCAAGGGCGGTGCGGGCCGGGCGTTGCTCCCGTGCTTCATCGGCGACAACGACCGGCAGCTGGTGCGGGCAGGACCGCCGGTAGCGGAACTCGACCACAAATCGTGGATGATCATGCATGACGACGAACGGCGGCGGCCGGAGGTGCGCACCGTGATCGATCGGCTGGTCGCCGTGTTCGACGACCAAGCAGCGCTGTTCCGGGGCGACGCCGCGCGATCCTAGATGCGGGTTAGAAGGTCCAAACCGTGATGGGTTCGTTGCGGCCGCGCAACTGGCGCGCGCCGGATTCCGTCAGTCCGTCGAGCGCCGTGTTCCCTTCGGTGCCGTCGCGTGCCGCGGCGACAAGCGCGTCGCTGACGACCATGCGCACGCCGAGCTCCCGCGTCAGGTTTTCCAGGCGGCTGGCTACATTCACCGTGTCGCCGAGGACCGCGTATTCGAGGCGGTGTTCCGAGCCGATGTCGCCGAGCACGACCAGGCCGAAGTGCAGGCCGATCGACACGCGCACCGTCGGGTCGCCGGTCGTTTCGCGCTGGGCGTTCCAGGCGGCCATGTCCTGCAAAATGGCGCGGGCGCAGCGGATGGCATTGGTGGCGTCGTCGGGGCCGGGTTCCGGCGTGCCGAAGGTGGCCATCAGGCCGTCGCCGAGAAACTTGTCGAGGGTGCCTTGGTGGGCGAATACGGCGTTGGCGAGGCGGCCGTGATACTCGCGCAGCAGGGCGACGGTTTCGTCTGGCGACAGCCGTTCCGCCAACGGAGTGAAGCCGACGATGTCGACGAACATGGTGGCGACATGAGCGGAGCGGACCTCGCCCAAGGGCTGATCGCGTTCCGCCATCTCTTCGACAATGCTGGGCGGGAAATAGCGGGCGAGGTTGGCGCGCTCCCGCGCCACATCGGCCTGGCGGAACAGTAGCTGGGTGTTGCGACGGCCATTGACCGCGAGGATGCCGGCGACAATGAGGAAGATGACGACTTCCTGGATGCGCTCGAGGGTGCGGGGATTGTTGGGATCGGCTTCCCGTAGGATGGCGCCGTGACCGGCGAAGGCGCTGGCCGCGCGTTCCGACAGTTCTGGGATCTCGCGGCCGAAGAGCACGACAGCCAGCAGGCCAATGAGCCAAATGGCCGTGGTCCAAGTCCCGAACGCGACCACAGTGCGCCAGGAATAGGCCAGGGCCGCGGCAGCTAGCAGGACGAAGAAATAGGAGAAATCGATCAACTGGTATTGGAAGGCCGTCGGCCAGGTCTCCTTGCTGAACGGACTGGGGATCAAGAAAAGAAAGGTCGCCAGCAAAATGTCCGCCAGGATGAGCAGCAACTCGCGGCCCGACTGGGCCACCTTGCCGGCCCGCAACTGGGCCCAGCCGATGAGCGCGAAGAGCACCAGGCCGCCCCAGTAGTAGAGGATGTCCAGGCCCTCATTAAGAAAGAAGATGAGCACTGCGGTGATGCCGAGGGCCACCCAGCGGGCCCGGACGGCGAGCAGCAGGCCGCTGCGCTTGTTTTCGGTCAGGGCTTCGCGGACGTGGGGGTCGGCGCGCGCCAGGTCTTCCTCGCGCAGGCCGCGGCCGCGGGACGACACATCGCTGGCGATTTCGGCAATCGATTGCTCGGCCATGCTGGCTCCCATGCTCAACCGTTTCCCCTGAACGGGCAGCGGTGCCCGGGGTTTGGTGGCGGATACTTGCTAGGCCCTTACAACATGGGGGGCAAACTGGCGATGCGCCAGGAGCTGGGCGCGTCTCGCCCGGTTGGGCGTTTCCTTAGATGGGACTGCCGCCGCGGGCCTGGAGGTTGGCGAGGAACGCGCGGCGGGTCTTCGGGCCGTAGGTCAGGAAATGCGGGTCCGGTGACGTGCGGTAGGCGGCGCGGCGGCGTTCGATGCGGTCGTTGCGGGCGCGCTGCAGGACTTCGTCGACGTCGATGGCGTAGGGGCGGGCGGCGTTGAGGCCGAAGATCTGGGCGCGCAGTTTCGGGGTCATTGCCGGGTAGCCGTAGCGGTCCTGAAACTCCTGTGAGATCTGGAAGGCGCGGAGGCCTTGGATCTGATCCTGGGGGGAGCCGAACCAGATGCAGTCCGAGCCGTAGAGTACGTTCCGCTCGCCGATGTGTTTCACCAGCTTGCCAACGATGTGGGCGGCCATTTCCGGGTTGCGCATGGCGAAGCGCCAGGTGCTGCCGAGTTCAGCGTAGACGTTGGCGTTGCGGGGGATGCCGTTTTCCTCGACCGAGCGGATCAGGGCGTCGACGCCTTCGCCGCGGTTCGGGTCGTAGGGGCCTTCGGGTTGGCTGGTGATGAAACCGGAGTGATAGACGAGGAAGTTGACGTCGGGAAACATCTTGGCGACGACGCCGATGTCGCTGGCGATCGAGTGTTCGTAGGAGCGGCGGCCGAAGGGCAGGCCCTTGTGCACGCAGATGTTCTTCACGCCGAGGGCGCGAGCCTTCTCGATGAGCTGCAGGCCGAGGTCGTCGTGCAGGAAGAAGCCGGTGCCATCCGGCCCCCACTGTGTGTAGCACTTCCAGGCTTGCACGCCCCAGACTTCGGCCAGTTCGTCCATGCCTTCGAGGTCGCCGGGCTGGTTCGGATTGACGCGGCCATGCAGCAGCAGACGTTTGGTGCCGTCCATCTGGTCGATGATGCGGCGGGTCTCGTCGGCCTCTTGGATGGTCAGCAGTTCCCGTTCACGGCGTGACGGGATGAAGGACAGCACCATCATGTCGGTGTCGGAATCCAAGAAGATGTCCTGGATGAACTGCTCGGCCGGGCCGAGACCGACCCGGCCGACCCCGTTGGCGCCGACAAAGTGGCCCTGCACGTCGAAGACGAACTCACGCACGCCGAGCTGGTCGAGAGCGGCATCGGGATCGACCGCCGCATCCTGGTGCAGATCGAAGAAGCCGCCGGTGCGGCCGGCGGCGGCGTTGGCCGCGTTGAAAGCGAGCAGGGTGCTGGCGGCGCCGCAGGCCGACACCATGAAGGTGCGGCGGGCGACGCCCTGTTGCCGGGCGTGGGTGTCCGCCTGTTCACGGGCCAGGCGGTTGGCCAGGCGGTTGGTGCGGTCCAGGGGGACCGGCACGAACTCGCCATTCGAGGTGGTGTCGAGCTTGATGGGGAGCCGGTCGCCATCGGGGTCGAACGAGCGCATCGCGACATATCCTTCTGGAATTGGCCGATGCGGCTATAGTGCGCCGGATCGGCGGACGCGCGAAGTCACTCTTCGGTCAAGGCGGCCGGGCTTGGAGCATGCGGGCAGGGAGGGCGGCCGGTGAATCTGGTCATGGAAAGCGAACGACTGCGATTGCGACCGCTCGAAGCGGACGACATCGACTTGGGGTCCGAGATGTTGACGGACCCGGACGTCATGCGGTTTGTCGGCGGTGAGACTTATGCCCCCGAGCGCGTGCTTGAGGAGATGGAACATGCCGTCCGGCGTGGCGCGGACGGTTGGATCGGCGTCTGGTGCGTGATCGACAAGGCGACCGGCGAGAAGCTGGGCACTGCGATTCTGCTGCCGCTGCCGATCGAAGAGCGGGATACGAACTGGGATCTGGTACAGCCGGGGCTGCGGCCGGACGCCGAGATCGAAATCGGCTACGTGTTCAAGAAGACGGCGTGGGGCAAGGGCTATGCGACCGAAGCCTGCACCCGGCTGCTGCGGTTTGCGTTTGAAGAGTCACCGCTTGATGAGGTCGTGGCCGTCACCGCCCCGGAGAACCACAAGTCGCAACATGTGCTCGGCAAGTGCGGCTTGCGCCGCGAGGGGCAGCGCCGCGCCTACTCCGGCGATTGTCCGGGGTTCCGCATTACGCGGGACCAGTGGTTGGCGGCGCTGCCGACGTAGTTCATTGCTAGCCGCGTCAAGTTTTGGTGCGGAGGCGCCGTATCGTTCGAGCGATGCGGGTTTCGCGGGTGGCGGGGCGTTTGGCTTCGAAAATGTGTTCCGAAAAGGAGCGGCGGTCGGCGTTGGTGAGGCTGTTCCAGATGTCGGTCAGGCCCGCTGCGGCGATTTGCTGCTGCAGATCGGGTGGAACCTGAGTGGTTTCACGGACTTCGAAGTTCAAGGTGTCGCCGACGGCGGCGTTGAGCACCTCCATGTGCTTCTTGGTTAGGACCATGAACCACTGTTCGCCGTCGCGGGAAATGCTGCGGCGGCCGACCGAATGGCCGTTGACGACGGCCTCGACCGTGAAGGTCTGATCGCTGCCGAAAGTGGCGACAACGGCCGGCGGGACCAACAGGTAGACTGGGAGATGGGACTGGAGTTGCAGCAATGGCGCGGTGAAGCGTTGGGGTTCGGCCATGGTCGTCAAAACTGGGAGTGGGGATTGAAGGGCAGGTCGGTGTTGCCGTAGTCGATGCCGAGCTTGTGCAGTTCTGCGGTGACTTGGGAGCGGTGGTGGGTGCCGTGGTTCACGAGTTGCGCGAGGTAGAGCCAGCGCGGCATGTCGCGGCGGCGGTCGAGGCGTTCGCTTTTGAAACTGATGGGCGCGGCGATCCAGGTATCGGTTTTCTCGCGGAGCAGTGTCAGCAAGTCGTTATCGAAGGTTTCGCGGGCTTGGCGCAAGGCGGCGTAGTCATCGTGGACGGTCTGGTTGGGATCGAACTGCGCCGGCGGTTTTGCGCTGATCATGTAATCAAGCAGAAGGGTGTCGACCATCAGACTGTGGTCGAGTGTGCGGTGGATGGACCCGAAGAACATGCCACGATCCTGCCGACGGTCGGCATCGGTCAGATCATCGCACACGCCGTACAGCTTCTCGTGCTGCCAACTGTTGTAGAGCGCCAGTTCGAGCGCCCATGATTTGCCGTCCATCGTTCCGTCGCCGGTTTATAGGTTTCCGATATTCATCCGTATATGCAACGTCGCGGGACGGATGCCATCGCCCGAATGCCGAATTCACCTTTCTTTCCCGAGCGGGACATTTTTTCTGGTTTGGCTGAATCATAATAGTAAATGTCCCGATCGGGACATTTTTTCTTGAAATGCCTTCGAGATGGGGCTATTTTCCCGATCGGGAAAGAAAGATGACGCCAAAAACTATCGGTAAACTCATACGTGAAACGCGCAAGACCCAAGGTCTGCGACAGGATGAATTGGCTGCCGCGTCAGGGGTTGGCCTTCGCTTTCTGGTTGAGCTGGAGCGCGGAAAGGAAACCGCCCAGATCGGCAAGACACTCGCCGTTCTGTCCGCTCTCGGATGCACAATCGCCATCAAGCCGCCTGGAGACGCCTCGTGACGAATACCCTCAAGGTGTGGTGGGGCGACGATGTCGTTGGTTCGATTTCCATCGACCGGCACGGCGACACGGCTTTCTCCTACGCGGAGGAGTGGCTCTCGAAGCCATCGGCGCGCGCGGTCTCCATGTCGTTGCCGTTGCGTCGGGAACCCTTCTCGAGACGCGAAAGCCGTCCGTTCTTTGAAGGACTTCTGCCGGAAGAGACTCAGCGGATCGCCATCGCCAGCGCGCTTGGACTATCGAAGGAGAACGAATTTCGGCTCCTGGAAGCTCTTGGCGGCGAGGTTGCCGGCGCCCTCTCCTTGTGGCCGGAAGGCAAAAAACCGCCCGCGGCGGGCGACGCAAAAACAGCCACAAAGGCGCTCGACGACGACGCGGTGGTTGACGTTCTGGATAAGCTTCCCGCGCGCCCGATGCTGGCAGGTCAGGATGGACTTCGCCTGTCCCTTGCCGGCGCCCAAGCGAAGCTGCCGGTGGTCGTCGTGGACAGTGCCATTGCACTGCCGGCGGCGGGGCAGCCGACCACGCATATTCTGAAACCGCCGATCGACCGTTTCAAAGGAACAACCGAGAACGAAGCGTTTTCGATGCGGCTCGCCCTGCAGATTGGCCTTCAAGTCGCGGCCGTCGAATACCGTATGGTCCGGGAACGCGCCTTTCTTCTGGTCGAACGTTATGACCGCATCGTTGATACAAATCGTGAGATCAAACGCCTTCATCAGGAAGACTTCTGTCAGGCCCTCGGGTATCCGTCCGAGCGGAAATACGCGGCCGAAGGTGGGCCGGTTTTCAGAGACTGCTTCGAACTTCTGCGATCGTCGACGACGCGCCCGGCGCGCGAAGTGTTGAAGCTTTTCGATGCGGCGATCTTCAATCTGATCATCGGCAATGCCGACGCACACGGAAAAAACCACAGCCTCGTCTACCATGACAACGCCGTCGAAATGGCGCCGCTGTATGACCTACTGTCGACGGTCGCCTATCCGGACCTCAATCCGCGGCTGGCGATGAAGATTGCCCGCCGGGCAACGCTCGAGGAGCTTCAGCGGAGGGATTGGGGTCGGTTCGCGGAAGAGACTGGCCTTACCGAGCCCTATGTGAAGCGCCGTACACGGGAGCTTGCAGAGGCAGTATGTGGGATGGCAACGCCGACGCTCGAGAGCTTCGACCTTGGTGATGAAAGCGCCGAATGCATGGAGCGATTCTCTGAACTCGTGACGAGCCGCGCGTTACGATTGCGTGAGATCGCATGAATGAAACTTCCCCGTTGCAGTTGGCTCACCGGCTGGATCGAGACCGACGGCAAGGTCACTTGCGGATAGGTTGGCGGCTACGTACAAGTTCGCCACGCGCCTTGGCGCGAAGGCCGAGTCGAACCGGAGTTGGTGCCGCATCGTGAAAACTGCAGGGACGCTGACCCAGAAGGCGCCGACCGAAGAGCTGCGGAATCGCAAGAAGGCCGTTTCATTCGATCCTGATGCGCTGGTGCGCATGTTTCATGACGACGATCCGCTACAGCGCGGGTCGGTGCGGCGGGCGACGATTATCGGTGTGGCGAACCAAAAGGGCGGTGTCGGCAAGACCACCGTTACCATGAATCTAGCCGCCAGTCTGATCGAACAGAAACGCGACACGGTGGTGCTGGATGCCGACCCGCAGGGCAGCGCCATGCGGTGGGCCGAAGAGCGGACGGGCGAAGGACCGTTCCGGGTGATCCCGTCGAAGATAACAAGCCTGGCTGGGTTCCGGGCGCTGGTGGAACGCGAGGCAGCCAATGCGGACGCGGTGCTGATCGACCTGCCGCCGTCGCTGTCGAAGCCGAATATCGTGGCGGCGCTCGTTTGCGACCTGGTGGTGATTCCGATTACCGCGTCGCCGCTGGACGTCTGGGCGGCGAAGGCGGCGGTGGATCTGGTGGTTGGCGCACGCAAGGTGCGCAACGGGCCGCGGCCGCTGCTGTCGCTGGTGCCGACACGGATCGACGAGCGGACCAATCTCGGCCGTCGCTTGGTCGATCAACTCGAAGCGATGGGTTTCGTCGTGGCACCGACGATCCGCGAACGGGTGGTGGTGCGGGAAGCGGTGCGGTTCGGCCAGACGATGGCCGAGTTTCGGCCGGACGATCCGGCACAGCTAGAATTTGCGGCGCTGGCCGATCATGTGTTGCGGCGGTTGAACGTTCGGCACGGCCTCAAACTGCGGTCGCAACATCGACGCTAGGCGCAGTCTGTCGGAACGCCGCCGATAGGACTGTGGCGGCGGCGGTTTTGGCGTCGCCGGCCGGGTCGGCTTCGTGCCCGAGATGGGCGGTAATGATCGCGCCCTCCTTCAACAGTAGCAGTGTGCGGGCCAGCCCTGCCGGATCCGGCGCTCCGGCCTTAGTGGCGAGGTCGTGCAGGTGCCGGAACAGCAGCCGTTTGTGTTCCGCGGACAGGGCGTGGATCGGATGTTCCGGGTCGGGGTATTCGGACGAGGCCTTGATGAACATGCAGGAGCGGAAATCGGCTTCCGCGAACCATTCGGCCAAAGCGTCGAACATAGCAAGCAGTTGGGCTTTGGGTGGGCCGGCCTGCTCCATCCGGCGGAATAGCCAGGTGCGGAAGTCCTGATCGCGCAGCCGTAGCGCGGCGAGAATCAGTTCCTCCTTGCTGCGGAAGTGCTTGAACATCGTGGTCTTCGAGATGCCGGTTTCCGCCGCGAGCTGGTCCATGCCGGTGGCGTGGAAACCGTCACGGTAGAAGATCCGGCGAGCCTCGCGGACCAGTTCGTCGCGTTTGCTGGGGCGCATAGCCACTCCTATCTGGACAGATCAGTGTATATAGATGGATTGGCCGTTTTCCAACATTTTGGGCGCTTCCGTAACCGACTAGTGAAGATGTTGACGTTTCTAGGCTGGGAAACGGTCATCGGACGGCGATTTTCCGATTGTAAACTGAACAGATCTGTTTATATTGATCTCAATGTGAACAGATCGGTACATATTGGAGAGCACAGATGTCCCGCCCGCCTTTGCCGCCGTTCGACGCGGTGTCAGCAGCTACCAAAGTCCGCGCCGCAGAGGACGCATGGAACACCCGCGACCCCGCGAAGGTGGCGCTGGCCTATACGCCCGACACGATTTGGCGGAACCGCAGCGAGTTCCTGAATGGACGGGACGAGGTCCAAGCATTCCTGGCCCGCAAATGGGCCGGGGAACTGGATTAGCGGCTGATCAAGGAACTTTGGGCCTTTGACGGCGCGCGTATCGCGGTGCGGTTTGCCTATGAATCAAAAGACGCAGGCGGCCGGTGGTTCCGATCCTACGGCAACGAGAACTGGGAATTTGCTGCGGACGGACTGATGGCGGTGCGCCGCGCCTCCATCAACGATCTGCAGATCACCGAAAGTGACCGGCTGTTCCGCTGGCCGCTCGGCCCCCGGCCTGAAGTGCATGCGGGGCTCTCCGAACTCGGCCTTTGAGCCGAAGAATCCATTCCAAGCGACCACCAAACGGGCTGAGGGGCCCACTAAACAGGAGTAAAGAGGCATGACGACCAACAATCGCGAAACCCATCAAGACAAGACCGTCGACCGGCGCGCCGTGTTGACTGCCGGCGTTGCCGGTGCGGCCGCCGCCGCATCCGTGGGGCTGGGCGGTTCCGCCGCCCAAGCCGCGGGCCTTGCGGCCTATGCCGACCCAGCGGATCCGGCGTTACCGGCATCGACGATGGCCTTGAAAAACGGCCGCGCGGCGCTGCTGGTGGTCGATCCGCAGATCGATTTTCTGAGCCCACAAGGCGTGTCTTGGGGCGTCGTCGGCGAGAGCGTGACCGAGCACAATGTGGTGGACAACATCGAGCGGCTGTTCAAGGCGGCGAAGGCCGTCGACATGCCGGTGGTGATCTCACCGCACTATTACTATCCGCAGGATCATCATTGGAAGTTCGAGGGTGCGCTCGAAAAGGTGATGCATTCAATTGGCATGTTCGACCGTCCGGGTCCGCTGAACCTGGAGGGTTTCGAGGGGTCCGGCGCGGACTTCATGCCGCAATACAAGGACTACATCTTCGACGGCAAGACGGTGATTGCTTCACCGCACAAGGTCTATGGGCCGGAACAGAACGACGCCGGCCTGCAACTGCGGAAGATGGGTGTCGATCAGGTGGTGTTGGCCGGGATGTCCGCCAACCTCTGTGTCGAGTCGCATCTGCGCGAGTTTCTCGAGCAAGGCTTCGAGGTTGCGGTGGTGCGGGATGCGACCGCCGGCGCCAAGGTGCCCGAGGGCGACGGCTATCTGGCGGCGCTGATCAACTTCCGCATGGTGGCGAACGCGGTCTGGTACACCGATGAGGCGGTGTCGCGGATCGAGGCGTTGACCAGTTGACGATCCGGCCGGGGCCGCTTTGGCGGCTCCGGCTTTCCTGACCGCGATCCGTATCCTATCTAGGTGGCCGGAAACTCTTGCGGGCGGCGGTGACTTTGGCCCGAACAAAGCAGCCTTCGACATGGTCGTTGACGAGACCCATGGCTTGCATGAAGGCATAGGCGGTGGTCGGTCCGACGAAGCGCCACCCGCGCTTTTTCAGCTCTTTCGACAAGGCTTTGGACGTGTCGGTGACGGAGACCGTCTGCGGGGCCGGCTGGTCGTTCGGATCCGGCTCGTAACTCCAGAAAAAGGTCGCGAGCGAGCCTTCCGTGGCCGCCATTTCCAAGGCGCGTTGGGCGTTGTTTATCGTTGCTTCGATCTTGCCGCGATGGCGGACGATGCCTTCGTCCTCTAGCAGGCGCTCAACATCGTGCTGGGTGAAGCGGGCGACCTGCTGATAGTCGAAATCGTGAAAGGCGGCGCGAAAGTTTTCGCGTTTGGTCAGGATGGTGCGCCAGCTGAGGCCCGACTGGAAGCCTTCAAGGCAAACCTTCTCGAACAGCCGGCGGTCATCATCGACGGGAAAACCCCATTCGGTGTCGTGGTAGGCGATGTATTCGGGGGTGGCCGCGGACCAACTGCAACGCTCTTTGCCGTCGGGGCCGGTGAAGGTCATGCCGGGGCGTCGAGCAAACAGTCCAGGAGCGGGGCAGTCTTCGACGGGGTGATCTCAAGGATTTCGGCGGTCACGACATTCTCGGCGACGAACGGGTCTTCATCGACACGTTCCTGTAACGCCTCGCGGGTTGTGTTGTACGCAAAAAGGGCACCGCCGCGGTTCGGCTGCAGGCTGCCGGCCAGCAGAAAGACGTCGTCGTCGAGGCCGCGTTTCAGCCACGCGTTGTGACCGTCGATGAACTGACCGGCCTGTGGCTGATTGTCGGAGAATTCGAGCAGGACGACAAACATGGATGGGGCTTCCTTTGGTGGTTCATATATGAAGTAATTCGTCCAAGAATCAGACGATTGTCAGCAGCAGGCGCTGCACCGCTTCGTGGTCTGTGTCCCCCAATACGTCGATCAGTTGCCGTTGGACGCGCGCCACTTCTTTCGCGCCCGCCGCCTGCCGCCGCGCGCCTTGCGCGGTAACGGCGGCGCGGATGGCGCGGCGATCGTCCGGGTCTTCCTCCCGCCGGACCAGACCGTCCGCCTCCAAACGATCCATCAACTGGGTGATGTTGGACCGGACACATGCCATCTTCTTCGCGCATTCACTCAGGTTGAGTGGTTCGCCCGCTTCGACGAGATGGGTCAGCGCTCCGAACTTGGCAAGCGACAAACCGACCGGGCCCAACGCGTCTTCCAGGCGTTGCTCAATGGCGCGGCCTGCCATGACGAAACAGAACATCAACTGCCGGCCGGCTTCGCCCTGGGCGGATTGCTGGATGCGCGTATGCTTCATATATGAATTTTATATGGCTGACCGAAAACGGACGTCAAGGCAAGCGAAGAGGCTGGCGTCTGGCGGGGGCCGATTGCGGATGATCCGCTACAATGACCGACATGCAGCCCTTTGGACCGAACATATGGACGATGGACGGCGACCGCGTCCGGATGTACGGGGTGCTGCCGTTTACGACACGGATGACAGTGGTCCGGTTAGAGTCCGGCGAGGTGTGGCTTCATTCTCCGGTGCGGCCGACGCCGGAACGGCAGCGCGCGGTCGACCGCCTAGGCCCGGTCGCGCATCTCGTTGCGCCCAACAAGATCCATAGTCTCGGCATCACGCCTTGGAGCGCGTTGTATCCTTCAGCCACCGTCTGGGCCTCACCGAGGTTCAGCAAGCGGCATCCCGATATCGCCGTCGATGCGGTGCTGACGAGCGACGCCGAGATGCCGTGGCGCGGTGAAATCGATCATTGCGTGATCGATGGACATGCGGTGCTGGATGAGGTCGTGTTTCTGCACAGGCCCTCCAGGACGCTCATCGTCACGGATGTTATCCAGAAGCATGAAGCCGCCAGTGAAACGTGGCTTTGGCGCGGCGTGAAGTATATGGCGGGCATCCTAGGTAGGCGTGGGGGTGTTCCTCTGGATGTCCGGCTCAGCTTTCGGGACAAGCCGGCGCTGCGGCGGAGTGTTGAGAGGGTGCTTGGTTGGGATTTCGACAATCTGATCGTTGCGCATGGCCACTGTCTGCAGGACGGGGCTAAGGAAGATGTCAAGCGGGCGTTCGAGTGGAGTGCTGCCGTCTAGAAACGCAGCAGATGTGGTCAACGTCCGGCCAGCGTGGCTAGATCGGTCCAGACGACGTTGATGTACTCGGCCGACGCGCCGAAGGCTTGGACTTCGCGACGCTCGGTGCGTTCTCCACCAAGGCGTTGGTAGAAACTGAGTGCCTTTGTATTGCTGGCCAGGACATGAAGGTGTGCGGTTGTGTGGCCGAGCGTCAGCAATCGTTGTGCGGCTTCGGCCATCAACCTTCGGCCGATGCCTTCGCCGCGCCGGGCCGGTTGGGTGTGCAGGTTGTCGATGAACGGATCGGGACGGCACCAGACGGCGATGAAGCCGACGAGGCCGGGGTCGTCCTCGGCGACGAGAATGACGTCATCGGTTTGGAACTCGGCGGCGTTCCAACGTTCCGCCAGGTCTCGGGCGGCGTCGTTCTTCAAGTAGTCGTCCGGGACGATGCCGCGGTAGGCGTCCTGCCAACTTGCGTTGTGCAGGGTCGCGATGGCGGGGCGGTCGGCGTCGGCCGCAGGCCGGATGTGCATGGGTCTAGAACCGTTCTTCGCTGGTTCCGCAGCATTCGACGAAATCGAGATCGCACACGGCGTCCTTGAGATTGCACCAGATATGGTAGATGTCCATGTGGGATCGCTCAAAAGCTGGTGGAGAACGTAATGGGTGTGGTGACGGATGTCGTGCTGCCGGTGGCGCTGGCTTTTATCATGTTTGCGCTGGGGCTGGGACTGACGTTCGAAGACTTCGCGCGGGTCGCCAAACGGCCCCGGGACTTCTTGGTTGGGGCTGCGTCGCAGGTGGTGTTGCTCCCGGTGGTCGCGTTCGTGCTGGTGAGCCTCTGGACCCTGCCGCCGGAGTTGGCGCTAGGAGTGATGATTATCGCGGCGGCACCGGGGGGTGTTACTTCGAACTTGTTGACCGCTTTTGCCCGGGGTGATGTCGCGTTGTCGATCTCGCTGACAGCGGTGGTGAGCCTGTTGAGTGTGATTACGATCCCGATCGTCGTCGTTTTCGCGTATGCGCGGCTGGTCGGGGGGCAAGCCGGGGAGGTTTCGGTGGCCGGGACTGCGATCAGCGTGTTTGTCATCGTGACGGTGCCGGTGGTGATCGGGCTGATCGTACGGCGACTCGCCGAGGGTTTTGCGGTGCGGTTCGAACCGATGGCACGGCGGATCTCGACCGCGCTGTTCGTGCTGGTGCTGATCGGCGCGATCCTGCAGGAGCGCGCGAATATCGTCGAATACTTCGCACAGGCGGGGCTGATCACCCTGGCGTTGAACGTTGCGATGATGGTGTTGGCCTATGTGGTGGCGCAACTGTTTGCGTCGGGCCGGCCGCAGCGGGTGGCGATCTCCATCGAATGCGGGTTGCAGAACGGTACTCTTGCTATTGCGGTGGGGACGTTGCTGTTCGGGGGTGGTCTTGCGGTGGTGCCGGCGGCCACCTATAGCGTGCTGATGTTCGGTACGGCGCTGATCTTTGTCGGGGTCCTGCGGCGGAACGTGCCGGCGGAGGCGGCGGGTTAGGTCGATGGCGCGGTTCGTGGCGGCGGTTCCACCCCCACCCTGACCCTCCCCCGTCAAGGGGGAGGGAATCTACTCAGGTTGAATTGATCGGCGCCGTGTTCTGCGGCGTAGTAGTTTCTCCCGATGCGACTGTCTCTCCTGATCTTTCTGTTACTTGTCGGCTTGGCCAGCCCGGCGTGGGCGGAACCTGACCTGACTCCACCTTGGCCGGGCGCCGCGGAGTTGAACGGCGTCAGCGGGCTGCGGGTGTCGTTTCCGAGCCGGAGTCCATTCGTGCTGGCCCATGCCGGCGGCGACGACACGCGCAATCCGCCGACCGAGGCAGTGGCTGGGCTGTTCCTGCCGGACGAGGCAAGCGCGGCAGTGCCGGTGCCGGCGGTCATCTTGTTGCACGGCGCGGCGGGCGTGCTGTCGTCCCGGGAGATGACCTATGCCCGGCAGTTGGCATCGCGCGGGGTCGCGGCGTTGGTGATCGACGCGTTTGCGGCGCGGCGGGATCGGGCGGCGGGCTTCGTCGACCGACTGATCGAGATTACCGAAACGATGGTGCTGGCGGACGCGTTTGCCGGGCTGCGCTATCTGGCTTCGCTGCCCGAGGTCGATGGCGAACGGGTGGCGCTGATCGGCTTCTCTTATGGCGGCATGGTGACAACCTATGCGGCCTACGAGCAGGTGGCGGAACGGTTGGCGCCGGACGGCGAGCGGTTCGCGGCACATGTCGCGTTCTATGGGCCGTGCGTGGCGAGCTTCGCGGATGCGCGGGCCACCGGCGCGCCGTTGCTGATGCTCTATGGTGGGCTGGATGCGATCGTCGATCCGGAGCGATGTGACGCGGTCGCGGACGAGCTGCGTGGCGGTGGGGCCGACGTTGAGATCGAAGTCTACGCGGACGCCTACCATCAGTGGGATGGGCGGTCTGCCGGGCCGCGGCGGATCGGGGCGAACCTGGCGCCCTGCCGGTTTCGGGTCGATGCGCGGGGCGGCATCTGGAACCTGCCGTGGCGGTTACCCATGACCAATACGCTGACCCGAAAAGTGGCGTTGGCGCTGTGTGTCGACCGGGACGGTTATCTGATCGGCCGCGACGACGATGTGCGGGCGCGGGCCAATGCGCGGCTGGCTGGGTTTTTGGAACGGGTGCTGGTTGAGGCTGGGCGCTAGCTGGGTTGAAGCTAGCGGTGGCGGCGGCTCCACCCCCACCCTGACCCTCCCCCGTCAAGGGGGAGGGAGCCGCGAACCGCTGGGGGTCAGCGACCGTTCAACAAGCGTGGCGGGCAGGGGGCGTAGCCGCTAGCATCAGGCGTTTGTGGGAGGGCGGATGTGAGTGCTGTTGAGACCTGTGCGCGGATTGCGCGCGGCGAGATTTCGGCCCGTGAGGCCACCACCGACTGCCTGGCGGAGATCGGGGCGCGGGAGGATGAGGTGCGGGCGTGGGCGCATCTCGATCCGGCTTACGCCGAGGCGCAGGCGGCGGCGCTGGATGATCGGTCGGGTGTTGCGGGGCCGCTGCACGGCGTCAGCGTCGGCATCAAAGACATCTTCGATACTGCCGACATGCCGACGGAGAACGGGTTGGTCGCTGACAAGGGCAGGCGGCCGTCGCAGGACTCCACCATTGTGCGGAGGTTGCGCCGGGCGGGGGCGGTGGTTCTTGGGAAGACCGTGACGACCGAAGCTGCGTATTTCGCGCCGCGGGCGACGCGCAATCCGCACGATGCGACGCGGACGCCGGGCGGTTCATCCAGCGGGTCGGCGGCGGCGGTGGCGGCGGGCATGGTGCCGTTGGCCATCGGCACGCAGACCAATGGATCGATGATCCGGCCAGCGTCGTTCTGCGGTGTCGTCGGTTTCAAGCCGACCTTCGGGATGATTCCCCGGACGGGTGGGCTGATGTTGTCCTGGCATCTGGACCATGTCGGGCTGTTCGCGCGCACGGTGGCGGACATCGCGCTGCTCGGCGATTGCCTGTACGGCCCGGACGGTGCGGATATGGCCGTGCCGGTGATGACGGCGCAGGACCTGTCGGAAACTGTAGTGGCAACGCCGCCGACCCGGCCGAAATTGGCGTTCGTCAAGGGACCGGCTTGGGACAGGGCCGACGCGGACATGGCGGCGCAGTTCGACGAACTGACGCGGACGCTCGGGGACGTGGTTGATGAAGTGCCCCTGGATGAGTCATTCGACGAGGTGCTCGATTTACATCACACGATCATGGCGACGGAAATGAACCATGGTTTGGCCCGGTACGACGAGCCCGACGCGCCGATCAGCTGGCAGTTGCGGCAGCAGTTGGAGGCGGGAAAGACGATGCTCGCCGCGGACTACCTCGCAGCGGTCGCCGGGCAGGCCCGGCTGCGCGCCGGGTTGGATGCGTTGTTCGAGCAATACGATGCGATCTTGACGCCGGCGGCGACTGGCGAAGCGCCGCAGGACCTGACGCAGACGGGCGATCCGGCATTTTGCACGCTGTGGACCTATACGGGACTGCCGGCGATTTCCCTGCCTTTGCTGAAGGGTGAGAATGGGATGCCGATCGGGGTGCAGTTGGTCGGGCGGGCCAATGGGGACGGGCCACTGTTGGGGACGGCGCATTGGCTCATGCAGCATATAGCCGGCGTGGAGAACGCATAGAGCGACGCGTGTTTGTAACACGCCGCGGATAGTCAGCACGGGTTGATGCGAATCACCTTCTTGGCCTGTTCCTGAGACTTGAATGCAGTCCTATCGCGATTTCATTTCTTCGCCCGACCGAGATTGCGCCGTCGTGGCGCACCGTGGTGCCTGGGCCGATGCGCCGGAGAACTCACTGGCGGCCATTGAGGCGGCGATCGATGGCGGCTTTGACGTGGTGGAACTGGATGTCCGCCGCAGCGCCGATAACGAGCTGTTTGTTCTGCACGACCCGGACCTCGCGCGGATGGCCGGTCTGGCGGTAGCCGGTGAGGACCTGACGATCCGCGAGTTGGTCGCGACGCCGTTGCGGGATCGTGACGGCCGGGGTGGTGCGGAGTCGATGACCGCCCATACGGTCCCGACCTTGAGCGAGGCCTTTGTCTGCATGCGGGGGCGGATCTACGCGGACCTTGATTTGAAGGACCCGGCGCTGGTCCGTGATGTCATCGCTTGCGCTAAGGCCGCCGGGGTGGCGGATCAGGTGGATGTGAAGGCGAATGTGGGATCGCAGTCGGATATCGGCGAGTTGCGCGAAGGCGGCTGGCTGGACGGTGTGGCGTTCATGCCGATGATGCGGTTTGCCGCCGATACGGTCGACGCGCTGTTGCCGCTGCTGCGGGAGATCCCGCCGTTTATGTGCGAGTCCAAGTTCGACGCGTTGGAGACGCTGGCGGCTAATCGGGCGGCCTTCGAGGATGCGTGTGTGGCCTTGTGGGTAAACACGCTGGACCAGGTTGGCTGTGGCGACTGGACAGACGAGGCTGCGTTGGCCGACCCGGACGCCATCTGGGGCCGGTTGCTCGACGCGGGCGTTAGCGCGATTCAAACGGACAGGCCAGTCGAGCTTAAGCGGTACTTGGCTATGCGGTGATCGCGGTTAGTGCATTGAGATAGGTGTTGTGGCGTAGATAGTCGCCCAGACGCCTCGCTGCCGCCGTGGCGCGTTCGCGGGCGGCATCCGGGTTTGCGTAGATGGCCTGCAGGTGTTTGGCGGCTTGGCCCTCGTCGGCCTCCGCCCATTCGGCGCCGGACATAGCGCGGAACTCGGGTCCGCCCCTGGTGCCCACCGGCGTCATGTGCGCCGGGACCAGAAAGACCTCATCCGGGTGACAGAAGTCCATGTTGCCGGACCAGGTGGTGGCGATCACTGGAGTGCGGTGGCGGATGGCTTCGGCGATGGCGAGTCCGAACCCTTCGGACCGGTGCAGCGACACGAAGACTGATGAGCCGGCGAGCAGGGCTTGGACCTGCGATTGCGGCCACGTATCGTCAATCAGCGGGATGCGCGGATGGCCGCCGATACGTGCCGCTAGGTGCTGTTTCTCTTGAGGGTGTGTGTTGCCGCCGGCGGTCTTCACGACGAGGTAAGCGTCCTGCCGGTTGCCAAGGGCGGCTTGAAAGGCGCGAATTGCGGCGGCGGGGTTCTTTCGGGCGACCGAAGACGAGAAGTTGAACACGGTCGTTGCGAGAAAGGCTTCTTCGGGAATGCCTAGGCTTTGGCGGATCGGATCGACTGCTGGCGGCTCGCTCACCGGGTGGGGGACGACATGGACCGGTTTCGAGGTGTGCCGGCTGACGGCCGTGCGCGTGAACTGTGACGGAACGAGGACGGCGTTCATGTAGCGCAGGGCGCGCTGCCATTCCTTCGGGAGGCACGGCAGTTCCCAGGCCCAGTAGGCGATATTGTAAGTGGAGGTGAAGGGATTTAGACCCAGCGCGAAGATGGCCGGGGGCAACATCGGCGGATTGAGGTGAAAGATGCGGATGGCCGGCCGGTGGGATTTGGCTGGGCAGGGCGCTTTCCAACTGACTGTGGCCGGTTTGCGGAACACGGCCGATACATCGCGGACCATCACTCGGATGCCGGCGCTAGTGAGGGACTCCACGCAGAGGCGGGCGGACTCGCCGAGACCTGTTGCTGTTGCAAACAAGCCGACCACTTCGACGCCTTTGTCTTGCCAACGATCGGGCTGTGCCTGGCTTTCTCGAATGACGCGGTGGAGCAGGTTTGCGCGTAACACGCGATAGGCATGGCGTGCGGCGGGTAGGCTCATTTAGTTCGCCATGGCAACGACATCTCCGGCCGCGGTGCGCTGCTGTTGTGGCGCGCGTTGGTATGCAGTTATGACGGCATGACCGAGGACGAACCATAACAGTGGGGCAGTTTTGATGGTGAATTGGGCGCCTGACAACAGGAAGCCGGCGCCGAAATAGATGCTCAGGAAGTAGATGAAGCTTTTGGCGGGGCCGGTAGCGTCGCGGCAAATGAGGATTGGCGCGAGCCAGAAGATCATGAAACCGACCAGCCCTTGAGTTTCGAGCAGGTAGCCGAGCCCGGTGTCAACCGTGCTGGGCAGACCAAGTCCGCCGAGGCCGGCCAACACGCCAAAGTCGATCTGAGAGAGTACAGCCATGGTTGTATAGAAGCGGGCGGTGCCTTCGCCGGTCTGGGCGCCAAGTCCGAGCAGGGTGAACGTCCAACCGGTCAGGAGGGCCGCCGGTACGATGAAGATGGCGAACCATGCCGGCATCCGCTCGATGACCGGCGCAACCAGGATGCAAAGCAGGAGAACCCCGAGTGCCATCCGGCCGTCGGACAGCCAGATGAGCAGCAGCGACGTGAGCAAACCTAGGCAGAGTTGCGCGGTGCCCATGCTCCGACGAAATGCTAGGAGTCCCATGCTGGATATCGCGGCGTACATGCCGAGGGAGACGGGTTCGAGGAAGACGGAGGAAAGCCGGTGGAGGCCGGGTAACTCGAAGAGAAAACGCCCGTTGGGCCGGATACCGCTGACGAATAGATCGGTCCCGCTGATATCGCGCTGAAACTCCGGCGTGCTGCCTTTGCTGATGAAGTAGTCGATGACGTTGCAGGCGGCGAGATAGTTGTCGACGAACAAAGCTTCGAACACAGCGAAGGCGAGGATGGCGAGGTTGGCCCGTAGCAGCACCCGTGCGATGTCGAGGCGCCAGGCACTCATCCCCACCAGAATGAACAGTGGCATGATGACGGCGTCGCGCAGCGGCTTGAGTTGCGCCTCGCCGCGGGCAACCCAGAGAAAGACCAGCCAGCTTGTCTGCAGGAGGAAGACAAGCAGCCAAGGGCTGCGGAGAATGTCTGGGCGGATAAAGCCGAGAGCTGCCGCTCCCGCCAGTATCATCGCTTCGACGGCAATGATCTCAAGGGACGTGATGCCGCGTAGGTTGGTGTGGACGGCGCAGAGCCCGAAATTGAAGGTGACCGCGGCTGCGATAAGCCAGGGTGCGGCCCAGTCCGCAAGGCCATGGCGTGCGATCAATGGATTTGACGCCAGTGGCCTAACTGCCAACCGGTCAAACGCTCCAATTCGCTGATCTCATCGGCGTAGTAGTCGATGAGGAAACGATGGTCGGCGTCGGACATCTTCGGTGGGCGTTTACCGAAGCGGCTAACTGCCGCCGGCGCGCCGACGCGGATGCGATGGCGCCACTCCATCGGTACGGCCCGCTTGACGGCCTGGCGAAACGGGAATTCCCAGTCGAGTAGGGCCATGATCTTGCTGGTGAGGCGCGCCGACGGGTGGCGTGTTTTGTTAGCGATGAAGTCGGTGCGAATCGAGGCGTCTGTCGACAGGGACAGATGATCGAGGACGCGCCGGCAAACTGCATCGGCCTCTGAACGCAGGTGGTCGAAGTTGAGGATGAGGGTGTGCTGGCCGCCGAACGCCTCGAGGTAATGGGTGACCTGTCGCGCGTAGTGGCCGGTCTCCAGGTAGCGCATGTCGTAAGACCAACTGGCGCGTTGCCCCGTCAATTCGGCTTGCAGAGCCTCGGTGAAGCTTTCGGCTGGTTCGAGACCATGGGCTCTGCGGTAGCTGTAGGCTGAGTAGGCGCGGGTTACCGGGTTACGCAGGAGGGCGATGATCCTGGCATCCGGATGATGGCGCTTTATCCGAGCCGCGGCTGGGAGATGCGGTAGATAGAGCGGGCTGGCTTCACCGCGGGCCTGGTAGAAGCTGGCCTTGGCGAATAGCCGCGAGTACTGGTCGCGGGTCCTGACCAACTGGGTGAGTTCAATGGGCGCAAGACCGCTTGGACAAGGTACGAGGTACCTGTCGCGATGCTCCAGGTTCTCCCAGACATAGTAGTTCGGTTCCTTGATGCGGCTGATGAAGACTTGCGGATGTTGCGCCAGGTAGCGGCAGATCGACGATGTGCCGGCTTTCATCGCACCGACGATGAAAAAATTTGGCCCCGCGTCGTCTCCCATCCCGATCCCTTGGCTCGCCTGTCTGCTTCGAACTGCACATGTGTCTCCCGCACCGGCGGATGATTCGTCCCCGGCGCTTACGGGCTAGGCAAACCCCTTGGGACGGCTGGTCAGCCAGCGCTCGATATGCGGGCGGGCGGAGGTTATGGCAGGGTCGACGGTCAGGTTGGTGCGGCACCAGTGGCGGGCGAACCAGGCGCGGGCGGTTACATGCAGCCCATAGGCGACTGTTACGCCGGTCAGGCCGAGGAGGTTGCCGAGGACCGTGAGGAGGAAGAGATGGACCAGGAGGAGCAGGCTGTAGGCGATAAGCTGTTGTTTCTCGCCGCCGGCCATCTTCATTGTGGGTTCGCCTTCGCCGAGCCCGACCACCGTGCCGGTGACGAAGACGAGAATGACCAGGATGTGGGCGTGGCCGGCAAAACTCGGGTCGAAGACGCCTAGCAGCGAGCGACAGAGCATGATCGTCAGGAGGCCGGCGATAACCGTCGGGGCCAGCGCGAAGACCACCATTTGCCGCAGGATACGCTGGATCGCCGGCCGGTCCGCGGTCTGGCAGGCGGCGGCGAGGCGCGGGATAATCGCAGTGTTGAGGATGAGCTTCGGCATCTCCAGCAGCTTCGATATGCGGAATGCGGTAAAATAGATGGCGGCCTCCTGGAGGCCGATGACGGCGCCGATGACAATAGTGTCAAGGTAGTTGGCGCTGGCGAACAGAACGTTGGCGCCGAAGAAATAGCCGCTTTCCCTGCGCCATCTGGCCGGAACGGGGTTCTTTGCCCTAATCCATGCCAAGCCCTCGGTCCTGATGAATTTGGCGACCTGGACAGCGACAGGGAGGAAAAGCAGTCCTGTCGCTAACAGGAAGGCGTGGTGACCGGCCGGGCTGGTTTCCTGCCACGCCCAGGCGGGGATCGTGCACAGCACCAACAACCGCCAAGCGTTCTCGCGCGGCACTAGCGCCCACGCCATTCGGCCATGCACACGGAAGAAGTTCAGGAAGTATTCGGTCAGCGCAAATATGGCGGCGAATATGAGCGCGGCCGGTAGGCCCGGCATGACGTTCGCCGGTGAGAGCGTGGCCGCTGTCAGAACGATGAGACCCGTTCCGGCGGCGAGCCAGGCAGAGTTGGTGCGTAGCAACGCCCAATTCTGCTCCGGCGGCGAATTGGGACGATAGTGTTTCAGTAGCAGGGCTTGCTGGCCGAGGGGGAGTACCTGGCCCAGCATGGTGCCGATCGATAGCAGCACGACGAAGCGGCCATACTCTTCAGGCCCCAAAGACCTGGTGAGAACCGCCAGCAACGCGATACTGAGACCGGTGCTGGCCAGGCGACAGCCTGCGGCGACAAGTGTTGGCGCAGCAAGGCCGCTTGGCAGAAGCAGCCCAAGAGATTTTGAGAGCACGGTGTCCGATCCGGACGGTGTAGGGTCCGGCGGTCATGCCGGTCCGGCGATGATTCGTCGTATGCAAAAAAGTGGGGTACGAAAGTGGGGGCTGATAGCTGCTCGTCCTTAGGTAGCGCAACTATCTTGACCAAAAACATAGGCGGGAAGGACTGCCCTGATGACGTTCATTCAACGGCAATCTTAGGTTGTGTTACAGAGAGCCGTCGGCTGAAGACCTCTGTCGGTGAGGCCTGTATCTCGCCGATCCATTAACAACGATTTGCACAATCTTCACCGAATCAAGCCCTTAATTGGGCGCCTTTCACGATTATCGCGACCGTGCAACTTTGAGCCCCTGGCCAGACCCTGAACGACAATTCCTAAGAGGCAAGACTCGATGAGAATACTGATAACAGGTGGTGCCGGTTTCATTGGCTCCGCCGTCATACGTCGGTGTCTCGAACACACGAAACACTCCGTCGTCAACGTGGACAAACTCACTTATGCGAGCCGGTTGGCGAGCCATGAGTCTTTTGAGGGCGCGGATCGTTACAGTTTCGAGAAAGCGGACATTTGCGATCATGGCCACATGTCCGCCTTGTTCGCCAAGCACAAGCCCAACGCTGTTATGCACCTTGCGGCGGAATCGCATGTCGATCGATCCATCGACAAAGCAAGTGAGTTCATTCAGACAAACATCATCGGAACTCACACACTCCTAGAGTGTGCCGTCGATTATTGGCGGACTCTGGACCCAGGCGAAAAAGAACAGTTCCGCTTTCATCATGTCTCGACGGATGAGGTTTACGGCTCGCTTGGCATGGGTGAAGATGCCTTTACGGAAGAAACGCCCTACGCGCCGAACTCTCCATATTCATCAAGCAAAGCATCCTCCGATCTTTTGGCCAGGGCCTGGCACCACACTTATGATCTTCCTGTTGTTACGAGTAACTGTTCCAACAATTACGGCCCATTTCAGTATCCCGAGAAACTGATTCCTGTGGTGATACTGGCAGCCCTAGATGGGCGCGAAATACCGGTATATGGCGACGGGAAGAACGTACGCGATTGGCTCTACGTCGATGACCACGCGGCCGCACTGCTGACCGTGCTCGAGCGCGGTAGCTTGGGTCAGACTTATAACATCGGCAGTAACACGGAACTCAGCAACCTGACTCTCGTCGAGAGCATCTGCAAGATACTCGACCGTTTGCTGCCGGAGAGCCCGCACAAACCACATCTCTCACTTCTTGAGTTTGTTACCGACAGACCGGGACACGATCTCCGCTATGCGGTGGATGCATCCAAGATCACCAGGACGCTCGGTTGGAAGCCGGCGACCTCGCTGGATGCGGGACTTGAGACCACTGTCGCCTGGTACATCGCCAACTACGATCGATGCGTCAAAGCACTCGAACAGTGAGATAGCGAGACGCCATCCCGACTATAGTTCTTGGTCACCGGCTCTGTGTGGACGTCGCCTCTTGAGGTATAGGTGGGTCCTCAATCAAAGGCGTCGGAGGATCTTATGGAGCTGACTTGGCTGGGGCGGACCGGTGTGCGGGTTTCGAAGCTGTGTTACGGCACGATGTCGTTCGGCGGGGATGCCGATGTGGCCGAGTCCGGGCGGATGTACCGGGCGTGCCGGGAAGCGGGCATCAACTTTTTCGACACCGCGAACGTCTATAGCCAGGGACGGTCGGAGGAGATTCTTGGGGATCTGATCGCTGGCGAGCGTGATGAGCTGATCATCACCTCGAAGTGCCGTGGGCAGATGGGGTCGGACCCGAATGCCAAGGGCACCAACCGGCGCCACATCGCCCAGGCGGTCGAAGCGAGTCTGCGGCGGCTGAAGACGGACCGGCTCGACGTCTTGTTCATGCACCATTGGGATCCGGCCACGCCGTTGGAAGAGACGCTGCGGGCTCTGGACCAGCTCGTGCGCGACGGGAAGGTGCTGTATCTCGGCGCCAGCAACTATGCGGCGTGGCAAGTGGCCAAGGGATTGGGGATCGCGGAACGGCGCGGCTGGCCGCGTTTCGACGTGTTGCAGCCGATGTACAACCTGGTCAAGCGCCAGGTGGAAACGGAAATCCTGCCGCTTGCCCATGCGGAAGGTCTTGGCGTGATCACCTACAGTCCGCTTGGCGGGGGGCTGTTGAGCGGGAAATTCGGGTCAGGTCAAAGGCCCGAAGGGGCGCGTCTCGTGACCAACGAGATGTATGCGAAGCGCTATGGGGCGGAATGGGTCTTCGAGACTGCGGTCCAGTTCACGGAACTGGCGAAGGCGCGCGGCTACGACCCGGTCAGCCTGGCGGTCGCCTGGGTCGGCGGGCATCCGGACGTGACCTCGCCGATTATCGGCGCCCGGAACGTTGACCAGCTTGGGCCGGCGCTGCGGTCGGTGGATATTCCGATGACTGATGAGCTGCGAGACGAGATCGCCGTGCTTTCGCCAGCACCGGCGCCGGCGACCGACCGGTCGGAGGAAGAGCCAGGAACCTTCTAAGATTCCCGTCCAG
>JANQOE010000038.1 GCA_028279245.1 Alphaproteobacteria bacterium
CCACGCCCCTGGCGGCGCGCCGGGGCGGCACCGTCGACGCCGACGAGCCGACGGGTCTGCTGACCCACCATCGGGACATGGACCCGGCGACCTGGGCGTTTGTCGAGCGGTTCATGCAAACCGCCCTGGCCCACCCGGCCACCGCCTGGCTCTCCGGACGACAGTTGTTCACCCCGGCATGAGCACCCATCGCTACCCGTTCGAAGCATTGTCCGGCGACTACATCCGCGCCGGCGCCGGCATACTCATTTGCGGTGGCCCGTTGCCTTTCTTGCTCGGCAACACACCCGCACTTGCTGTGTTAGGGAGCCTTACCGCGTTGTTCGCGTTTTTCGGCTGGCGAACGCTTGTGCGGCAACGGACCACCATCCGCGTCGACGCGGAATCGATCGCCGCCTCCGGCTTGATCCAAACGGAGCTTTTTTGGCGTAACCTGAACCATGTGAAACTGAGTTACTTCTCCACCAGGCGGGACCGCCGGGACGGTTGGATGCAGTTAAACATCGGTTCGGCGGACGGACGCCTGCGCATTGACTCAAGCATTGAGGAGTTTGAGTCATTGGCGCGTCATGCGCACACGGCCGCCCGCGCAAACGATCTCGAAATGACCCCCGCCACCCTGGGCAACTTTCAGGCCCTTGGCATTCTCGACGAAGCGAAACCGGCCGGCTGGGGCGACCCGAACGCCTGGACCGAAGAAGCCCGGCCGAACTGACCCATGACCGATCTCCTTCGTGTTGAAGACCTCGTCGTCGAGTTCAACATCCACGAAGGCATCCTGCGCGCTGTCGACGGCGCGTCTTTTCGGATTCAGTCGGGAAAGACCACCGCACTCGTCGGCGAGTCCGGTTCCGGCAAATCGGTGTGCAGCCAGGCGATCATGGGCATCCTGCCCAAGATCGCCAAGATCGCCAGCGGCAAAATCCTCTTCGCCGATCCTGCGCAAGAAGGCGCCACTGTCGACATCGCCGGCCTGCACCCCGACAGCGCGGAGATCCGCGCCATTCGCGGCGGCCGCATCTCGATCATTTTCCAGGAGCCGATGACGTCACTGTCGCCCCTGCACACGGTCGGCGACCAGGTGAGCGAAGCGCTGCACCTGCACCGGTCCGTCGACAAGAAAACCGGCTGGGAAATCAGCACCGAAATGCTGCGGTTGGTCGGCTTCCCCGATCCCCAGCGCGCCATGAAGATCTATCCGTTCGAATTGTCCGGCGGGCTGCGCCAACGGGCGATGATTGCGATGGCCCTGGTCTGCCGTCCGGCGCTGCTGATCGCCGACGAACCGACGACCGCCCTGGACGTCACGATCCAGGCGCAGATCCTGAAGCTGATCACCGATCTGCAGGACGAGCTGCACATGGCCGTCTTGATGATTACCCACGACCTGGGTGTCGTCGCCAATGTCGCCGACGAAGTGGTCGTCATGTATCGCGGCAAGGTCATGGAGCGCGGCACACTCGACGACATTTTCGAACATGCCAGCCACCCCTACCTAAAGGCGCTGCTGAATGCGGTGCCCCGGTTCGAGATGGAGGCCGGTCAACGCCTGGTGCCCTTGCGGGAGGTGAAGGCGGAACCCGGGGTTCTGCTGGCGCAGCGCGAACCCTGGCCGGCAGACGCCGAAGCCGCCGGCCCGGTGCTCAAGGTCGACAGCATCTCGAAATCGTTTCTGATCCGCAAAGGCAGCTATTTCGGGCGCAGCAGCGAACGCCGGGTGCTGGCCGTCGATGATGTCAGCTTCGAGATTCGCCGCGGCGAGTGCCTTGGACTGGTCGGCGAGTCCGGCTGCGGCAAGACCACGACTTCGAAGATCATCATGCGCGCCCTCGCGCCGGACTCCGGCAGCATCGTCTTCAACGATCGCGGCAAGCCGACCGATGTTCTGGCGCTCAGCGGCGAAGAGTTGAAAGCGTTCCGCCGCAAGATCCAATTCATCTTTCAGGATCCCTTCAGCGCCTTGAACCCCCGCATGACGGTTTTCCAGATTATTGCGGAACCACTGGTCATCCACGAAATCGGCGACGAGAAGTCACGCGCCGACATGGTCAAGGAACTGCTCCGCCTCGTCGGGTTGGATCCGCGCTACCTGAATCGGTACCCGCACAGCTTTTCCGGTGGCCAGCGTCAGCGCATTGGCATCGCAAGGGCGCTCGCCCTACAGCCGGAATTGCTGATCTGTGACGAACCGGTCAGCGCGCTCGATGTTTCGATCCAGGCACAGATCTTGAACCTGCTCAAGGATTTGCAGGAACAGATGGGCCTGACCTATCTGTTCATCAGCCACAATCTGGCGGTCATTGACTATATGGCGGATCGCATCGCCGTGATGTGCGCCGGCCGCCTGGTCGAAACGGCACCGCGCGAGGCGCTGTTCCACAACCCGGTGCACCCCTACACCAAGGCACTGCTCGCTGCGGTGCCCGATCCGAACCCGCACCGCCGTCTGGATCTGGCCGCACTGATGGAAGGACGGGCATCACTGCCGGATGCATGGCCCGCGCCGTTTACGATCAACGGATCGACCCACCCCCGCCTCGTGGATATCGGCGATGGACACTATGTCCGCGCGGATCCGGATCGAGGCGCACTGCCCAACGTGGCATAAAGAAGAACAGGGAGAAATTGGGCCACATGTTCTCGCTTCGTCTAACCGCACCCATCGTCGCGGCGCTGATTGCAGCGCCAGCATTCGCATTGGAGCTGAAAGAAACACCGACGCTCACCGACAAAGTCACCGCCGGCGAACTGCCGCCGGTTGCCGAGCGTGTGCCGGCAACGCCACGGGTCGTCGAACCCACGGGCATCGGCACCCATGGCGGCGACCTGCGGATCCTGATGTCCCGGGCGCGGGACACGCGCATGATGTCGGTCTATGGTTACGCTCGTCTGGTCGCCTACGACCCGGACCTCAATCTGGTGCCGGACATCCTCGAGAGCTTTGACGTCGAAGAAGGCCGCATCTTCACCCTGACGCTGCGTGAGGGTCACAAATGGTCGGACGGCCACCCGTTCACAGCCGAGGACTTCCGCTACTACTGGGAAAACATTGCGCAGAACGAGGAGCTGGCGCCGTTCGGCCCGCCCCCGGTGTTTCGCGTCGAAGGTGAGCTCCCCCGGTTCGAAGTCGTTGACGAGCGCACGGTGCGTTATAGCTGGACCAACCCGAACCCGTTCTTCCTGTCCAAGCTTGCCTCGCCCCGGCCAGACTTCATCTACCGGCCCGCGCATTTTCTGAAGCAGTTCCACGGCGAATTTGCCGACCCGGCGACATTGGATGCCCTGATAAAGAAGCGTCGGTTGCGCAGCTGGGCGCCCCTCCACAATGCGATGGACAATCTCTACCGCAACGACAATCCGGAACTGCCGACGCTGGACCCTTGGGTGAACACGGTGCGGCCGCCGGCACAGCAGTTCGTTTTCGTGCGCAACCCGTATTTCCACCGGGTCGACGTGGAAGGGCAGCAGCTTCCCTACATCGACCGGGTCCTCATGAACATCGCTGACGGCAAGCTGATCCCGGCGAAAGCCGGTGCCGGCGAAACGGACCTGCAGGCGCGCAATCTGTTCATGAGCAACTACACGTTCCTCCGCCAGTCCGAGGAACGGGAAGGCTATCGCACCCTGCTTTGGTCGGCCGCACGCGGCGCGCAGATCGCCCTTTTCCCCAACATGCACCACGAGGATCCGGTCTGGCGCGAGCTGTTTCGCGATCGGCGATTCCGCCGTGCCCTAAGCCTTGGCATCGACCGCGACGAAATCAACGACGTCATCTATTTCGGCCTGGCGCTCCCCGCCAACAACACGGTCATGCCAGAAAGTCCCCTCTTCAACGACGAGTATCAGACCCGTTGGACGGAGTTCGATCCGGATCTGGCCAACGAATTGCTCGACGAGATCGGCCTCACGGAACGCGACGCGGACGGCGTGCGCTTGCTGCCCGACGGCCGCCTACTGGAGATCGTTGTCGAGACTGCAGGCGACAGCACCGAACAGGTCGACGTTCTTCAACTCGTCCATGACACCTGGCTGAACGAACTGGGCGTCAAGATCTTCACCCGGCCATCGCAAACCGAGGTCTTCCGCAATCGGATTTTTGCGGGACAGACCCAGATGGCGGCAGCGCCGGGCGCGGATAATGCCATCGCCACCGCCGCGATGAGCCCCTCCGACTTCGTTCCCATTCAACAGATCCACTACCAGTGGCCAAAATGGGGACAGTATTTCGAGACCGATGGGAAGGCCGGCGAAGCGCCGGACATGCCAGCGGGCATCGAGCTACTGGATCTCTACAACAGCTGGCGGCGGGCCGACACCGACGGCCAGCGCGCCGAGATCTGGGATCGCATCCTCGACGTCTACACCGACGAAGTGTTCAGCATCGGCATAGTTTGCTGCACCCGGCAACCGGTCGTCGTCAGCGAAAGTCTGCAGAACATTCCCGAGGAAGGCATTTATAGCTGGGATCCCGGCGCCCACTTCGGCATCTACCTACCCGACACCTTCTACTTCAGCGACACACCCGGATAAGATCGGCCGCCATGTTGATTTACATCGCCCGCCGGATCCTAGTGATGATCCCGACGCTGCTGATTATCAGCGCCGTCGTGTTCGTCATCATTCAACTACCGCCGGGTGATTTCCTGGAAACCCAGATCGCCGAAATGCAGTCCCGGGGCGAGGCGGTCGACCCCAGCCGCATTGAAGCACTGCGCCGCCAATACGGCCTCGACCAGCCGTTGTGGCGCCAATACCTGGAGTGGACGTTCGGTCTGTTGCAGGGTGACTTCGGCCAGTCCTTCGAACACAACCGGCCGGTTTCGGAGCTGATTGGCGAACGCATGGTGCTGACCTTGGTCGTCACCATGGCGACGATCATTTTCATTTGGGTTGTCAGCTTCGCCATCGGAACCTACACGGCGACCCGCCAGTATGGCCTCGGCGACAACTTCGCCACGTTCATGGGATACATCGGCCTCGCCACGCCGAACTTCCTGCTTGCCCTGATCCTGATGTACCTGGCGAACGTCTGGTTTGACATTTCGCTGGGCGGCATCATGGACGACGAGTTCCGCAATCAGCCCTGGTCCTGGGCGAAAGCGTGGTCCGTCTTCCAGCATCTATGGATCCCAGTCATCGTCATCGGCACGTCGGGAACGGCCGGCATGATCCGCCGGTTGCGCGCCAACCTGCTCGATGAACTGCAGAAGCAATACGTTGTCACCGGCCGCGCAAAAGGGTTGCCGCCCCGCAAACTGCTGTGGAAGTACCCGCTGCGCGTTTCGCTGAATCCGTTTATCGCCGACATCGGCAACATCCTGCCGGAAGTCGTTTCCGGATCGGCCATCGTCGCCATCGTCCTCAACCTCGACATCAGCGGCCGCATGCTGCTGCGCGCACTTGAAGCGCAGGACATGTTCCTGGCGGGGTCGTTCCTCATGTTCCTGGCGGTGCTGACCGTCATCGGGACATTGCTGTCGGACCTCGCGCTTGCCGCGCTGGATCCCCGAATCCGTCTTGGCGGCTCCACCCGATGAGCGAAACGCCCAAGAGCCCGGCAAACGGCGGCGGCACACTCAGCGCCACCGACCGCCCAACCCACTTCGTTTCGACCGAGCCATTCGACCCGGCGGAAGAGGTGATCCTGACGCCGGAGCAGGAACGCTACTACATGGCGTCCCAATGGAAGCTGATGTGGTGGAAGCTGAAGCGCCACAAGCTGGCGCTGGTCGCCGGCGTCTTCCTGCTCATCCTCTACCTGACCGCGCTGTTTGCCGAGATCGTCGCGCCTTACGAACTGCAGCACCGCGAACGGCGTTCGCTGTTCGCACCACCCCAGGCCATTCACCTGTTCCACGAAGGCCGCTTTGTCGGACCGTTTGTCTACGGTTACGAGTTCAAGCGCGACCTGGAAACGTTGCAGCCTATCTACACCCCCGACACATCGGACGTGCAGCGACTGCGCTTCTTCTGTCTCGGCAACCACCGTGGCGCGGACTACGAACTTTGGGGCCTGATTCCGGGGAGCTTCCACCTGGTGTGTCCGGCGGATGGCGGCACGCTCTTCCTGCTGGGCACCGACCGGCTGGGGCGCGACATGTTTTCGCGCATCGTCTACGGCTCGCGCATCTCGCTCACCATCGGCCTGGTCGGCGTCACCCTCAGTTTCTTGCTGGGTATGGTGATCGGCGGCGTCGCCGGATACTACGGCGGCTGGGTCGACAATATCGTTCAGCGCACCATCGAGGTCGTGCGTTCCTTCCCGCGGCTGCCCTTATGGATGGCATTGGCCGCGGCCCTACCGGTGAAATGGTCGCCCCTCGTCATCTACTTCGGCATAACGATCATTCTGGCATTGGTGGACTGGCCGGGTTTGGCCCGTTCGGTCCGTTCCAAGTTCCTCGCGCTGCGGGAGGAGGACTTTTGCACCGCGGCCGAGCTGATGGGGGCGCCGCCCCGGCGCATCATCGGCCGCCACCTCATGCCGAGCTTCGCCAGTCACCTCATCGCTTCGGCTTCGTTGGCAATTCCGGAAATGATCCTGGGCGAAACCGCTCTAAGCTTCTTGAACCTTGGGCTCAGACCGCCGATCACCAGTTGGGGCGTCGTGCTCAACGAAGCGCAAAACATCGAAGCGGTTGTTTTGTTCCCGTGGCTGATGACGCCGATGATCCCCGTCATCCTGACGGTCCTTGCTTTCAACTTCTTGGGTGACGGGCTGCGGGACGCGGCCGATCCCTACAAGTAAGGGCCTAGGCGAGGTCCAGCGTCATGCCTTCGCGGGCGACCAGGGTGCCCGGCCGGCGCTTCTCCGCGGCCTCGGCAATGCCGTCCATGAAACGGTCATCATGGGATGGATCGTGATGAAATATCACAAAGGTGCGGACATCGGCCCGCTCGGCCAGCTCCATGCCCGCCTCCCAGGTTGAGTGGCCCCAACCTCGGTGGCATTCGTATTCTTCGTTGGTGTAGTTGCAGTCGTAGATGAAGTAGTCGGCCCCGCGCACCAGTTCGACGATCCGTTCATCGGCGTCCCCGCCGTCATGCTCCGTATCGGTGACGTAGCAGAGGCTGCGGCCGCGATAGTTAATGCGATACCCGGTCGCGCCATTTGGATGGTTCAGGAGAGTCGTAGCGACCTTGATATCGTCCCCCAACTCGATCTGCTCACCGGCCCGGAACTCTTGGCACGCGACGGACGCCCCCATGATCTCCATCGGCACCGGAAACAGCGGCGCGACCATGAGTTTGCACAGCACGCCCTGCAGGCCCTCGCCATTCTGTAGGTGACCGGCCCACAGCCGGAACTGATTGCCGGGTTTGTACATCGGCATGAAGAAGGGCAGGCCGCTGACATGATCGAAATGCGTATGCGTAAACAACATGTCGGCATCGACGCTGGGCGTACTCGCCAAGTGTTCGCCCAACGGACGCAGGCCGGTCCCGCCGTCCAGGATAATCAGCCGTTCGCCGCAACGAACCTCAATGCAGGAGGTGTTTCCGCCATAACGGATCGTGTCGGGCCCTGGGCAAGCGATGCTGCCGCGGACGCCCCAGAAGCGCGCCATGTATCCGTTTTCAGCGCCGACCATCTGTCAATGGAACCCCCGACCTATCAATCAGTTTCCCCCGGTAAGCAGATTGATCCATCACTGCATAGACGGAAGTGACGGACATCACAACGCCGCGAGCTTAACCAAGTCCTAACCCCGGCCCGGCGTGAAACAAGCACTTTTTGAGTAGGTCCTTCGGGCATGCGGCCCGAACGAATAGTTCAGCACAGTTGTGCGGAACACTACGATACCGAACATGCCTGAGCCGACCCAACGCACCGCACTTCCCCTCGTCGATGCGGCCGAACATCTGGGTATCTCGCCGAACGCGCTGCGGATGCGGGTCGCCCGCGGCCGGGCCGAAGGTATACGGCGGGAGGGCCGGCTGTTCGTCTATGTCGACGCCGAGCCCCGGCCGACGATCGAACCGGCAGAGGAACGAACCGAGGAACCGGCGGTCGAGGACTTCAACACGCTTTTGGAACTACAGCGCACCGAGTTGAACCGGCTGCTGGCGGAGAACCGCCGCCTGAACGAGCGGTTGGATAGCCTGCTCGACATGCTCCGCGCGGAACAGACCGGCCGTCAGGCGCTGCAGAACCTGCTGGGCGATATCGCCCGGTCTCAGCCCACCGCCCCGCCGCCGGGGGGGGATCCCCGGCACCGGCTGCGGGCGCTCGAACAAGCCAACCGCGACTTGCGCCTGGCCGTCTTGCAAATGGCGGAGTCCTTTGGGCGGGGCACCCGGTCCGCCGCCCAGTCGGAGACGGACCGTCCCCCCCGCCATCTGGAGTCCGACACAGCGGCCACCCGCCTGACTTTGGCGGAGTTGTCGCGTTATCTACAAGGTATGCGCAGGCGCAGCCAAACCTGAGTCAAAAAAGTGTCCGCCCGCTGGGGGCGGTCCCAGTCCTCCGACAACGAGATATAATTCTGCAATCTCGGTAGTGCGGGGCGAGCGCACGTTACCTCTCGGTCACTCTCCCGCCGTCGGGGTTCACTTCATAGACACTCGGCCGCATTGCAGGTAGTAGTGCGGCCTTTTCTTTTGTCCTGACACAGTATCACCACCCGCTCAGCTTGACCACACCGTTATATATTTGCGTGCGCCTGAGTGCACACAAAATGCACGCGTGTCGCACTAATGACACAATGGGTGCGAGGATGACTTACGGCACCAGGCGGTAGCCGCCCGGTTCGGTCACGAGAATGGCAGCGTTCGACGGGTCGGCCTCAATCTTTTGCCGCAGCCGATACACATGTGTTTCAAGCGTGTGCGTGGTGACACCAGCGTTGTAACCCCACACTTCGTTCAGCAGCACATCGCGGCTCACAACCTTGTCGCCGGCCCGATACAGGTATTTGAGGATCGCCGTCTCTTTTTCGGTCAATCGGATTTTCCGGTTGTCGCCGTAGAGCAGAAGCTTCGCCGCTGGCTGGAACGTGTAGGGGCCAATGCCAAAAACGGCGTCTTCACTCTGTTCGTGTTGCCGCAACTGTGCGCGCAACCGTGCCAACAGCACGTTCAGTCGAAATGGTTTCGTGACATAGTCGTTGGCACCGGCATCCAAGCCGAGGATCTGATCGGCGTCGGTCCCGTGACCCGTCAACATGATGATTGGCGACTTCACACCGTTGCGCCGCATCAGCCGGCACACCTCGCGGCCGTCCATATCCGGCAGTCCGACGTCGAGCAGGATCGCGTCCCAATAGTCTGACTTCGTCGCGGTCAGTGCCGCGCCTCCGTTTTCGGCCTCGCCGGTGACGAACTCCTCATGCAGCTGTAGTTGTTCGAGCAATGATTGACGCAGAGCGTCGTCATCATCGACCACCAGGATGCGTTTTCCTGTAGTCATTCTATCCTCACTTGCTTGGTCTTTATTGTCGCTCGACTTCGACGCCGCGCCAGAATGCGTAATGCCCCTTGATCTTGCTGGCGGCCGGTTTGGGCTCGGGATAGTACCAAGCCGCGTCCGGATTTTCACGGCCTTCGACGGTCAGGGAGACGTAGGACGCTGTGCCCTTCCAGGGGCAGACAGTCGTTTTTGGGCTATCTTTGATGTACGCGCGATTGAGCGCATCCGGCGGGAAGTAGACGTTGCCTTCCACCTCCTCAAAGGTGTCGGATTCCGCAATAACCTGCCCGTTCCAAATTGCCCGTGCCACCGTAAGACACTCCCGCCACAGAACTCGGACCCATTGACCCTGTTGTCAGGTCGTGTCTTTGGGGTTCAAGACCAATCAATTCGGCGCGAGTGTCAGCACCTCGCGATGGCCGAGGCGCAGGTTTGAGCGGTTTGCCGCATCCCGCCGCGAACGAACCCACCCGCCCAAGCTGCCACCAGGCGTAGGTCGTCTACGGAGAACTGTCTCGGCAAACCCGAGCAACGCCAGTTGCACCTCGGCCTGATCCGGTCCGAGATGCCAGGGTGAGTCCGCCTCCCGCACCTCCAGATTGCGGGCTTCCGCAAGGCGGCGCCAGGTCGTGGCCGCATCATGGCCAAGGGCCGGCCCGAACCCCTTGTCCGTCTTCATATCTTCCGCAAAGGCATCCAGCGCCGCTTGGTCGTCCGCCACCGGTGGCGACCAATCCCAGCCCCCATCGGCAACGAGACTGGCAAAAAACGGCGGCCAACCGGCCTGGCCCAAAGCGTCCAAAACCCTGTCGCACCACGCCTCGGAGGCCAGATCGAGCAGCGCGGCGTTGCAGACTCCGTCAAAGCCGCGGAAATCCAGCGGCTCGCGCAAATCGCGCTGTTGGGAGCGAATAGTCAAAGATAGGTCCGCACCCGTAACGACCAGACTCTCCCCGGCGTGTGACGTGCTCCAACCGTTGCTGGTGGCCCAGTCCCGGAACCGGTCAAACGTGGGTTCGAGCAAATCCTTGTCCCACTCCCAAATCTCCCAGCCTTGGGTGCCACCGATCACCGGCGCCAAGAAACGGACGTTGCTACCGGTACCACCTGCCAGATCGACCAGCTTAGGAGATCCGATCGCACGGGATCGCACCGACTGGGCAAACGCCTGCGCCAGGGCAAAGGCGCCCGGAAGACGGCGTGCCGCATGGTCGACCGGCTCACGAAGCGCCAACCAGTCAGCCGAGAATCCGCTCACGCGCTGACCGCGTCGATGGCCCGCGCAATGGTGCGAACCGTCGTATCCCACCCCGCCAGCCTACCGGCCGTCTCCCGGGCGGCGCGTTTCATCGATCTGTAGGTGGTCTCGTCCGACATCACCCGCCGAAGCGCCAGCGCAAGTTCCGCCGGGTAGGCGGGCGGTACAACAACGCCACACCCTGGCGGAACCACATCGGACGTTGGGCCTGCATCGGTGGCCACGATTGGCAGTCCATAAGAAAGAGCTTCGGTCAGTACCATACCGAACCCCTCGAAACGCGAGCTCATTACAAACAGGTGGCTCCGCAGATACGCTGCCTCGAGCACGTCTGCATCGGCCTCACCGTGAAACGTCACTCGGTCTTCGAGCGTGCCGTCCGCAACCAGCGTCAACACAGCCTGCGCAGCATCCGGCTCCCGCTCCAGACTGCCAAAACAATCGAGCTGCCAGTCGAGGTCCTGGAGCCGCGTCACTGCGCGAACCAGCGTCGGGTAGTCCTTGCGAACAGAGACCGTGCCCACACTAATCAACCGCGTAGGCCGATCCACACCCGAAGCCGCGAACGCCATTCGACGCAACACACCCGGTTCAGCGACGACGATCCGGTCGCGCGACACGCCGAAGCGCTCCTGCAACAGTTCACCTGTCCAAGTGCTGGTCACAATGCAGCACTTCATATCAGCGAGCGCCCGCCGCTCGGTTTCGAGCAGGGCTTGATGCTCGAACTCCATCGACGCCGGATGATGCACCAGCGCGACGCAATGACAGCCGCGCCGCGCCAGCTCTGCGGCTGAAGGTACCGCCCCGGCCAAACAAAGGCTGTCGACAATAACCGCGCTCCCCGGTTCGCAGCGATGCGCTGCATCGGCTACCGACTGATGGGCTTCGGCATCCGCGTCGGGAAACCGGCCCGACAGGCTGTGCACAACGACCGTGTAACCAAGTGCACGGAGCCCGCTAACCACCTCACGGTCATAGTTGTAACCGCCGGTGCGTTGGTCCAGCGCACCAGGCACAAGCAAGTGAACAGACGTCAACTGGAACCGACACGTCCTTCATATGCGGCCCACGCCCGAGGCGATTCCGTCAGCCGAACGCGCAAACTGGCCAAGCCGCCAGCGTGTCGGCCAAGCGACCCATCATCGATTGCGGCCGAGACCCGGTCGAACACTTCCCTAGCAAGAAACTCCGTTGTGGTGTTCATGCCAGAAAACATTGGCAACTCATCGAGGTTCTTGTAGTTCAGCTCACCCAGAATAGATCGCAACACATCCGTAGCGAGGCCGATATCGACGACCAAACCGTCCGGATCGAGTTCGTCGCGGCGAAACTCCAGTTCGACGTCGTAGGTTGCACCGTGCAGGCCTTGCGCCGGGCCAAACACCTCGCCACGGAAGCTATGCGCGATCATGAAATGGTCTTGGACAGCAACGCTGTACATCCGTTCCCCAACAGCAGTTATGTGTAGCGCACGAGTTGGCACAGCGCATCGCGCCTGCCGCTCGCCAATTCCCCCATCACCTTCGGCAGTTCGTCGAATGCGCAAGCCTCCGACAACAAGCAGTCGTAGCGCGGATCAGCAAGGAGTGACATGGCGAGTTGGAGCCGTTCCTTCCGCGACCGCCGCGACCGCCGTGCAGGCGCCACCTGACCCACCTGGGAAGCGACGATCGACAGTCGTTTCGAATGAAAAGCCCCACCCAGTGGCAATGTGACCTCGTCAGCACCGTACCAGCTCAGCTCGACGATCCTCGCCTCAAAGCCCGCGAGGGAGAGCGACAGCGCCAATCCCGCCCCACGGCCGCTGGCGTGGAAGACCAGATCCACCTCACCGGTCGCCGCATCAGGTTCCGAGAAAGCCACACCAAGACGGGCCGCGATGTCCGCCCGCGCCGGGTTCACATCGACCAACTCAACGCGGACCCCGGGGATCTGTCCGGCCAACCCGGCAACCAGGCATCCCATGGTGCCGGCACCGACGATGGCAATGCGATCCCCGACCAACGGCGCCGCATCCCATAGCGTATTGACCGCTGTTTCCAGGTTCGCGGCCAAGACAGCCCGGTCTTCCGGCACACTTGCTGGCACGGGCACCAGATCGTCTACGGCGACGCAGAATTGGTCCTGGTGAGGATGCAGGCAGAACACACGTTCCGACAGCCAACCCTCTCCGACGCCGAGGCCAAGCGCGTCGACCACACCCACGGAGGCATAGCCATACTTTACCGGACCCGGAAAGGAACCAGCCTGGTGCGGGCAGCGCATTCGTTCGTATTCGGATTCCGGAACGCGCCCCTTGAAAACCAGACTCTCCGTTCCGCGACTGATTCCAGAACAGCTGGTCCGTATTTTGACCTGACCCTCGGCCGGGTCGGAGATTCGCTCCGCACGGATCTCACCAAGACCAGGTTCGGCCACCCAAAACGCGGCGCACTCACCCATCGCGCAACAAACAATCGAACAACACGTCTTCGCCCAGCTTGAAGACACGGGTAGCCGGCCGCATCCCCTCAGCCGGGCTCGCGACCTCTGGCAGACTAATCCCCGGGCGGCCCGCACCGAGGATCAGCGGCGACACCGTAACTTGCAGTCGGTCAAGCAGGCCGGCGCGCAGAAAACGCGACACCGTCGTGCCACCGCCTTCGACGAACACCGCCGTTAGGCCCCGGTTCGCCAAACAATCAAGCACCTGCAACAGGTCGAGCCCCGCCATGGGGCAGCGGCGAACGCCGATCACCTCAGCCTTTCCGTACCGCACGGCCGCAACCCGGTCTTCCGCGCATATCAGCAGAGTGGACGGACCATCATCCTGAAAAACCGCATAGGTCTCCGCCAAAGAATGCTCAGTATCCAGCACCACCCGCACCGGACTCTCGCCGGCAACCCGCCGAACCGTGAGCTGCGGGTCGTCATGCCGAACTGTCCCCGCGCCGACCAAAACCACATCCGACAACGCGCGCATGCGGTGATTATGGTCGAGATCTTCGCTGCCGGTGATGTAGTGGGACGCACCATTAGCCGTGGCGATGCACCCATCAAGGCTCTGGCCCAGATGCGCGACGACGATCGTTTCGCTGGCGACACGGTCCACCAACGGCCGATATAGCGCCAGCATCTCGGCCCGGGGCCCGCTGGCATCTCCGTTCAGCGCAAGTCCGCCAGTATCGCCCTCGTTGGCGGCCAACGAGCGCCGGCACTCAAGCAGCAGAGCCCACGCCTGAGCAACGTCTCGCGAAACAGGGCTGTCCGGCAGATCCTGCCGGGACGGGCCGCGACCAGACCGGTTCGCGCCTGATAATCCAAGGTTTTCAGCCAGTTTGGTCCCCAATTCAGTGGCATGGACATTGCAGATCCGTCTGCATGGCCATCGACCCGCTCGTTCCTACTAATCCTACCGTCGGAAACAACCCACAGCCACCCGGCCCCGAAGAAGCCTCCGGTGCCGACTTCTTCTTTCACCTGCTCGATATCATCAATCCCCTGCAGCACATCCCGGTGGTATCGACGATCTATCGCCACATGACGGGTGACGAGATCGCCCCGAGCAGCCGGCTTCTCGGCGCGGGTCTCTTCACCGGACCGATTGGCATGGCGCTGGCATCAGTGAACATCGTTGCGGAAGGCGTCACCGGCCGCGATATCGGCGAACACGCGTTGGCCATGGTCGCACCGACAGCACCCGACCCAACACTCGCAAGCGCGCCACCCAGCGCACCGGCGCCTGCAGCAGTGACAGGGCAAGAAGCACCACCGGCCGAACCGTTGCCGGCTGGCTTCCTAGCCACGAGCTTGATTGAACAATCCGATGACCCCTTGTCCGCCACGCCGCCGCAACTCAGCCCAGACATGGCAGCACAGCACGGCCTAGCGGAGAAGATTCTTGGCGCCCTCGACAAGTACCAGTCCATGGCCCGCGCCCGAAACAGCGAGCACGCCAACGCAGCCGTTGAGGAGCCCGCGCACGCCCCCTAATCTGCGCCCTGCTGATGAATGTCATTGTTGAGCCGAACGGTTTCCTAACCAGTGGCGACTTGAGTGTCAGTTGTGTCCTGGGTCGAGGCGGGGTCAGCGACACCAAACAAGAAGGTGACGGAACCACCCCAGTCGGCACATTCCCCTTGCGGGAGGTGTTCTACCGCCCGGACCGCCTGGCCCGGCCGGACACACTGCTGCCGGTTCGACCGCTGGCGCCCAACGACGGCTGGTGCGACGCCCCCAACGACCCGGCCTATAACCGGCGTGTCAAGCTTCCCTACCCTGCCTCGGCCGAGAAGATGTGGCGCGATGACCGGCTCTACGATCTTCTGGTGGTAGTCGGCTTCAACGACAGCCCGCCTAAACCCGGACTCGGCAGCGCCATTTTCGTCCATCTCGTCCACCCCGACCGTCAACCGACGGAAGGATGCGTCGCTATGACGCCGACCGAGTTGTTGGCGCTCGTTCGGCAGCTCGGCCCAGCCTCAACCATCACCATCCGGCCCGCGTCCACCACGGCCTAGTTGAGAGGCCGGTCCCGGCCCGTGCTATGTTGCGGACGATGTCCGCCTCGCTGAACAGTTTCGCCGACCTCCTCGCCCCCTTTCCCGAGGAACGGTTCTTCGCCGAGTTCCACGACCAGCGTCCGCTCCACATCCCGGCGGAGACGCCAGGCAAGTTCGCCGACGTGATGAACTGGGACATGCTGAACCAGATCCTCAACATGACCGCGATCTGGAGCCCGGAATCCTTCCAGCTTGTCCTTGACCGCGTACCGGTGCCGGTGGCCGCATATTGCCGTGAAGCGATCGACCGCACCAATCGCACCAGCCTCCAGCCCGACGCTGAAAAGGTCCGCGCCTTGCTCAAACAGGGGGCGTCTCTTGTTGCCAACGACATTGACACGCTGACCCCAGGCCTCGCCAACGCCGCCAACATCCTGGAGCGCACCCTAGGGGGTAAGACTCAGAGCAACCTGTACTGCTCATGGCGTGAACGGCCAGCGTTCGCTACCCACTTCGACACCCACGAGGTCTTCGCGCTTCACGTGGAAGGCGAGAAGACCTGGCGTATCTACGAAGGACGGGTCGACCGGCCGATCGCCCACCCCGCGTATAAGAGCCTCGATGAGGACTTCCATGACGCGCACAAAGGCGCGGTCCTGATGGAAGTGACCCTGCGTCCTGGCGACCTCCTATACATTCCGCGCGGCCAATACCACGATGCCCTGGCTTCATCTGCCGGCACGGTGCATGTCGCATTCGGGGTGACTCACGTCATCGGGATGGACTTCATCAACATCCTGCTGGCCCACTCAGTTTCAAATCCCGCTTTCCGGACAAACTTTCCACTGCCGCACGCCGGCGAAGACGCTTTGCGACGGCACGTCGAACACTTGGTCGAGGAGTTGGCGGCAACGGCCCGCACCAAGGCCGTGATGGAAGATATCCATCGGTTTCGAGACAGTTTTGCTTATCCGCGCGGTGGCTACGCCCTGCCCAATCTGGCCGACCCCGACGGTGGCTTTACCGTTCGGGATGGGCTCAGTATCACGTCACATGAAGGTCGCCCGAGCGTTGAGACATCGAAAGGCACCTTGGTGGTGCCGCAACAGTTCGTGCCAATGGTGGAGTGGATCCTATCCCGCCAGGCCTTCGGGGCAGAGGAGTTGAGGGCAGCGTTTCCGAAGACCTCGTCAGAGCAACTTCAACAGATGCTCGCCCACCTCGCGTCGGCCGGCATCCTTATCTCACACTAGGTCACAGCACAGCGAACGACTGCCGCGGTTATCGTGCCCCATCAATGGTTTGGGGCGACTAGCGGCCAAACACCGTCAAGATTGTGACTCCTCTGCAACACCATATGACAAACGTTGCAATCCGGCCACTCCGCCGTTGCGAGCCCCGGAAAGACAGGCTCTTATGCCCTCGGCCCCACGGGAATTCCGGTCCACGCTTGCGTGTCGGCAGCTTCCGACGAGGCCGAGAGAGGGAAACGCGGACGCAAAGTCCAGATCTGGAGGTCCATTGACCATGAAGAAGGTCCTACTAGCCAGCACCGCGTTGGCCGGCGCTTCGCTTCTGGCGACGTCTGCGAATGCGGGTACGCCAATCGTTGGCGACGACCAAGAAGTGACGATCAGCGGTAATGTTCGATTCTCAGTATATGCCGCCGACCAAGATGTCGAACTATCGGCTAACAGTTCGGATCGCGGTTACAAGTTCGAAACCGACGAAAGCGAAGTAAAGTTCGCCGCCCGCTCCCAGGCGGATAACGGCTTGGAGTTTGGCCTGGAGATCGAAATCCAGACCCAACCCGACGACACGACCAACACCGACGAAGCATGGGTCTTCCTGCAATTTGAAGGCGCCGGCCGTGTGGAGTTGGGTGACCAGGATGGCGCAGCCGATCGTATCTTCGTTGATGCGTCGGACGTGATGGCTGGTCGCGGTGGGTTTGACGGCCCAATCGGTGACTTCTTCAACTTCGGTGCCGGCGGTGTTACCGGCCCGGGAATCGCCTTCACGGGTGATGCAACCAAAATCACTTACTTCACGCCTCGTTTCGGCGGATTCCAGGCTGGTGCGTCATTCACACCGGACACTGGTCAGAATGGCAGTGAAACTGAGTCCTCAAACGGCGGTGACCAAGAGAGTGCTATTTCTCTTGGCGCTAACTTCAAGCAGACCTTCAACAATGTGGGCGTGACGATTGCCGCGACCGCAGAGTTCGGTGATGACGAAGACGGCGCTCAGGAAGACTCTGAAATCTATGGCATCGGCGCCAACGTCAGCTTTGCTGGCTTCGAGGTTGGCGCTGGTTACGTTGATCGCGGAGACACTGGAGTAGCCGTGAACGGCGCCGGTGACGGCGGATCTTGGTGGGATATTGGCGCAAGCTACTCCACCGGTCCCTGGAAAATTGGCGCAGGTGCGTTCTTCAGCGAAACCGACACCGGCACCAATGACATTGAGGTCGACATCTACTCTGTCGGAGCGACCTTCACTATAGCGGATGGTCTGGCATTGAAGGGCGATATCAACTACGCCAGCTCAGACAACGCTACTTTCACTACGACGGACACCGAAAACGAAGGCTATTTCTTCGTACTGTCCCTAGAGGCAAGCTTCTAGACAGACTTCGAATAGTCGCCTAAAGGGCGGTGGCCAATGCCACCGCCCTTTTTATTTGAGCCTTTACAGACATTGAGGACAAAGACTACGGTCTGGGCACTGGACCAAGGACACATTCCTCATGACCAAATCAGTCCTGCACACCACGCTTCTGGCAATGAGCGTCAGTCTTGCTCTGGTCGCCTGTGAGGGGGTTAGATCCGAAGCGCCGGATACCCTCCAAACGACCGAGGAAAAGCGGGAGAACATTGGGAAGCTTTTCGGTGAGGATGCTTTCACGTTCAGTTTCGGCGGCGACCGGGAGCAGGGCGGCGCGGCCGGTCCGGGGGCGGGCATTGGGGTAAACGGGTTCCTGTGGCGCGCCAGTCTCGACACAATGTCCTTTATTCCCCTGGCGTCCGCGGATCCATTTGGGGGTGTTATCATCTCCGACTGGTACGCCCCGCCGGAAAGCCCGAATGAGCGTTTCAAGGTCACGGTCTACATTTTGGGTACCCAACTCCGGTCGGACGGTATTCGGGCCGCTGTTTTCCGCCAGGAACGCCTCGGCGAGGCCGATTGGGCGGATGCACCGGTCGCGCAAGAAACCTCGGTTCAGCTTGAAGATGCCATCCTTACCCGGGCCCGGCAGCTTCGGGTCGCCAGCCTCCAGTAAGAAAGACACTCTATAAGAACGGTCGACGGGTGACGTGCGCCCGTCCATAGGCATTGGCGAGCAAGTCGTATGGCGCGATACAATTTTCGGGAATCGGAGCGGAGGTGGCAGCGGGCGTGGGATGAGCGTCAAGTGTTCGCCGCGGCAGACGCGTCGGACCGACAGAAGTACTATGTTCTGGAGATGTTCCCATATCCATCGGGACGGATCCACATGGGGCATCTGCGCAATTACACGATGGGCGACGTCATCGCCAGGTACAAGCGTGCGCAGGGATTCAACGTATTGCATCCGATGGGTTGGGACGCCTTTGGCCTGCCCGCCGAAAACGCCGCGATGGAAAAAGGCGTACACCCAGCCGAGTGGACCCGCGCCAACATCGACACGATGCGGGGCCAACTCAAGCTCATGGGGTTGTCCCTCGATTGGTCGCGCGAGCTGGCCACTTGTGACCCGGACTACTACGGCCAACAGCAGAAGATCTTTCTCGCGGCCCTGAAGTCGAAACTCGCCTATCGCCAAGAGAGTTGGGTGAATTGGGACCCGGTCGATCACACGGTGCTGGCCAACGAACAAGTCATCGAGGGCAAAGGCTGGCGCTCCGGCGCGCCGGTCGAGCGGCGCAAGTTGTTCCAGTGGTTTTTCAGGATTACCGCGTTTCGCGACGAGCTGTTAGCCGCGTTGCAGCGGCTGCCGCGCTGGCCCAACAAAGTTCGGGTCATGCAGGAGCGCTGGATCGGCCGGTCCGAAGGCGCATTTGTCGACTTCCCAATCACCGGTCGGTCCGAGCCCCTGCGCGTCTTCACAACCCGGCCGGATACCTTGTTCGGTGCGAGCTTTTGCGCCATCGCCGCGGACCACCCATTGGCCGAGGAGTTGGCGAAGAACAGTGCCGGCTTGGGCGACTTCATCGCCGAGTGCCGCCAACTCGGCACCAGTGAAGAGGTCATCGAACAGGCGGAGAAACGCGGTTACGACACCGGACTCCGGGCGAAACACCCGTTCTCGTCCGGCCAAGACCTGCCGGTCTACGTCGCCAACTTCGTCTTGATGGGTTACGGGACGGGGGCGATTTTCGGCTGCCCCGCCCACGACCAGCGTGACCTGGATTTCGCGAACAAGTACCAGCTACCCGTCAAGCCGGTGGTGATCCCGGCCACCGCCGACCCGGAATCATACCGGGTCACTGACGAGGCGTATCTCGGCGAGGGCCGGTTGGCCAACTCCGGTTTCCTGGACGGCCTCGATGTGGACGCAGCCAAGCGGGCCGCGATTGCGAAACTCGAGGACTCGTCCCAAGGCGAAGGCACAATCACCTACCGCCTGCGCGATTGGGGTGTCTCACGCCAGCGCTACTGGGGCTGCCCGATCCCGGTAATCCATTGCGATCACTGCGGCATCGTGCCCGTGCCGGATGAGGACCTTCCGGTAAAGCTACCCGACGACGTTGATATCACCGAACCCGGCAATGCGCTCGACCGCCATCCAACCTGGAAGCATGTGGCTTGCCCCATCTGCGGCCGGGCTGCGCTGCGCGACACCGACACCTTGGATACATTCGTCGACTCGTCCTGGTACTTCGCCCGCTTCTGCGCGCCAGAAGCCCCCGAGCCAGTCGACCGGCAGGCCGCCGACTATTGGTTACCGGTCGACCAATATATTGGCGGCGTTGAGCATGCCATATTGCACCTGCTCTATGCACGTTTCTTCATGCGCGCCATGCGCCAGGCAGGCTACCTGAAGGTTGACGAGCCATTCGACGGCCTCTTCACCCAGGGCATGGTCAACCACTCGACCTACCAAACCGCGGACGGCGTCTGGGTACAGCCGTCGGAAGTCGTGCGCAACGAAGACGGCAGCTATGCGCTTGCCGAAAATGCCGCGCCAGTCACCGTCGGCCGCGTCGAAAAAATGTCGAAGTCGAAGAAGAACGTCGTCGACCCATCCGACGTCATCGACGCCTTCGGCGCCGACACGGCGCGCTGGTTCATCTTGTCCGATAGCCCGCCGGATCGCGACATGGAATGGACCGACGCCGGCGTGCAGGGCGCCTTCCGTTTCGTGAACCGCGTGTCACGGCTGGTTGAGCAAACGCTTCCGAAGCTTCCGGCTTGCGGCACCCCACTGGCCGACGATCTGAGCGACTCCGCGGTAACGATGCTGCGAACCATCCACCAAACGATCGCCAACGTGACTGCGGACGTCGAGTCCTTCCATTTCAACCGCGCGGTGGCCCGGCTCTACGAGCTGACCAACCTGTTGGCCAAAGCCGACGACAGCATTCATCCGACCGTGCTGCGCAAGGCAATCGAGTCCCTTGTATTGCTGATCAGTCCGATGATGCCGCATCTGGCCGAAGAAGTGTGGGAGCAGCTGGGTCACAAGACTTGGGTCATCGACACGCCCTGGCCAAAAGCGGATCCAGCGTTCCTAGTGAACGAAACAGTGACGATCGCCGTGCAAGTCAATGGTAAGCTGCGCGGTAAGATCGATATCGCGCGGGACAGCGAAGAGGACGATGTGCGGGAAGCAGCGCGTACCGTAGAGAATGTAGCGACGGCGATTGCCGGGCGCCCGTTACGGCGTGCCATCGTCGTGCCGAACCGATTGGTGAACTTCGTTGTCTAGCCGCCGCCTGGGGCCAATTGCCGCCGTACTTCTGCTCGCGACGGTCACCGCCTGCGGGTTCCGGCCACTCTACGGCCCGACAGCGGACGGCCGGCCCGAAACACTCGAGAAGCTCTCGGCGGTCTCAGTTGGCCGGATCCAAGACCGCACCGGCCAGCTTGTCCGCAACGAGCTACTCAACCGGATCAATCCGCGCGGACAACCCGCAAATCCATCGGTCCACCTCAGCGTCAATGTGAACGAGTCGATTCAGAATCTGGCGGTGCAGCGGGACGAAACCGCAACCCGGGCCAACCTGATCCTGCAAGCATCATTCAAACTCACCGACACGGACACGAGCGACCTGTTGTTTGAAGGGAACGTGCAGTCCATCGCCAGCTACAACATCTCGACCTCGGCTGACTTCGCCACACTGTCGGCCGAGACCGATGCGCGTCGCCGTGGCGCCAGCGATCTGGCGGATGAGATAACGGCCCGCGTCGCCATCTTTCTAGCCCAGCGCTAGGGCATTGAAGGTAAGCGCTCAACAAGCCGACGGTTTCATCAAGTCACCGCCGGCGGCCGTCCGCGCTATCCTCGTTTTCGGTCCGAACCACGGCATGGTGCGCGAACGTGTCGACCGCCTGGTTGTCGACTGCGCCGGCGACCGCCACGATCCGTTCCGCGTCGTCGAACTGACCAGCGACGACCTGAAGTCCGACCCCGCCCGTCTTGCCGATGAGGCCGCCGCCTTCTCGATGACAGGAGGGCGCCGGGCGATTGTTGTCGACAATCCAGGCGAGGAAGCGACACAGCTGTGCAAATCGGCGATCGACAGCGGCACCGCCGACGCCTTGATCGTCCTGCAAGCAGGCGAACTCCGCCCCCAGTCCAAACTGCGCAAACTGTTCGAAAGCGAGAAAGAAGCCGCGGCGATCCCTTGTTATGACGATTCCGAAAGCGATCTCGCGGCGCTGGTTGAGACGGGTCTAGCCGAACACAGCATTTCGATTGACCCGGATGCGATCGCCATCCTGACCGCCCACCTCGGCCCGGATCGTCAACTGGTACGCGCGGAGGTTGCCAAACTCGCGCTCTACGCTGGCGACCAAAAACGGCTGACCGAAACGGATGTCCGCGCCACCATTGGCAACGCCTCCGCCTTCGTCCTCGACGACCTGGTGCAAGCCGCCGCGACCGGCGATCAGCCTGCTGTCGAAACAGCGTTGCAGCGCGCCTGGCGTGCCGAGGCCGCGCCGGTCGCTGTCATCCGCGCGTTGCAACGGCATCTCCAGCGCCTCAATCATGTTGCCGCGCGCGTCGCCACTGGCGCGGACACAAAGGAAGCCATGCGCAGCCTGCGGCCGCCGGTTTTCTGGAAGCAGGAGCAGCAGTTTCGTGCGCAGCTCCGGGCCTGGTCGCCGCACGCGTTGTCCGAGGCAACCGCCAGACTCCTCGATGCGGAAGTCGAGTTGAAACTTGGTCAAGCGCCCGACCGAAGTGCCTGCGCCCGGGCCGTCATGTCACTGGCACAAATGGCCGCGCGCCAACGGCGTCACTAGGTAGCAGGCGTCTCCGGAATGTCCCCCGGCCCCTCAGCTAGCGCCGAAACATCGATCCCGTCACCCACCTCATCTTCGAGGACCAGCGGCGCCTGACTGCCGGCGGCGCCCTGACTCAGCCGGTGCAGCACATCGTCGAGCTGCTCGAGCGTCTGATAGTTAATGGTGAGCGACCCGCCCTTCCCGTGGAACCTGATGTTCACCGCCAAACCCAACAGACCGGAAAGGTCCCGTTCCAGCGCTAAGGTGTCAGCATCTTTCTCTTTGCGGGGCGCCGGCACCTTCTGTGAACCACCTTTGGCCTGCTGCGCTAATCGTTCCGCTTGCCGAACGTTTAGGCCGCGCGCTGCAATTTGCTGCGCCAGGGCCTCCGGATTCTCCGCCCCGACCAGTGTGCGGGCATGACCTGCCGTCAAAACGCCGGAATCGACCATCTCCTTCACCTTGTCCGGCAAGGACAGCAATCGCAGCATGTTGGCGACGTGGGATCGGCTCTTGCTGATGACCTGTGCCAGCGCCTCCTGCGTGTGGGAGAACTCGTCCATCAACCGCTGATAGGCAATCGCCTCTTCAAGTGGCGTCAGATTCTCGCGCTGCAGGTTCTCAATCAGCGCAATCTCGAGCGTGTCCTTGTCGGACAGCTCCTTGGTGACGACCGGCACCTCATGCAGCTGCGCCTGCTGCGCCGCCCGCCAGCGCCGCTCACCCGCTACGATCTCGTAACGATCCGGATTGTCCGGATGGGCCCGGACCAGGATCGGCTGAAGAACGCCTTTTTCACGGATCGAGGCGACCAACGCCGCCATCTCTTCGGCGTCGAAGTTGCGCCGTGGTTGGTACCGGCCGGGCTCTAGGTGCTCGATCGGGACCGTGTTGCTGGCCAGGGTTGGCTGTTCTGCATCCTGGTCATCACTATCGTCGCCGAGCAACGCGGACAAGCCGCGGCCCAAGCCTCTTTGTCGCCCGTCGCTCATGGCACCAGCCGGGTTTGACGCAGATCCTCCTCCCGCCGCAGCACCTCGCTCGCCAACCGCAAGTATGCCTGGGCGCCGGTGCACCGCATATCGTAGAGCAGCACCGGTTTCCCGTGCGACGGCGCTTCCGAAACCCGAATATTCCTGGGAATGACGGTGCGATAGACCTTGTCGCCGAAGAAATCGCGAACATCGCCCTCGACATGTCCGCTGAGCTTGTTGCGCTTGTCGTACATGGTGAGGACGAGGCCCTGGAGCTCCAGGCGGGGGTTAAACACCTTGCGAACCCGGTCGATCGTCCGCTTTAGGTGGCTCAGGCCCTCGAGAGCGAAGAACTCGCACTGCATCGGCACCAACACCGCATCTGCCGCGACCAACGCATTAAGAGTGAGGATGCCCAGGGCTGGCGGGCAGTCGATGAGCACGTAATCATATTGCGTGGCCTGGCCCATGAAGGCCTCCCGCAGCCTGAACTCGCGGCGCTCGGCGTCTACCAGCTCGAGCTCCGCCCCGGCCAGATCTACCGAAGCGGGAACAAGGCGGAGCCTCGGCACGCGTGTGTCGACGGTGGCGGCATCCACCTCCAGCTCGTCCACTAGCATCGCATAAGAGCCACGCCCGCGCGCCCCGCGGTCGATGCCCAGGCCGGTACTGGCATTGCCCTGCGGATCCAGGTCGACCAACAGCACCCGTTGCTCGCAGGCCGCCAGCGCCGTGGCAAGATTGATCGCCGTGGTCGTTTTTCCGACCCCGCCTTTTTGATTCGCTATCGCAATGATCCGCGGCGCACCGGCAAGCGTCGACACGGCGCCCAGTGTTTCGCTAGTTGTAGAGCCGACTTCAGGCATGACGGATATCCTCCAACCGCACGATGATCCCGCGGGGGTCTGATATGCTCGGCGAGTAGTTCGCGTGCATTGACCACGACCGAGAGGCCTCGCGAACCTCGGTCTGTGCGTTCTCACCTTTCAGGAACAAGCACACTGTTCTCTCATGAAGGAACGGTGCGGCGTAGTCAAGCAGGGTATCGACCTTGGCGAGGGCTCGTGCGGTGATGAAATCGGCCGGAAATGCCTCTAATGACTCGATTCTTTGGCTGTGGATAGTTGCCGGGGCGCCGGTGACGCGGCAGGCCTCGCGCAGAAAAGCCGCCTTCCGCCGGTTGCTTTCAACCAGGTGGACGTTGGGATAACCCATGATCGCCAGGACCAGGCCAGGAAACCCGGCGCCGGTCCCAATATCCAGCAGCGGCCCCGAGTTGCCTTCAAGTAATGGGAAGAGTTGGGCGCTATCCAGGATATGCCGGCGCCAGATCTCGCCCCTCGTGGACTCGCCCACCAGGTTGATGCGTCTTTGCCAAGACTCGAGCAGCCGAACGAAGGACTCCAGGCGGCCTGTCGTTTCACGTGAAACGCGGATTTCTCTTTGGAAAGACTCGCTGTCGACTACATTCCCCCGTTTCACGTGAGTCACGCTGCGTCTGACACCTCATCCCGCTTCACGAAACGCAGCAAAGCCGTCAGCGCAGCCGGGGTAACTCCTTCGATCCTCCCAGCCTGTCCCAGTGTCGCCGGCCGGACGGCTTCCAATCGTTCTCTCACCTCATTCGACAGGCCGCCAACGGCGCTGTAGTCCAACTCAGGTGGCAGGCGCAGCGCTTCGTCACGTCGAAACGCTCGAATGTCCCGCTCCTGCCGGGCTAGATAGCCGCTGTATTTCTCTTCGTTACCCAATCGTTCCAACACCCACCCCGGAACCTCGGCCAGGGCCGGCCAAACCTCGTCCAGCACGTCCCGCGGAACCCCATTCCCTATCAATTCCAGCGCTGTCCTGCGCACCCCGTCCTGGTTCACCCGGACATCCAGCCGCGCCAGGTCCGTCGGCGTAGCTGTCAGACCCTTTAAAAGAACCCTTCCCTCGCTCAGTACCCGCGCCTTGTCTTCATACGCGCCAGACCGCACACCACCCACAAGACCCCAACGCACGCCCATTGGCGTCAATCTTTGGTCCGCATTATCCGCCCGCAGATGCAAACGGTACTCCGCCCGGGACGTGAACATTCGATACGGTTCCGAAACACCGCGGGTCGTCAGATCGTCAATCAAGACCCCCAGATACGCATCTGCCCGGGAGATCTCCCCCAAACTGCCATCCCCGGCGCGCGCCGCAGCACTCGCCCCAGCCCAGAGGCCCTGGGCCGCCGCCTCCTCATATCCCGTGGTCCCGTTGATCTGGCCCGCCAGGTACAGCCCACCCAGCGCCCTGGATTGCAGGTCAGGCCCCAACTCCCGCGGATCCACATAGTCGTATTCAATCGCGTACCCCGGCCGCACAATCTCTGCCCGTTCCAGCCCAGCAATCGAACGAACAAACGCCTCCTGCACTGCCGCTGGCAAAGCTGTGGAGATCCCATTCGGATAGACCAGCGGATCGACCCGGCCCTCCGGTTCCAGGAAGATCTGGTGGCGCCCCTTCTCCTCAAACCGCACCACCTTGTCCTCGATCGACGGACAATAGCGCGGCCCGGTCCCCTGGATCTGCCCCGAATACATCGGCGAGCGCGACAGATTCGACCGGATTAGCCGATGCGTCTCCTCCGTGGTGTAGGCCAGATGACACGGTACCTGATCCTCCGTCACCCCATGGGTCAGGAAGGAGAAGGGCTCCGGTGAAGCATCCCCAGGTTGCAACTGCAGATCTCGATAGTTAATCGAGCTGCGCCTCAATCGCGGCGGAGTACCCGTCTTCAGCCGACCTTTCCGCAAACCCAACGAGTCCAGACGCGCCGCGAGCCCATAGCTCGCCTTGTCGCCCATTCGCCCGGCTGCGTAACGATCCTCCCCGATATGGATCTCCCCCCGGAGGAAGGTCCCGGTCGTCAATACGACGGCGCCGCAGCGAACCTCTGACCCATCGGCGAACCACACCCCTTCCACCCGACCGTCGCCGACGACCAAATCGGTCACCTCACCAGCCGCAATCTCCAGTCCCGCCTGGGCCGCCAGAGCTTCCTGCATGGCTCGGGCGTAGAGGCCCCGGTCTTGTTGGGCTCGCGGACCACGGACCGCCGGTCCCTTCCGCCGATTGAGCAGCCGGAACTGAATCCCACCGGCATCGGCGACACGGCCCATCAATCCATCCAGAGCATCGATCTCCCGCACCAAATGCCCTTTACCCAGCCCACCGACCGCCGGATTGCATGACATCGCGCCGATGGTTTCCACCTTGTGCGTGGCGAGCAGTGTTCTTGCGCCCATGCGGGCGGCCGCCGCGGCGGCCTCACACCCAGCATGACCACCGCCAATCACCACCACATCGTAAAGTTTCGACATCGCAACTACCCACCCGCACACAAGGTGTGCGTTTCACGTGAAACACTGCACAAAAACATGTGCATCACTTGCCGATGCAGAATTCTGCAAACACCCCATCAAGGACCGAGTCAAGGTCCACGCGACCCACCAGTTTGCCCAGGCATCCGACCGCAAATCTCACATCTTCGGCCAACAATTCCCCGGACCCACCGCCCACAGCCCTATCCAACGCCGCCAGACACCCTTCCAACGCTTCCCGATGCCGCGCGCGGCTCACGGCCGGCGACTCCCAGTCCCCATATCGCGACCGCACCGCCTGTTCCAATGCCCCGAGCAACTGGTCCAGCCCGGCACCTGTCATCGCCGAGACCTCAATCCCCTCCGCCCCAGCCGGTCGACCCTGAAGATCGACCTTGTTCCACACCCGAATCGGTTCCGCGGCTCGCCCTGGCGCCTCCGGCAACGCCGTATCCGCCGACCCGACAGCCACCACCACCCCCGCCCGATCCGCCTCCTTCAGCGCCCGCCGAACGCCCTCAGCCTCGACGTCTTCCTCTGTCTCGCGAAGACCCGCCGTATCACATACCGTCACCGGCAGCCCACCGAGATCCAGCTGCACCTCGATAATGTCCCTGGTGGTGCCCGCCCGGGTCGAGACGATGGCCACCTCTCGGCCGGCCATCCGGTTCAACAGGCTCGATTTCCCGGCATTCGGCGGCCCGACGATCGCCACCCGAAACCCCTCCCGCACCAACTCACCGCGGCGCCTATCATCCAGATGCCGTGCAATCTGCGCCCGCACCGCTCCCAGTATCTCTACCGCCTGTTGGTGAAGCTCGTTCTCCGGCACGTCCTCATCCGAAAAATCCAGACCAACCTCAACCCAGCCCAGCGCCCGCACCAGTTCGCCCCGCCAGCCCTCATAGACGCCCGCCAGCGAGCCGCCCATCTGGGACAACGCTTGGCGTCGCTGCGCCGCGGTTCGCGCTGCTACCAAGTCCGCCAGGCCCTCGGCCGCTGTCAGGTCCATCTTCCCATTGACGAACGCCCGTCGGGTGAACTCCCCGGGTTCCGCTAACCGGGTATCCGCCAAGCGCCCAAGCGCCCCCAGCACACCGTCCACGACCGACGACCCGCCATGCACCTGGAACTCCGCCACGTCCTCCCCGGTAAAGCTCTCCGGTCCGGGAAACCACGCCACCATGCCCCGGTCCAACACCTCTCCAGCGCCATCCCGCAGGACACGCAGGGTCAGACACCGCGGCGCCGGCACTTCTCGGCCCGTCAGCGCCCCAATCGTGCGGCTGGCCGCCGCCCCGGACACCCGGATAACCGCCACGCCCGCCGGTCCCACGCCGGAAGCCAATGCATAGATGGTGTCGTCGCCAACCATTACCCTTCCGCAGCGAACTCGAGCCTACTTCGTTCCCTTACCGAACTGATCCCAAAACTGCTTCTGGAAGGCTTGCCAGTCGGCAGTGCCCGCCGCCCCCGGCATCCACATCTTCAACAACGCCTGGGGATCCATCGAAGCGAGCCCCGCCTGCATGCGCTTTTCCATCTCCGCCATGATCCGGGACTGCACCTCCTGCAGATCCGGAACCCCAAAAAACTCCCGCGCCTCCTGCGGCGTACATTCCACGTCGATTGAAATCTTCATCGCCCGTCCACACTCCACACCAATTTGTCGCCGCCACCTACCACCACGCTCCGCCGAGCGCCATCCCAACGCGGTCTCGCCCCTTGAAGCCCCCACGAAGCCTTCATACCCTCCCCTTAACCGTACTCAGCGAGGAGCCCGAACCCGTGCCCGACATCTCCGTCAACGCCCCAGGCGGCGGCAGCTTCACCGCGCATGTCGCCCTGCCAAACAAACCCAATGCTCCCGCCCTGCTCGTCATTCAGGAAATCTTCGGGGTGAACCACGTCATGCGCGACCTCTGCGCCAGATATGCAGAAGCCGGTTATCTCGCTATTTGCCCCGATTTGTTTTGGCGTCAACAACCCGGCATCCAAATCACCGACAAGACCGATGCCGAATGGCAGCGCGCGTTCGAGCTATATCAAGGTTTCGACGAGGCCAAGGGCGTTGACGACCTGCGCGCCACCCTCGACGCCATCCGCGCCGATGACCGTTGCACCGGTAAGGTCGGCACCGTCGGCTACTGCCTCGGCGGCAAGCTCGCCTATCTGATGGCCACCCGCTCCAACGCCGATTGCAGTGTCGGCTATTACGGCGTCGGCATCGAAAACAGTCTCGCCGAGGCCAACAACATTACCGCACCGCTGCTCCTCCATGTCGCCGAACAGGATGAATACTGCCCAGCCCCAGCGCAGCACCAGATCAACGACGCCCTCGCCAGCGCCCCTAAGGTCACCATCCACGCCTATCCCGGTATGAACCACGCCTTTGCCCGTATCGGCGGCGCCCACTATGACCAGTCCGCAGCGGAACAAGCAAATACCCGAACCGCCGCGTTCTTCGCCCAGCATCTCGGCGGTGCTGCATGACAAAGGCCATCCGTTTCACAAGACCCGGCGGACCCGAAGTCCTCGAATGGACCGACGTCGACCTACCGCCGCCCGGCCCTGGTGAAATCCAACTGACCCATACCGCGACCGGCCTGAACTACATCGACGTCTATCACCGCACCGGTCTGTATCCCGTGGAAATGCCATCCGGTCTGGGAGTGGAAGGCGCTGGAACGGTCACCGCCATTGGTCCCGACATTTCCGAATTCTCAGTCGGGGACCGTGTCGCCTATGTCATGGGACCTCTCGACGCCTATTCCGAGGCCCGCAACTTCCCCGCCAACAAAGCCGTTCGTCTCCCCGGCAGCATCGCCGACAGACAGGCCGCCGCCATGATGCTGCAGGGTCTAACCGTGCAATACCTCATCCGCCAAACCTTCCCAGTTGAGAGTGGCATGACAGTCCTGTTCCATGCCGCCGCCGGCGGCGTCGGTATCATCGCATGCCAATGGCTCAAACATCTCGGCGTAACGGTCATCGGGACCGTCGGCTCCCCACAGAAAGCTGAACTCGCGCGGCACCATGGCTGCGAACACGTCATCGATTACACGACTGAGAATTTCGTCGAGCGGGTCCGCGACATAACCGGCGGAAACGGTGTTCCCGTCGTCTACGACGGCGTCGGCAAAACCACCTTCGAAGGTTCCCTCGACTGCCTGGCGCCCCGCGGCATGATGGTCAGCTTCGGCAATGCCTCGGGCCCGGTGCCGCCCTTCGCGTTAGGCACGCTCACGGCAAAGGGGTCCCTCTACGTCACGCGGCCGACCCTCGCCACCTACGTTGCCGACCGCGCGTCCTACATTTCAATGTGCGAGGAATTGTTCGGCGTCGTCCAATCCGGCGCCATCAAAATAGAAGTCCATCAGGAATACGCGCTGCACGACACGCAACAGGCCCACCGCGACTTGGAGGCCCGCAAGACGACAGGCTCGACGGTTCTGATACCGGCCTAGCCGACGACCCTACTGGTTCATCGACTCAAAGAAGTCGGCGTTGTTCTTCGTCGACTTCAACTTCCCGAGCAGGAACTCCATCCCGTCGACCACGCCCATCGGCATGAGGATCCGGCGCAGCACCCACATCTTTTGCAGCACCGCCTTGTCGACCAGCAATTCCTCTTTCCGCGTGCCCGACCGGGTGATGTCGATCGCCGGGAAGGTCCGTTTGTCGGCCAGCTTCCGGTCGAGGATCAGCTCCGAGTTACCGGTGCCCTTGAACTCTTCGAAGATCACTTCGTCCATCCGGCTGCCGGTCTCGATCAGCGCCGTGGCGATGATGGTCAGCGACCCGCCGCCCTCGATATTTCGGGCAGCGCCGAAGAACCGCTTCGGCCGCTGCAAGGCATTGGCATCGACACCGCCGGTCAACACCTTGCCGCTTGACGGCACCACCGTGTTGTAGGCACGCGCCAGCCGGGTGATGCTATCCAGGAGGATCACCACATCCCGCTTGTGCTCGACCAGTCGTTTCGCCTTCGCAATAACCATCTCCGCCACCTGAACATGGCGGGAAGCCGGCTCATCGAAGGTCGAACTAATCACCTCGCCCCGGACCGTCCGGGCCATGTCGGTGACTTCCTCGGGCCGCTCGTCGATCAACAGAACGATCAGGTAGACCTCGGGGTGGTTCGCCATGATGGCCTTGGCAATGTTCTGCATCACCACGGTCTTGCCCGCCCGCGGCGGTGAGGTCAGCAGCGCCCGCTGCCCCTTGCCCAGGGGCACCACCAGATCGATAACCCGCAGCGACGGGTCTTTCACTGTCGGATCGTCGATTTCCAGCTTCAGTGCTTCTTCCGGGTAAAGGGGGGTCAGATTGTCGAAATTTATGCGATGCCGCGCCTGCTCCACATCATCGAAATTGACCTTGCTGACCTTCAGCAGCGCGAAATAGCGCTCCCCATCCCGCGGCGCACGAATCTCACCCTCGACCGTATCACCGGTCCGCAAGCCGAACCGACGGACCTGGCTTGGCGACACGTAGATGTCATCCGGCCCCGGCAAATAGTTCGACTCCGGCGAACGCAGGAAGCCGAAGCCGTCCTGCAACACCTCGAGCACTCCGCCACCGGATATGCCGACATCGCTTTCCGCCAGCACCTTGAGAATCGAGAACATCATGTCCTGCGTTCTCAGGCTGCTGGCGTTCTCAATTTCGAGCTCCTCCGCGAACGCTAACAGCTCCGCCGGGGTCTTTGTTTTGAGTTCTTGAAGGTCCATTTACGTGTCCAAGTAAAACGGTCTGGACTAATCCGATCGCCACGACACCCGGAACCGGGTTCTAAAGGCGTTTAACAGCCGGCCTGTCCGCCAGCTTCTGTTCGTTACGATCGGGGAGAAAGGTGGAAGTCGCGAGTACCCTTCACGCGATTTCCTGACAGTTAGTGTGTCCCATCCGGGAAGTCAACGATCTTTCCCAGGCCCTAAAAGGGCTTGGCCACTACCATGAAAACGATGATCACCATCAACAGCGCCGGCGCTTCGTTCCACATCCGGTAAACCCGCTGCGGCCGCGTGTTCTTATCGTCGGCAAAGTCCTTGAACCACCGGACATAGACATGGTGCAGATAACTCATGCCGGCCACCGCCGCCAATTTGACCCAAATCCAACCCGAGGACCAATCAACCACAGCGGGCGTGCCAGCCAGCAATATCCCGAGAATGAACACGGCCACCATCGCCGGGTTCATGATCGCCCGCAGCAACCGGCGTTCCATCACCTTGAAGGTTTCCGACTGCTGCGACCCCGGTTCGGCGGCGGCGTGGTAGACAAACAGCCGCGGCAGATACAGCAACCCAGCCATCCAAGAAATCACCGCAATGATGTGCAGCGATTTGATCCACAGATAGGCGCCGCCGAGGAAGTCCAACATTGCTAGCCGTCTATCTGCGCTGGACAGCGGGTCCATTGCGCCCGACACAGCCGGCCGCCGGAACCACTACAAGGAACCTGACTCGCATCGACCACTGTTCGCACCACCTCGGCTAAGCCATCGATAAACCCGGTTGCTACACCGGCTGTCTGAACCCTTTCATACGCCGGCACACCGGATTCCCGCGCCAACGTCGCATATTCGATGTCCAACTCAACCAACGTTTCCGAGTGTTCGGAAACGAAGGCGATGGGCACGACAATGACGCCAACCCCATCCGCACCCGCCCGCTTGATCTCGTCGTCGGTCGACGGCCCGATCCATTCCAATGGCCCGACGCGGCTTTGGTAGCAAACGACCCAATCCAGATTGTCGACCGCCATCCGCGCAACTACCGCATCCGCGGTCCGTTCGACCTGCCATTGGTAGGGGTCTCCGCCTTCGACGATTTTCTTCGGCAAACCGTGGGCTGAGAACAACACCCGCCATCGCGCATCGCTGTTTTTCGCCAGGACCCCACGGACCGAGTCCGCGACGGTTGCGACAAAACCGTCGGCCATCGGATAGCAGCAAG
>JANQOE010000061.1 GCA_028279245.1 Alphaproteobacteria bacterium
AATAGCTTCGGCGCGGTCGCCGATTTCGCTGGCGTCCGGACAGCCTTCCAGGACCTGGGCGCGAATGCGTTCCGGCACTTCGGTCCGTGGGTTGTCGTCGGTGACGATCACCCTGTCCGCATGGCGCGCACCGGCAGCCCCCATGAGGGGACGCTTACCCGGATCGCGGTCGCCGCCGGCGCCAAACACGGCAATCAAGCTACCATGCACATGCGGCCGGATCGCGGCGAGCGCTGTGTCCAGCGCATCTGGCGTATGCGCATAGTCGACACAGATCGCCGCGCCGTTTGGGTGCCGCGCGACGATCTCCATGCGGCCGTCGATTCCCTTCAGGGCCGGCAGCGCACCCACTGCCTCCGCAGCATCACCGCCGAGCCCAATCACCAGGCCCAGGGCGGCCATGACGTTGCTGGCCTGAAAGGCGCCGAGCAGCGGCAGGCGCGTTTCGTACGGCTGTCCGCGTACGGTGAGACAGAGCCGCATGCCGTCAACATAGGGGACCAGATCGTCCACCCGGATATCGGTGCCCGCTTGACCGTAGCTGAGGATCTCAACACCCGCGGTCCGGCAGATGCCGCGTAGTTCCGAAAAACAATCGCTGTCGGCGTTCAGCACGGCCACACCGTCTGCGGTTAGCAGATCCTTAAACAGCCGAGCCTTGGCCTTGAGATAGGCCTCCATCGACCCGTGATAGTCGAGGTGATCGCGGCTGAGATTGGTGAAAGCGGCGGCGCGCACACGTACACCGTCGAGCCGCGACTGATCGAGGCCGTGTGACGATGCTTCCAACGCCAGGTGAGTGATGCCGTCGCGGGCGAGTTGGGCGAGCTGTTCGTGCAAGGCAACGGGATCGGGTGTGGTCAAACCGGGTTCGGTGCGAACGCCGGGCGCGTCCAGGCCGAGGGTGCCGAGGCTTGCCGCCCGCAGTCCGAGGTGCGCCCAGATCTGACGGGTGAAGCCGACGACCGACGACTTGCCGTTGGTGCCGGTGACGGCCGCCACGGTTTTCGGCTGGATGCCGAAGAAGCGCGCCGCCAGGTGGGCGAACTCGCGGCGGGGATCAGGATGGGTGACGAGGGGGATCGGCTGATCACGCATCTGCGTGCCGGTTGGCGCCAGAATTGCCGCGGCACCGCGGGCGATGGCGTCGTCGATGTAGTCACGCCCATCGACCTGGGTGCCGGGTAGTGCGGCGAACAGATAGCCGGGGCGAACGGACCGGCTGTCCGCCGTCAACCCGGCGACATCGACATCACGAATAGCTGTCCCTAACCCGTTCATCAGCTCTCTTAATCGCAAACTTCTATTCCCGGCCACTCACCCGAACGGTGAGCGCGGCCCGAATCTCAGGAGTCAGCTCTTCAGTCGGCGGCAAGCCAAGGGTGAGCGCGCCGCGCTCGACGATCCGCGACACGACCGGCGCCGCCGTCCAGCCGCCGGTGGCGAAACCAAAGGTCTCCTTGATGCCCTTCGGTTCGTCCAGCATCACGTAGACGACATAGCGCGGGTCGTGGATCGGAAATGCTGCAACGAACGAAGAGATGATTGCCTTGCGCTTGTAACGGCCGTTTTCCTGCTTCTCGGCGGATCCGGTCTTGCCGCCGACCAGATATCCCGGGGCATCGGCTTTCGAGCCGGTGCCATCCGCAACGACGAGACGCAGCAAGCGGCGCATCTCGGCCGATGTCTCAGCAGAGATCACTTGCGTGCCAAGCAGCACATCGTCGGCATCGCGCCGGACCAGGGTTGGCGGATACAGGACACCACCGTTCACCATGGCGGAGACACCACTGACCAGATGCAACGGGCTGACCGCGATGCCATGGCCGAAACTGATGGTCATGGTGTTCACTTCGCGCCAGGGGTCCGGAAACATCGGCCGACCCTGTTCGGGCAGCTCGACGCTCGTCTTGCGCAACATGCCGAGCGCACCCATGAACCGTTGCTGCGCCTGGGTGCCGACATCGAGCGCCATGCGGGCACTGCCGATGTTCGACGAATGCATGAAGATCTCCGGCACCGACAGCCAACGGTTCTCCGGGTGATAGTCCGAGATGGTGTGCCGCGACACGCGGATCGGCTTGGTGGCGTCATAGAAGCTGGACATCGACGCCACGCCGCTGTCCAGAGCCAGTGCGTGGTTGAAGATCTTGAACACCGAGCCGAGTTCGTAAACGCCCAGCGAAATGCGGTTGAACCGCGCCTCGTCGCCGGCCGTTCCGGCGGCGTTGGGATCGAAATCCGGCAACGAGACAAGGGCCAGGACTTCGCCGTTCGTCGCATCCATGACGATGCCGCCGCCGCCGAGCGCACCGAACTTCTGAACCTGTAGCCCTATCTCCTGTCGGACGATCTCTTGCAGCCGCACATCGATCGACAACTGCAGACTCTCACGGCCATCGCTGAGGAACTCATCGAAACTCTGTTCGATACCGGCGAGCCCCTTGTTGTCGACATCGGTGAAACCGAGGACATGCGCGGTCAACGGGCCATAGGGGTAGACCCGGCGGTCTTCGTGTTTGAAGTCAAAACTGGGAACACCAAGGCGGTTAACGTCGAACTGTTGGCCCGGCGTCAGACCCCGTTTCAACCAGATGAAACTGCGGTCCGAGGACAGCTGCGCCACCAACTCGGCTTCGCTTAGTTCCGGCAGGACGCCCGCAAGATCGGAAGCCGCATCCTTGGGATCTTTCAGCTTTTTCGGATTGGCGAACAGCGACGCTGTAGTGAGGTTGGTGGCAAGCAACTCGCCGTTGCGATCGACAATCTCCGCGCGCCCTAGGGGTTCGGCGGTCGCAATCTCGCGCGCCCCGACGAACCGGCCGTCGTCCGGCTCGGCGATGATCGCAAGATTGATCAGCCGGATGCCGACCGCGACGAATGCAAGCGCAAAAAGCGCACCACCCGCCAGCAGGCGGGTGCGCGCCAAATCGAGGTGTTCGTCGGCGTGGGGTCGGCTATCGCGCAATCGCATTACGTTCCCCCGACCGGGTGCAGGATCCGCACGAGCAAGTCGTTGAAGTTCGGATCGCGCCTGGCGGATTCCGGCTGCGGCTTGGCAGTACTTTCCGCGGACGCCACCTTCATTGTCGCGAAGCGTGGCGGGCTTAACGGCTTGGTCCGCGGCTTTGGCAGCGGATCTGTGGCGTCGTCCACAACAGCGACTTCCAGCAACACATCAGGCACGCGTTCCGGCACGCGATGGATATCGGCGACCGACGTCACGGCCAGCGGTTCCATGCCGAGGTAACGCACGCTGAGTTCGGCCAACCGGGATGGTTGGTTCAAATGGGTCCATTCGGCGCGCAGCACATGGATCGCATCACGCTCCGTCCGGATCTCGGCGTTCAACTCGTCGAGGCGGTCCTCCAACGCCGAGACCTGAAAGGCGTTGTGGAACAGCGCACCCCCGGCAAGCGCGGCCAAGGCAATCAGGGCAATCGGTGGGCGGATCATGCGGCTACTCCATTGGACCAGGCCGGCGCCGCCGTTCGTTCGGCGACACGCAGCCGCGCCGAGCGGGCGCGGGCGTTTGCGGTGACCTCGGCGGCGGACGGCCGGCGTGGTCTTGAACCAAGCGTGCGAAAGGTGGGGACGCGGGTTTCGGTCGGCGGCAGGTGACGCGAGCGTACCGATGAGCTGCGCGAGCGTTCGCGTAGAAACTGCTTCACCGACCGATCTTCTAAAGAATGAAAGGAGATCACCGCGAGGCGCCCACCATCGCGCAGCAGGCGTTCGGCGGCACGCAGGCCGCGCTGGATCTCGCCCAACTCGTCATTCACCTGCATGCGCAATGCCTGAAAGGTGCGGGTGGCGGGGTCGATGCGTTGACCGCCCCTGGGGATGGCACGGCGGACGATCTCAGCTAACTCGCCGGTGCGGGTGATGGGCGAAGTTTTGCGGGCCTCGACAATGGCACGGGCGACGCGCCGGGCCATGCGCTCCTCACCGAGGGTGTAGATGATCCCGGCGAGTTCTTTCTCAGGCGCGCCATTCACCAGGTCCTCGGCAGATGGGCCGGTCTTGCCCATGCGCATGTCCAAGGGGCCGTCATTATTGAAGGAGAAGCCGCGCGCTGCCTCATCCAACTGAAAAGAGGAAACGCCAGCATCTATCAGGACCCCGTTGACCGCCGACACGCCGTTGGCAGTCAGCAGATCGCGCATGTCGCCGAACCGCCCTTGCAGCAGGCGCAGCCGGCCTTGGCTAGCGTCGACAAGGGCCGAGCCGCGGGCGATCGCCGCTGGATCCCGGTCGATGCCCCAGACCACACAGTCCGCGGCTTCGAGCAGGGCACGGGCGTGGCCGCCGCCGCCGAATGTGCCATCGACGAACACGCACCCGGCGCTCGGGTTCAGCGCCTCCACGACTTCCTGTTTGAGGACCGGCGTGTGGCCGTTCATGCGCCCTCTGACCCAGCGGGGCGCTGCTTCACCGTGATGCCGCGTTCGCTGACGCGGGCGCGCGCCGCCGCTTGGAATTCCCGGAAGGTGTCCGGCGCCCAAATCTCGAATAGGTGGCCACGGCCGACGAAGGCTGCCTGTCCCTCCGACAGGTTCGCATGTTCGACCAGGGCTGCCGGCAGGACGATCCGGCCGTCGCCGTCAAAGGACAAGGGTTGGGCATCGGCAAACAAAGCCGCCGTGAGATCATCGTGCTCTTCCGAAAACAGCTCGAACTCGTTCACGCCCGTGCTGATGCTCTCCATCCATTCCATGCCGCCGCACTGGACCGCCGGATGTTTGAGTGATCGAAATGCCACAACCCCCTTGAAAGACTGGCCGGCGAGCGCATCGCGAAAGGTGGCGGGAACCGACACACGGTTCTTCCGGTCGATCTTGTTGACCGTGGTTCCCAGAAAAAGCGCCATTACCTCTTGCCACCCGCGCCGCTCGTTCCCTCTTGGCCCCATCGATGGGCTTAGATGGTCTTGAGTGGGATATCATGGGCCTGTATGGGCGTCAACGCGCCGTCTAGTAAAACGGCTTGGTTTTTCTATGGCTTGGCGGGTGCCGAAGACTGTTCTCCAGTAATGGCGTCTTGGCGCGGCTATAGATTGGGGGTCACGCCAAGTGGAACGCTAGTTGTCGATTGCGGCACAACTGTGTTCTTGCAATGTTCTGATTTAGGTCCTTTTTGAGTCGAAGGAAAAAGCCAGACGGCCCGTAAGCCGGGTTCTGTGCCCCGAGGGGCGATGGCCATTCATCTGGGACGCCTGTTGCCAGGCGCCTCGCGCGACCCACCCGGGCGACGGCGCGGAAACCCGCTCGCGGTCCGCACCCGAAGATCCGACCGCCGGCCGCCCCTACTCGGTCTTGCTCCCGGTGGGGTTTGCCCTGCCATTGCTGTTACCAGCAACGCGGTGCGCTCTTACCGCACCCTTTCACCCTTACCTGCGGCCCGAAAGCGGCAGGCGGTTTGCTTTCTGTGGCACTTTCCCTGGGGTCGCCCCCGCCGGCCGTTAACCGGCACCGTGTTTCCGTGGAGCCCGGACTTTCCTCACCGCGACGGGTTTCCCCATTGCCGCAGCGCGACCATCCGACCGTCTGGCTTCTTCTTACGTATAGATGCGCCGCAACCGGTTCAAGCGGCGGCGAGCAACGCGGTCAGCCGCCCAAGTGTCTCCGGATCGGCCCTCCCGTCCACTTTGGACGGCCGGAAATGGCGCTGAAAGGCGCCCACCAGGCTCGCCAGATCGAGGTCCGGGTGATAGCCATATTGATGCAGCAGCGGCCCGATATCGGTGGCCGTCGCGGTCATTTCGCCCGGCGCCGGCCACAGACCGATCCCGGCCGCGGCGAGTTGTTCCCATGGGAAGAGTTCGCCGGGGTCGCGTTTGCGGTCCGGTGCGACGTCGGAGTGGCCGACGACGTTGCGGGCCGGGATCGGGTGCCGCGCGAGTATGCCGCGACATAGCTCGATGACGGATGCAATCTGTGGTGCCGGAAAGGGCCGGTAGCCGAATTCGTGGCCGGGGTTGACGATTTCGACGCCGACGGACCGCGCGTTGATATCGCGGTGGCCGCGCCAATAGCTGACCCCGGCGTGCCAGGCGCGCCGGGCCTCGGGCACGAGTTCGGCTACGGTGCCGGCTTCGTCGACCAGGTAGTGGGCGCTGACACGGGCCTCGGGATCGCACAGCCGGGCCCGCGCCTCCTCGCCCGAGCGCATGCCCGTGTAGTGCAGGACCAACGTATCGATGGGCGTGCCGGACGGCCGCTCATCGTGGTTCGGACTGAGCGTCACGGACAATCAGGCAGGTTCCTTGCGTTCTTTTTCGATGCGGTCGTAGGCCGCATTGATGGCTGCGAGCTTGTCGTTGGCGACGGTGATGAATTCTTCCGGCATGCCGGCGGCGATCAGCTTGTCTGGGTGGTTTTCGCGGACAAGCTGCTTGTAGGCGGCCCGCACCTCCTCATCGGAGGCGGTGTGGGGGACACCAAGTATCTGATAGGGGTCGGCCTTGTCGGCGCCGATGTTCTCGGCGCGGATACGGTCGAAGGACTGGCGGGAGAGCCCGAACAAGTCGGCGACACTGCGCAGATAGTCGAGTTCGTCCTCGCTGACCCGGCCGTCGGCCTGGGCGATGTGGAACAGACAGTCCAGCAGTTCTTCCAGCACCGGCGGGTTGTCGCGGAACAGGCCGCCGATCTGCCGGGCATAGGGCTCGTAGCCGTGGGCATGTTTGCGGGCCAGGTCGAACACCCGCGCAACATTCTTCTCTTCGCCCGTCGGCACCTTGAAGACCCGCTTGAACGCGGACACTTCGTCCCGGGTGACGACCCCGTCGGCCTTCGCCAGCTTGGCGCTCAGCGCGATCACGCCGATGGTGAATGCGATCTGACGTTCCGGTTGCTGGATACCGGCCGATTCCGCTGCCTCGGCGCGGGAGGTGTCGTAGACATGGCCGGCCACGGCACCGACCAGGGCGCCGATCGGTCCACCGATGGCAAAGCCGGCCGCGCCGCCGACGATCTTTCCCCAAATACTCATTCGTTCGCTGCGCTATCGAGATGGCGCAAATCAGCCGCCGCTCAAGATGCCGTCGGGCCGCGCCCCGCGCAACCGGCCCAACTCTGGGGCGTCAAATTGTCTTGGTGAGCAGGACCCAGTTGCGGCCCGGATTCTCCCAATGCTCCTTGATCATGGGACGGCTGTCGACGTGTCGATAACCAAAGCGTTCGTACAGCCGGCGGGCGCCGGGATTGCCGTCGGAGGCGATGATGCTCATGCCGGTCTTGCCCAGATCCCGGGCCACGTCCTCGGCTGCCGACAGGAGACTACTGCCGTAGCCGCGCCCGCGATGGGCCGGTTCGGCCGCCAGCACGTTGACGTACCAAGTCCCCGGCGCCGCATTCTCTAGCTCCTGCAGCGGCACGAACATGGCGGGCATCGTGTCGTAGTCGATTGGTTCGGGCGCGTCCGGCAAGACATAGCCCATGAGGCTGGCGACGACACCATCCGCCGCGTCGTACATGAGGGCATTCCTGTAGGAGAAACTGCCGGTTTCGCGCAGCGCGCGCCGGCGGCCGACATCAAGCGCGGTCTCTCCATTTTCGGCCATGCCTTGCCAAAGATACACCGGCAGGCCTTCGCCGGCGTAGTTGATGAGCCGCACCAGCGCATCGGCATCATCGGGGGTCGCCCAACGCAAAGGCGGAACCAAAGTCGTCATTGTCTAGCGTGCTCTCTCAAGATATGGGGGCAAGTGGCGTGAAATGGCGGCACGGGCGTGCCTGTCAACCGTGGACCTAGCCGGAAAGTGTCGGACGGTCCTCGTGTAGCAGGTTGGTGAAGTATTGCACCTGATGGCGCAACACCTCCATCTCTTCGCTGTTGGCGCGCAACCGCTGCAGCAAACGAGAGTTAACCTGAGCCATATCGGCTCGTTTCAGCGCGCCTTCGGACATTTCCCTGACCAACTGCTGCCGGCGTTGTTCGGCCTCGTCGAGTTTGCGTTCGAGCAGCCGCAGGTTTTCGGCGAGTTCCCGATTGAGGGACGTCAGCGATTCCGTCCGCGCCGCCACTCGCTGCTCGAGATCCTCATTACGCACTTCCAGTTCGTCCTTGGCGCGGCGGACCTCGCTGATCGCGAAACTGAGCAGGATGGCGAGGATGGATGTGGCGACGAGGAATTCCTGCACCGCCAGCGCGCTGGCCGCTTCGTCGGCGAGGCCGGCGAACGGGCCGATACCGGAGGTCGTGGCGATGGTCGCCGCGAGCGAGACCAGCAGGGCGGTGCCGGCGGCGATGAGCGGCGTTGTCCGCAAGGCGACCCAAACCATGCACAACATGACCAGTACCGGGCTGGCGGCCCATGGCAGACTGTCGTGCAGCGGCGTCACCAGCAGTGCGGCCGCAAGCAGAAGGGCCGCGCCTAATCCGACCGCTTCGACCGTCGCAAGACGCGGAAAGGCGGGCACGCCCGGCACCCGGCCGGCGACTATGAGAATCAACGGCAGGGTGACGACGAGCCCGGTGGCATCGCCAAACCACCACAGCCGCCAGAACTGCCAGTACTCGATCGACGGATTGCCGAGTGCGTAGGCCTGGGCACCGCCAAGTGCGGCGACGGCCGGTGCGGCAACAAGGGTTACGGCAATAGTGATGCCGAGATTTCGCAGGGTGAGTTCGATCGGGTGCGACTTGGTCAGCCAGCAGATTGCCAGCGCGGCGAACAGTGCTTCGAACAGGTTGACGGCAGCAAAGCCGGCGATCTGCCAGATCGGAAAGCTGCCGATGTCAGCGGCAAACTCGGCAACGACGCCAGCCGCCGCGAACATCCACCACTGTTTCCGCGGCGCGAGCAGGAAGGCCGCCAACAGCGCCGCGTTCGGCGGCCACATGATGGCAATGCCTTCCGGCATCACGGTGAAATGGAGGGCGAACCGTCCGGCCAGGTAGTAGCCCAGCCCGGTCAACGCGGCGGCCAAATACGGCCGTCGGGCCAACACTTGTATGGCTTGGGTCATGCCCATGACGCTTAATACATGTTGCGAAGAAGATGTCGCACTGGCAAGCGTCATCTTCGCGCGCTCAGAAATCCCCACGTGTCGCAGGGCTGACTACTAGGCAGGGCTCACTACTAAGATGGCCCGGCTCGTGAGTGTCAGCAGAGGTCCTCCATGAATAACAATCAATGCGGCCAACAAGATTCCAAACAGGCGCCGGTCAATGTGCTTGCGGAGTACAAGCGTCATGCCAACGGTTGCTAGTGAGCTCAGAATACCGCAGGCAGCAGCATTCATGAGCCTTAGGGGGACTGTTGGGGGATAGGAATAGTATGGCGGAGAGATTCCACCTCCGGTGATGAATCCCTTGGCGAATACCCACCCGATCAGTGCGCCCAGAAGAGCCCCCAACGCGACCGCAGAGATACTCACTCCGAAGTACGCAGCTTCTCGGGAGACTCCGTTTCGGACGCGCCTCATGCGTTCTAAATATGCTGCCAGTCCCAGAACGCTTCCAGCAACGAAAGCCGGGGGGCCTTGTAGCCACAGCATGCTTGGCACAAGGCCGGTCAAGAGATGCACCAATGACCACCAGAAGAACCCGCACAACGGCCATAGGAGAAGACCGCTGACACTTGGTCCTGCATAGAAGTTCATGGATGTATGCGCTGCTTACCGACCAAGCATCCCTTCTCTGGACATCAGCCCTGTGCTTACCGATGTGACCTGTTCCGCGGCTAGTTCAGCCAACCGAGTTGCTGCTGCTGAGTCCGACTACAATACCCGAAATCACCGTCCAAGTCGTGATGTCGCGTAACGATGGTAACCTTGGACATGGTGGGCCCAGCGGGACTCGAGCCTGTAACGTGACCGGGATCGGCGGTTCCGACCCGACCAACCGAGCGAGGGGCTCGAATGCAATGTAGCCTGCCGTCTGCTGCCTGCCGCCGATGAGCGTACCCACCGGAGCTGGATGTCATGGAGAACAAGCGTAACCCGAAACTCTCTCCGAAAATGACCGTCGCGGAGTTCGATGCGGGCTACTGGTATTGTTCGGAGCTGAAAGGTTTCGCAAAAGAAATCGGCGTGCCCCAGTCGTCAAAACTGCGAAAAGATGAGCTTGAGAAAGCAATACGGTCGTTCCTGAAAACGGGAAAAGTCAAACTCCCAACAAGACGCAACCTGTCCAGAGGTAATGAAAAAGACTCTGACGCAGGCCTTAGCCCCAGGAAACGGGTGCGCAATTACACAAACAATAGGGAAACAAAGGACTGGATTGTTGAGCACGCGAAAAGGCTCAACCCGGACTTCAAGGAGAGATCAGGATCCCGATACAGATTGAACAGGTGGCGGGAAGAACAAATCACCGAAGGCAATCCGATCACCTACGGCGACCTAGCAAAGCAATATGTGATCCTGAACGAACCCGATCTGGCCTACGAAAAGATCCCAACAGGCCGCTATATCAACTTCCTGAGCGAATTCTTGAAAAAGGAAAAAGGTGCCACCCGAGAGGAAGCGATCGCGTGTTGGCATGAGCTGAAGCGGCTCGATGTTCCAAAAACGTACTCTGCTTGGAAGAAATCCGTCGCCGGCAAACCTTCAGCTTAGTCAAGGAACTGGTGGGCCCGGCAGGACTCGAACCTGCGACATGACCGTTATGAGCGGTCCGTTCTGACCAACTGAACTACGGGCCCTTCTCTCGCTCCTATATCATAGAAGCCGCGAGGGCGATAAGGGACACCGGTGGTCAGCTAGTAGTCGAGGAAGCTGCGGAGTTTCCTCGACCGGCTCGGGTGTTTCAGCTTGCGGAGCGCCTTGGCTTCGATCTGGCGGATGCGTTCGCGGGTCACCGAGAACTGTTGGCCCACTTCCTCAAGGGTGTGGTCCGTGTTCATACCGATCCCGAAGCGCATGCGCAGCACGCGTTCCTCGCGCGGGGTGAGCGTGGCCAAGACGCGGGTGGTGGTTTCGCGCAAGTTCGCCTGGATCGCTGCGTCGAGGGGCAGGATGGCGTTCTTGTCCTCGATGAAATCGCCGAGGTGGCTGTCTTCCTCGTCGCCGATCGGCGTTTCGAGGGAGATCGGTTCCTTGGCGATCTTCAGAACCTTGCGCACCTTCTCCAGCGGCATATGGAGCTTGATGGCCAGCTCTTCCGGGGTCGGTTCGCGGCCGATCTCGTGCAGCATCTGGCGGGATGTGCGGACCAGCTTGTTAATCGTCTCGATCATGTGGACTGGGATACGGATGGTCCGGGCCTGGTCGGCGATCGAGCGGGTGATCGCCTGGCGAATCCACCAGGTGGCATAGGTCGAGAACTTGTAACCGCGGCGGTATTCGAACTTATCGACCGCCTTCATCAGGCCGATGTTGCCTTCCTGAATCAGATCGAGGAATTGCAGGCCGCGGTTGGTGTACTTCTTGGCAATGGAGATCACGAGGCGCAGGTTGGCCTCGACCATTTCCTTTTTCGCGGTCGCCGCTTCCCGTTCGCCTTGCTGCACCGTGCGGACGATCCGGCGGAACTCGGCGACCGGCAGGCCGACGCGTTCGGAGATCGTCAGGACTTCGGTCCGGATCTCGTTGATGTCGTCCGGGCGTTTGGCGGCAAACTCTTTCCAGCCCTTGCCCTTCAGCTTGGAAACATTGGTCAACCATTCGGGGTCGAGTTCGCTCCCCATGTAATGTTCGAGGAACTCCTCGCGGCTGACTTTGGAGTCGAGCGCCAGGCGCAGCAGCCGGCCTTCGAAGTTGGTCAGACGCTTGTTGAGCCCGTAGAGCTCGTCCACCAACGCTTCGATACGGTTGTTGTTAAGCTGCACCCGTTTCATGAACTCGACCAACTCGCCCTGCAGCTTCGCGTAGCGCTTCTCTTGTGCCTTGGTCAGCGGGTCAGCGTTGGTCTTCATGCCCTCAAGCCGCTGCTCCTGCAGTTTGGAGAGCTTGGTGTAGACGCGGGCGATCTGGTCAAACAATTCGAGCGCGTCGGGCTTCAGTTTGGCCTCGAGCGCGGCCAGGGAGAGGCTGGTTTCGTCGTTGTCGTTGTCGCTGTCCTTGTCCTCGCCGTCTTCGCCGGAATTCTCGTCGTCCTCTTTATCCTCGGACTCGTCGTCGGACTTGGCGCTGGCGTCGACGCCATTAACGGCACCGTTCGTCTGCTCACCGCCTTCCTCCGCATTCTCGTCAGAGCCGTTGGCATTCGTCGCGGCTTCCGGACCACCGCCGTAGGTCGCATCGAGATCGATGACGTCGCGTAGCAGAATGCGTTCGTCCAACAGGGCGTCCCGCCAGGCGACGATGGCGCGGATCGTAAGCGGGGATTCGCAGATCGAGCCGATCATCTTCTCCCGGCCCGCCTCGATGCGCTTGGCGATGGCGATTTCGCCCTCACGCGACAGCAGCTCGACCGTGCCCATCTCACGCAAGTACATGCGGACAGGGTCGTCGGTGCGGCCGGCGTCGTCCGAGACATTGCCGCTGGCCGCTTGCTCGGTCTGTTCCGGTTCTTTCTGCTTGTCGTCGCTCTCTTCGGCCTCTTCGTCCTCGACGACGTTGATGCCCATCTCGGAGAGCTGGGCCAGGACATCCTCAATCTGCTCGGAGGAGACCTTATCGGCCGGCAGGGCCTGATTGAGTTCTTCGTAGGTCAGGTACCCGCGTTCTTTGCCGCGCGCGATGATCTTCTTGACGGCCTGCATCGCGGCGTCCATCAGCGGCCCTTCGCCGCCTTCTTCCCGTTCCCGCGTTTCCTGCGTCTCTTCTTTCGTCGCCATATGTCCGTTTCAACCCCTTGCCGATCCCGCGCCCGCCGATTACCCGCCGCCGATCTCTTCCTGAATGATGTGCCGCAGCCGGCTATCGTTCTCGTCGTTCCACATTCGAGCCAAGTCCTGTGCCGCGGCCACCCGGTCGGCCTTCAGCTTGTCCTTGCCGTGCCGTGTCAAAATGTCGTCTAGCGCCTTTGCCGCCTCCTCTGGCGCCGCACCCGGCGCAGCAAATGAAGCCTGACGATATACCATTGGACTAGTGGCCGCCCGAAGCCCCTCCTCCAGGCCGCTGGCTATCAGGTGGCGTTCCAACGTCGCCGTGTCAAGCTCTTGAGTTACAGCCAAAAACTCTCGAATTCGTTGAAGCATCTGGTTATAGGCGGGCGTTTGCAGGGTCAACTCGTTTAGGTCTTCCGCCCGGTGCTCGAACAGCCAGGGCTGATTGACCAAAAGGGCGAGCAGCGCCCGCTCCTGGCTGGCCTGGGCGCCGCCGACGTCGCCACGGGTACTCAGCCCAATTCCGCTGCTGTGCTGGGGCTCCCGCCGGCGGGGCAGCAGATCCCGCATGCGGCGCCGGAACTCGGATTTGTACTGCCATTGCACCTGGTTATCGGCGATGGCAGCGGCCCGGTCGCCGAGGGCTTTCTCCAGGCCGGCGCGGCGTTCCGGCGTGTCCAATTTGCGCGCCTGGATCTCGGCCCGCCAGATCAGGTCGACGAGGGGCCGGGCGCTCTTGATCAACATGCGGATGGCGCCGGCGCCACGGGCGCGGATCAGACTGTCCGGATCCTCGCCCTCCGGCAGAGCAACGAATCTGAGGGATTTGCCGGCCTGCAGCAGCGGCAAGGCCCGTTCGGCGGCGCGCAAAGCGGCGCGCTGGCCGGCATTGTCACCGTCGAAACACATGACCGGTTCGCCGGTCAGGCGCCACAGCCGCTTGAGCTGATGCTCCGTCACCGCGGTGCCCAGGGGCGCCACCGCGTTTTGGAAGCCGCCCTGATCCAGGGCGATGACATCCATATAGCCCTCAACCACCAGGATCTGCCCATGTTCCCGGGTGGCGGCCTTGGCGCGATCTTCGTTGTAGAGATTTTCACCCTTATGAAACAACGGGTTATCGGGCGAGTTGAGATACTTGGGTTGGCGGTCGCCGAGGGCGCGGCCGCCAAAGGCGATGACCCGGCCGCGGCTATCGGCGATGGGAATGATGACGCGGTCGAAGAAGTAGTCGCGTGGCGCCCCACCGCCTTCGGCCCGCTTGAGCAGGCCGATGTCGATCAGTTCGTTGACCGATACGCCCTCCTCGGCCAGGGCCGCCGCGAGCTGCCCCCGGCCGCCCGGCGCGTAGCCGATCCGGAAGGCATCGAGGGCGCTTTGGTCGAGACCGCGGGCCCGGAGATAGTCGAGTGCCGGGCGGCCTTCGGGGGCGCGGAGCCGGGCCTGATACCAGCTTGTGGCGAGATCCAGGATCTGCAACCGCTCCAGCCGCCGGTGCTCGGCGGCCCGCTGCTCCCGAGACTGCTCCGGCATCGGAATGCCGGCCTCTTCTGCCAAACGGCGCGCCGCCTCGATGAAGCTGTCGCCGTCGATCTGCATATGGAAGGAGAGGATGTCGCCATGCGCGCCACAGCCGAAGCAATGGTAGAAGCCCTTGGCATCGTTGACGGTGAAGGAGGGCGTGTTCTCGTTATGGAATGGGCAAAGCCCGACGAACTCGTGGCCCTTGCGGGTCAGCTTGACGCGCCGTCCGACGACTTGCGAGACGGAGAGGTTCGCCCGTAACGCTTCTAGGAACTGCTGCGGTAGTGCCATTCCCTCGCCCCGGTTCCAGAACAGCTTCTACCTTGTGGACTCGGCCACGCCCATGGCTGGCGGCGTGAAACGCGGGGAAAGATCAGCCCGCCCCCAGCTGGGATTTGGCGATCCCACTGGCCTTGCCGAAATCCATCTGCCCGGCATAGCCCTGGCGTAGGGCCGACATCACCCGGCCGAGATCCTTCAAACCGGCGGCGCCGACCTCGGCAATCGTCTGCTCCACCACCGCCTGAATCTCGTCGTCAGCAAGCTGCTTGGGCAGGAAACGCTGGATGATCTCAATCTCCGCGCGCTCCCGCTCAGCCAGCTCAAGCCGGCCGCCTTTCTCATATAATTCAATGCTTTCCCGCCGCTGCTTCACCATCGTCTGCAGCATCGAGAGGATGGCATCCTCACCGATCGGGTCATCATCGCCCTTGGTCCGCGCGGCGATGTCACGGTCCTTCAGGGCGGCCAGAATCAGCCGCAAGGTCGCAACCGCGACCTCGTCACGGTCCTTCAGGGCAACCTTCAGCGAATCCGCTATTTGTTCGCGCAGCATGTGCTCCCTCCAGAGGGTCTTCGCCCTGCTTTCACGGCGTGGCGCGCTTTACCCGATAACACATTGAGAAGAAAGGAGAATGTTTCTGGCCCCAAGCTTGACCGTGGCGGTGGAGTGGCATATCTATCCGGCGCCTCGATTGCGGTCAGCATAAGCTCCGGATGGACTACAGACAATGCGGGAACGGGACCCAGCGTTGAATTCGCCCGGCTGGGCCAACGCAGCGTTGGTGTTGGCAGATGGAACGGTGTTCTGGGGGCGAGGCGTCGGCGCTCAAGGCTCGGCGGTCGGCGAGGTCTGTTTCAACACCTCGATCACCGGCTATCAGGAGATCCTGACCGACCCGTCCTATGCCGGTCAGATCATCACTTTCACCTTTCCCCATATCGGCAATGTCGGTGGCAATGCGGCCGACAACGAGTCGGTCAAACCGGCGGCGCTCGGCTGTGTCTTGCGCGCCGACATCACTGCAGAGAGTAACTGGCGCGCCGAAAGCCATCTGCATGATTGGCTGGCCGCCAATAATCTGATCGGGATCAGCGGGGTCGACACGCGCCGGCTGACGCGGCGGATCCGGGAACTGGGCGCACCGTCCGGCGCGGTCGGCCATTTCGACCGGCAGCCGACACCTGAAGACGTTGCGGATCTGCGCCGTAGCGCCGAGGAATGGCCGGGCTTGGAAGGCATGGACCTGGCGAAGCAGGTCACCCGCGGCGCGCCAGAAGAATGGACACAAACGACCTGGTCCGGCACGAGCTATGGTGAACAAACGGCGCCGCGGCACCATGTCGTGGCGGTCGACTACGGCGCGAAACACAACATCCTGCGGAGCCTGAGCGCGCTGGGCTGCCGGGTCACCGTGGTACCGGCGACGGCTGGGGCTGACGAAATCCTTCAACACAGGCCCGACGGAATCTTTCTGTCGAACGGGCCGGGCGATCCGGCGGCGACCGGAACCTATGCGGTGGCGACGGTGCAGCGGTTGCTGGAGACCGGGCTGCCGCTGTTTGGGATTTGCCTCGGTCATCAGATGTTGGCGCTGGCCCTCGGCGCGCAGACCGAAAAGATGCATCACGGCCATCGCGGCGCCAATCATCCGGTGAAGGATCTGACCACCGGACGGGTCGAGATCACCAGCCAGAACCATGGCTTCGTCGTACGCGCCGACAATCTGCCGAAGGGCGTGCGCACCACCCATGTGTCGCTGTTCGACGGTAGTCTGGAAGGGATCGCCGTCGAGGGCCGCCCGGTGTTTTCCGTGCAGTATCATCCGGAGGCCTCGCCCGGCCCCCAGGACAGCCATTACCTTTTCAGGCGATTCACGAAACTAATTGAAGAAGCGGCGTAAGTGCCTAAACGAGAAGACATTTCGAGCATCCTGATTGTTGGTGCGGGGCCGATCATCATCGGTCAGGCCTGTGAGTTCGATTACTCCGGCACCCAGGCTTGCAAAGCCCTCCGCGAGGAAGGCTACCGGGTCATATTGATCAACTCGAACCCGGCAACGATCATGACCGACCCGGAGACGGCCGACGCGACTTATGTAGAGCCGATCACACCGGAGACGATCCGTTCGGTCATTGAGCGCGAGAAGCCCGACGCGATGCTGCCGACGATGGGTGGGCAGACCGCACTGAACGCGGCGATGGCGCTCGACCGCGACGGCAGCCTGGAGCGCCTGGGTGTCGAACTGATCGGCGCGAAAGCCGACGTTATCGACAAGGCCGAGGACCGTCAGCGGTTCCGGGCGGCGATGGAGACCATCGGCCTCGAGTCACCGCGGGCGCGGATGGTGAAGTCCGTCGAAGAAGCCAACGAAGCCCTGCAAGTCGTTGGCCTGCCGGCCATTATCCGGCCGAGC
>JANQOE010000068.1 GCA_028279245.1 Alphaproteobacteria bacterium
TCCCCGCCTTCGCCGCCGCGTCTTGAACCGCGCCGCCTAGGACGCCGGCAACAGCCCCCGCGGGATCAGCCCGACCCGGTTGTCGATCTTCGTCATACCCGGCACTGCCTCGGCCGCCACCCGCAGCGCCCGCTGTTCGTCCTTCGACCGCACCGAACCCCAGATCTCCGCGACGCCATCTGTCACCGTCATGGTGATCAGATGCGTGTCGATACCGGTTTCCTGTACCGCGGCGACCAAGGCCTCGCGCAACGAAGCATCGTCATTCGACTGCGGCGTCGGCGTTTTGCGGACGGCCAAGCCGTGCAGCAGATTTGCCCGGCTCACCACGCCGATCACCGTGCCCGCAACATCAACCACCGGCACCCGTTTGATACGGTGTTGCTCCAGCAGCGGCGCAATCTTCTCCAGCGGCATATCGGCCGCCACCGTCACCACGTCGGCGGACATCACGTCCCGGGCAAGCGTGCCGTGCGACTTCACATAGTCGCGGGCCCGGCTTTCCGGCTCCTCGACAAGCCACGACAGCCACCAGGGGCGCCGCACCGTGCCGGTTTCGACCCTCCGCATCAGGTCGCCTTCGCTCACGATGCCGACCGGTCTGCCATCGCCCGTCACCACCGGAACCGCGCTTATGCGCTTGTTCAGTAGGGTCTGCGCGATCTCTCTGACCGTGGTCTCCGGGGAGATCGTTACCGCCGGCGACGTCATCACGTCTTTTGCTTGCATGGCGGTCCTCCATCAGCTCTTGGCCGGAGCCTCACGCTACCGCAGCGCACCATGTCGGCCCTTAACCCAGATCAATCGACGCCCGGCCAAGACCTCGGTAGACTCCACTCAGGCACGGCCCCGACAGAGGGCCGGCCCAAAGCTGAGCCAGGGGAGAACACACGCCATGCCGGGTGCGTACGCCGACATCTATCGCCGCTCCCTCGAAGATCCCGAGCGTTTCTGGGCCGAAGCAGCCCAAGCCATCGACTGGATCAAACCCTGGGATCGGGTGCTCGACACCTCCAACCCGCCCCACAATCGCTGGTTCCGCGGCGGCCAGCTCAACACCTGCCACAACGCCGTCGACCGCCATGTCGCCGCCGGCCGCGGCAGCCAGACCGCCATCATCTACGACAGCCCGGTCACCGACACCCAGAGCCGCCTCACCTACGCCAAACTGCAGGATCTGGCCGCCCGCTGCGCCGGCGCCCTCGCCGCCCGCGGCATCACCAAAGGCGACCGGGTCGTCATCTACATGCCGATGATCCCGGAAGCGCTGGTCGCCGCCCTCGCCTGCGCGCGCCTCGGCGCGGTGCACAGTATCGTCTTCGGCGGCTTTGCCGCGCCCGAACTCGCCGTTCGCATCGATGACTCCCGGGCCAAGCTAGTTATCACCGCCTCCTGCGGCATCGAGCCGACCCGGCTCGTCCCCTACAAGCCGCTGCTTGACCAGGCCATCGAGCTAGCCAAGCACAAGCCGGAACATGTCATCATCGTTCAGCGCCCCCAGCAACCGGCCGAACTCCGGCCCGGCCGTGATGCCGATTGGGCCGACGCCATGGCCGCCGCTACGCCCCATGCCTGCGTGCCCGTCGACGCCACCGACCCGCTCTACATTCTCTACACGTCGGGTACCACCGGTCAGCCCAAGGGCATCGTCCGCGACAATGGCGGCCACGCCGTCGCCCTCAACTGGACCATGCGCCACATCTACGACATGGCCCCAGGCGAGGTGTATTGGGCCGCCTCCGACATCGGCTGGGTCGTCGGCCACTCCTACACCATCTACGCGCCGCTGCTGGCGGGCTGCACGACCGTGGTCTACGAAGGCAAGCCGGTCGGCACCCCCGACCCCGGCGCCTTTTGGCGGGTCATCGCCGAGCATGACGTGAAGGTCATGTTCACCGCGCCGACCGCGATCCGCGCCATCCGCCAGCAGGACCCGGAGGGCAAGCATCTCGCCAGCCACGACCTCGCCAACCTCCGCGCCCTGTTCCTGGCCGGCGAACGCTGCGACCCCGACACCCTGCAATGGTGCGAACGCCAGCTCGGCCGTCCGGTGATCGATCACTGGTGGCAGACCGAGACCGGCTGGTCGATCGCCGCCAACTGTTTGGGCATCGAGCAGTTACCGGTGAAGGCCGGCTCCCCGACCCGCCCCTGCCCCGGCTGGGACGTACAGGTCCTCGACCACGCCGGCCATCCGACCCCCAGGGGCGACATCGGCGCCATTTGCGTAAAGCTGCCCCTGCCCCCCGGCACCTTCCCGACCCTGTGGAACGCCGACCAGCGCTACCGCGAGACCTACTTCACCGAATACCCCGGCTACTACAAAACCGGCGACGCCGGTTTGCTCGATGAGGACGGCTACGTCCATGTCATGGCCAGGACCGACGATGTCATTAACGTCGCCGGCCACCGCCTCTCGACGGGCGCCATCGAAGAAGTGCTCGCCACCCACCCGGACGTCGCCGAATGCGCGGTGGTCGGCGCCGCCGACGACCTGAGGGGCCAGCTTCCCGTCGGCCTGGTGGTCCTCAACGCCGGGGCGAACACGGCTTCAGCGGATGTATCCCAACAATGCGTCGAACTGGTCCGCGACCGTATCGGCGCCGTCGCCGCCTTCAAGACGGCCGTGGTGGTCGACCGCCTGCCGAAAACCCGGTCGGGCAAGATCCTCCGCGGCACGATCAAGAAGATCGCCGATGGGGAGCCCTACAAGGTGACCCCAACCATCGAGGACGAAGCGGTCCTGCCAACCATCGCCTCGGCCCTTGCCGGTGCCGGTTACGCCAAACCGTAAGCCAGTACGCGTACGTACATACAGCACATGGCAGAAGCCCGCGACGCGCCACGGGATTGCCCAAATCCATTAACCCCAGCCATGCTAGCATCACGGGATCTAGCCCTGGCAAAGGCGCCCCGCGTGGACGATCGAAGATTGAAGGCCTTGAACCGTATCCGGGAGACTGTCGCGGACGTCCAGCACATGTCGCCGGCCCAGGGCGAAACGATCTTCGATTTTGTGCTGGAGCATCAGCCAAAGGATTGCCTTGAACTCGGCTTCGGCCATGGGGTGTCGAGCTGCTACATCGCCGGGGCGCTGCGGGTCCTCAGCCAGGGCAAGCTGACGACCGTCGACATCGATGCTGCCAAACAGCGCGAGCCGCGCATCGAGGATTTGGTCCGGAAGCTGCGTCTCGGCCGCTATGTGAACCCGATTTTCGAGCCTCAGTCTTACACCTGGTTCCTGATGCGGGCGATCGAGCGGCGGCGCCAGTTCGATTTCTGCTTCATCGACGGCGCCCACACCTGGGACACGGATGGCTTCGCCTTCTTCCTCGTCGACCGCCTCCTCCGCCCCGGCGGTTGGATCGTCTTCGACGATCTGGACTGGAGCTACTCGGTCAGCCCAAGCCTGAAGGACGCGGATTGGGTGAAGGCAAAGCCGGAGATCGAACAGAAGACAAAAGGCGTCCGCAAAGTCTTCGACCTGCTCGTCCGCCGCCACGCCGACTACCAAACCCACGAACTGAACGGCTGGGGCTACGCCCAGAAATGCCCCAGCAGCGTCCCGATACGCATGCTGGAAGTCGTGCAAGAGAATCGGCTGCAAGCGCGAAAAGCTTGGCTGAACTAACCCCGCAAAGCCGCGGCGCATTGCGCCCCGACCGTCCCAACCTCATCCCGGAAACCCGCCAGCCGGAACCCTGCGGTCTCCGAACGCCCGGCCCCTACTCTTGACAACAGCTCCGCCGCAGCAATAAAACGATCTCATCAAACCTATTTAATAGGTCCATGAGCGTTCTTCCTCTCGAGCCCTTCACCCGCGCCGAAGACCGGGATCCGGATAGCCAGACCCAGAAGGTCGCCCGCGCTGTCTATGAGCATATCCGTGCGAGCAAGCTGAAGGCCGGCGATACCCTGCCCAGCGAGGGGGCCTTTGCCGAGGAACTAGGGGTCAGCCGCGGCATCGTCCGCGAGGCGATCCGCGCCCTTACCGCCGTTAGCATCGTCGATGTCGGCAACGGCCGCCGCGCCCGGGTCGGGGCTGTGGACCAGCAGGTGTTCGCCATCCTCATCGATCACGCCATCCGCACCGAGCAGGTGAGTGTGCAACAGGTCTGGGACCTGCGCCGGTCGATCGAACTGCGCACCGCCGCCCTTGCCGCCATGCGCCGCACCGATGAAGAGGCGGCGGTCATCACCCAACATGCCGCTGGCATGCGCGCCGCCTATCCCGACATCGCCGAGATAACCCGTCACGACTTCGCCTTTCATCGCACCATCGCCCAGGCGACCCGCAACCCGCTCTACGAGCTGATCATCGCCGCCTTCGGCGTGGTCATCGAGGAAACCGGCCCGGTCGGCTGGCACAGCCGCCCCGACGAGTCCGAGCGCGTCGCCGTCTTCGACATGCACGATGCCATCGCCGCCGCCATCCGGCAGCGCGACCCGACCCGGGCCGAGCAAGCCATGGCCGACCATTTCGACCTGTCGGTCAAGGCGCTGGTCAACGCCGGCGTGCGGTAAGAGCGGGCCATGCAGATCACCGCCATCGAAACCATCCGCACCGAAGAGTTCCCAAATATCCTGTGGGTTCAGGTGGAGACTGACGAGGGCCTCACCGGTCTAGGCGAGACCTTCTTCATGGTGGGGCCAGTCGAGACCTACATCCACGACTACGTCGCACCACGTCTACTCGGCCAAAACCCACTGGCCATCGACCGCATCGCCCGCGACCTCGTCGGCTATCTGGGGTTCCGATCGACGGGTGCCGAGACCCGCGGCAACTCCGCCATCGACATCGCTTTGTGGGACCTATTTGGTAAAGCAACGGGCCAGCCGATTGTCCAACTGCTCGGCGGTAAGACCCGCAATAACATCCGCGTCTACAACACCTGCGCCGGCTCCCACTATGTACGCGACCCGAACCGCCAAGCCGTCGCCAACTGGGGCCTCGCCGCCGACGAACGCAGCGAATATGACGACCTAAACGGCTTCTTGCATCGCGCCGACGAACTCGCCCAGGAGCTGCTGAGCGAAGGCATCACAGCGATGAAGATCTGGCCCTTCGACATCGCCGCGGAAAAGGCCAACGGCCAGTGGATCTCGCCGGAAGATCTTCAGACCGCGCTCAAACCTTTCGAGAAGATCCGTGCCGCCGTCGGCGACAAGATCGACGTGATGGTCGAGTTCCATTCCTGTTGGCAGCTACTGCCGGCGATCCGCATTGCTGAAGCCCTCGCGCCGTTCGACACCTTCTGGCACGAAGACCCCATCAAGATGGACTCCCTGTCGTCGCTGAAACGCTACGCTGAGCGGTCCAAGGCGCCGATCTGTGCATCGGAAACCCTCGGATCCCGTTGGGCCTTCCGCGACCTGTTGGAAACTGGCGTCGCCGGGGTCGTCATGCTCGACCTGTCCTGGTGCGGCGGCCTCTCCGAAGCCCGCAAGATAGCGTCGATGGCGGAGACCTGGCACCTGCCGGTCGCCCCCCACGACTGCACCGGCCCGGTGGTGCTCACCGCCTCGACCCATCTAAGCCTTAACGCACCGAACGCTCTGGTGCAGGAGTTCGTCCGCGCCTTCCAGCGCACCTGGTACCGCGATTTGGTGACCCAGGTGCCGCCGGTAACCGACGGAAAGATCACGGTTCCCGAGGGACCGGGCCTCGGCATGGAGCTGCATCCGGAGCTAGCCGACCGGTTCACCGTCACCCGCCGCCGCAGCGACGAGGTGTAGCAACTTCCAACCAATACCAAACTCAAAGGGAGGTAAATGTGAAGCAAGCACTCAAACTCACCACACTGGCTGCCGCGGCAGGGCTGCTCGCGACGCCGGTCCAGGCACAAGGCCTGGATATTGTCTTTACCCATCACTCCAGCGCCTCGAACCCGTTTTGGCAGGCCGTGAAGAAAGGCTTTGACGAAGCCTGCGACCTGATCGATGCCCAGTGTCAGATGATCTTCACCCAGACCGAGGGCTCGATCGAACAGCAGGTCGCCAACATGCAGGCGGCCATCGCCCGGCAACCTGATGCGATCATCACTTCGATCGTCGACAACGGTGCCTTCGACGGCGTCATCGACGAAGCCCGCAAGAACGGGATCATCGTCATCGGCTCCAACGTAGATGACCTGGAAGGCGGCAACGGCAACGCCCGCCAGGCCTTCATCGGCCAGGGCTTCATCCCGGCCGGCTATTCGCTCGGCAAGGCGATGTCGGATCATTTCCCGGATGATGGCCCGATCAACGTCATCGTCGGCGTCAACGCACCGGGACAGAACTGGTCGGAGCAGCGCGCCGCGGGTGTCATCTCCTTCCTCGAGGAGTTCAAGGGCGCGAACCCGGACCGGCAGATCGAATGGCAGAAGGTCGATGCCGGCAATGACATGGCGGTGGTCGGCCAACGCATCGGCGCCTTGATCAACGCAAACCCTGACACGACCGCCTATTTCGACACCGGTCTCTGGCACGTCGCCGTCGCCCGCTTCCTCAATGATCAGGGCCGTGGCCCGGGCGAGGTGCTGCTTGGCGGTTTCGACCTCGTGCCCGAGGTGCTGCAGCAGATGGAAGCCGGCTACATTCAGGTGCAGATCGACCAGCAGCCGTATCTGCAAGGCTACATTCCGGTGATCCAGGCAAACCTGATGAAGTCGCTGAAGCTCAGCGCCTGGAATGTCGACACCGGCCAGGGCGTGGTCACACCGGACGACGTCGCCGACATCATGCCTCTGTCGGCCCAAGGCTACCGGTAAACCGATGCAGCGTGGGGAAGACCAGGGGATGGCCACAGCCATCCCCGCCACGCCGCGGGCGCCGATGAAACGCTACCTGAAGTTCTATCTGGAGAAACCGGAACTCGCCGCACTACTGATGTTGGCGATCCTGGTGATCATCTTCCAAGTCAGATCGGACGGCATCTTTCTATCGGCAGGCAATCTGCGGGGCTTCCTCGGCTTCTTCCCCGAAACGGCGCTGGTCGCCATTGGCGTCGGCTTGCTGATGGTCTCCGGTGAATTCGACCTTTCCGTCGGCTCGGTCTTCGCCTTCATGCCGATGTCGGCCGTCATCATGGCCAACAGCGGGGTGCCGTTCACCCTCGCCATGCTGATCGCCCTGGGTTTCTGTGCGATGATCGGCCTGACGAACGGCGTCATCACCCTGCGTTTTCAGATCCCGAGTTTTATCACGACCCTCGGCATGCTGTTCATCGTCCGCAGTCTGACGGTCGTCATCTCCGGCGGTTTTCCGCCACTGTTTCCCGCCGACGCCCCCAAGGATCTGTTCGTGTCCTTCGTCGGCCCGATCCGCCTGTCGCTGATCTGGTTCGTCGGTATCGCGATCCTGGTCGGTTTGCTGCTGGAGCGCACCAACTTCGGCAACTGGGTACGCGCGACCGGTGGCAATGCTGAAGCCGCTGCGTCCATGGGCATCAACACCCAGCGCGTGAAGATCTATTGCTTCATGCTGTCGGCGATGCTGGCCGGCTTCGCCGGCATGATCCAGGTGATGCGCCTCGGCTCGCCGCTCCCGTCGATCGGCGAGGGCATGGAATTGCAGGCGGTCGCCGCGGCGGTCATCGGCGGCACCGCTCTAACCGGCGGCATCGGCACCATTCTCGGCGCCATCATCGGCGCCCTGCTGATCCGGGTGATCGACAACGGCCTGGTGCTGACCCAGGTCGACGCCAACTGGTTCAAGTTCGCCATCGGCTCCCTGACCATCATCGCGGTCATCGCCAACTCCTGGCTCCGCAAGAAGGCCCGCGCCATCAAGGTGGAGCAGACGGAATGAGCATGAACGGCCAGAACGGCGAAGTGCTCGTAAGTTGCCGCAGCCTCGACAAATGGTACTCCGGGGTCCATGCCCTGAAGAACGTCGACCTCGACGTCCGGCGCGGCGACGTCATCGGTTTGGTGGGTGACAACGGCGCCGGCAAGTCGACCCTGATTAAGATCATGTCCGGGGTGCATGCCCCCGATACCGGCGAAGTCCACGTCGAGGGACGCAAGGTCGAAATCCGCTCCCCCAAGACCGCGATGCAACTCGGCATCGAGGCGATCCACCAATACAACTCGATGGTTCCGACCATGACTATCGCCCGCAACGTGTTCATGGGCCGCGAGCCGCTGCTGTTCAACATCGGCGGCTTCGGCATCATCGACCGGGGCAAGATGGCCCGCGAGGCGATGGCGGCGATCCGCGATGTCGAGCTGCACCTGCGTTCGCCGGACGCGCTGGTCGGTGAGCTCTCGGGCGGCCAGCGCCAGGGCGTCGCCATTGCCCGCGCCATGCACTTCAAATCGAAGCTGCTGATCCTCGATGAACCGACCAACCACTTGTCGGTCAAGGAAACCAACAAGGTCATCAACTACGTGAAGACCCTGCCGGACCAGAACCTGACCGGCATCTTCATCAGCCACAACATGCACCACATTTTCGAAGCCTGCGATCGCATCGTCGTCATGGCCCGCGGTGAAGTCGTCTTGGACTGCCCGGCCGATCAAACCGACATCGACACCATTCAGGACCTGCTGTGAGTAGCGAGCACAACCTGTCAGGTAAGACGGCGCTGCTAACCGGTGCCCTCGGTACTCTCGGCCGCGCCCAGGCCAGCGTGCTGGCCGGGGCCGGTGCGGATGTGCTGCTGACGGACCTGGCATCGACCAACGGCCAAGCCTTCGCCGCCGAATTGGACGCTTCGGCTGCAGGCAGTGTTCGCTTCATCCCCCATGACCTCGACGACCTGGCCGTGTCAGAGGCCTTTGCCACGCGGCTGGCCGAGGAACATGGCGGCATCGACATTCTAATCAACAACGCGGCGCTGATCATCAATCGCCCCTTCGAGGAGTTCTCCCTGGCGGAATACGAGGACCAGATCCGTGTCAACTCGTCGGCGGCGTTCGCGCTCGTCCGTGGCGTCGCGCCGTCGATGAAGGCGAAGGGTTACGGCAAGATCGTCAATCTCTGCTCGATCACTCTGCGCGGTGTGCTCGACGGCTACGTGCCCTACGTTGCATCGAAGGGTGCCATCTACGGCCTGACCACCGCCCTCGCCCGCGAACTCGGCCCCCACGGCATCCGCGTCAATTGCATCAGCCCCGGCGCCATCCGGTCGGAAGCGGAGGACCGCGTCTTCGCCGATCGGCTGCAGGAATACAATGATTGGGTGCTCGAACGGCAATGCCTGAAGGTGCGCGGCCAGCCCGAGGACATCGCCAACCTGTCACTGTTCCTTTGCTCGCCATCATCCGACTTCATCACCGGCGAAAACATCGGGATCGACGGCGGCTGGTAAGCAATGGCCGAGGCAATCGAACTGCGCAGCGGCCCCATCAACATCGGCATCGTGCCCGAGGTCGGCGGCGGCCTTGCCTGGTTTGACCTAGTCGACAACGGCGAACGCCTGCCGGCCTTTCGCCGCTGGCCCGGCCCCGGCACCGCCGACCCCAACGAACTGGCCTGCTATCCCCTGGTGCCCTGGTCGAACCGCATCTCCGGCGGCGGCTTCCACGCAGGCGAGACCTTCCACCCGCTCAAACCCAACTGGCCGGCGGATCCCTGCCCCATCCACGGCAACGGTTGGCAGAACGTCTGGAAAGTGACCGCAACAACCGACGCGACAGCAAATCTGCGGCTCGCCAGCCAGGACCCCGGCCCCTACGCCTACACAGCCGAGCTGCGTTACGCCATCAACGACGACACCCTGTCGATTACTTTGTCCGTGGAGCACGAGGGTGCCGCGCCCCTGCCCTACGGCATCGGCCTGCATCCGTGGCTACCGCGCACCGCCGGCACACGGTTGCAGGCGCCGGCGTCCACGGTCTGGCTCGAGGGCGACGGCCATCTCCCGACAGAATGCGTGCCGATCGACACACAACCGGGTTGGGATTTTCGTGCCGACCGGATGCTGCCCGCCGACTGGATCAACAACGGCTTCAACGAATGGGACGGTACCGCCGAGATCACCTGGCCTGACCGCGACCTCGGCCTGTCGATCAAGTCGGCGGCCCCCTACACCCGTTACATCGTCTTTTCGCCGAGCAACGACGCCGACTTCTTCTGTTTCGAGCCGGTCAGTCACGCCGTTGACGCGCACAACCTGCCGGGCGGCCCCGCCGCCCATGGTCTGGTTATTCTCAAACCAGGCGAACAACTGTCAGCGGCCTGTCACTTCACACCGCATCGTCTATAGGAGCCCGAGATGTCCGCCGAAATCGCCTATGACGCCCGCGACGGTGTAGGAGAAAGCGCGCTTTGGTCGCCCAGTGAGCGAGCACTCTACTGGGTCGACATCATCGCCAAGACCATCCAGCGCGTGGAAATCGCCAGCGGCCGCCAGGACCAGTGGACCATGCCGGAGTTTCCGACCGCCGTTGCGCTACGGAAAAAGCCCGGCCTGCTGGTCGCCATGGCCCGCACCGTCCGCCTGTTCGACTTCGACAACGAGCCGGAGGTTTTCGTCGAGCCCGAACCCGACCGGCCGGCGAACCGGCTGAACGAAGGGTGCTGCGATCCCCAGGGCCGGTTCTGGGTCGGTTCGATGCAATCGAACCTCAACCCCGACGGCTCTGAGAAGAAGATGACGGCGGACACCGGCCGCCTCTACCGGATCGACCCCGACGGCACCTGCACGCTCAACGACCCCGGACACGAATACGGCATCACCAATACCATGGCCTGGCGCGACGACGGCAGCTTCTTGTTCGCCGACACCCTCGCCGACACGATCTACCGCTTCGACTTTGACGCGGCGGCCGGCGTCGTCGGTAACCGCAGCGTCTACGCCAAGGAACCCGGACGGGGCTACCCCGACGGCTCGACCCTGGATGCCGCAGGGTATCTGTGGAACGCCCGGTTCGGCGCGGGTTGCCTAATCCGCTTCGCCCCCGACGGCGGCATCGACCGCATCGTCGACCTGCCCGTAACCAACCCGACCAGCTGCACCTTCGGCGGGGACGACTTGCGCACTCTGTTCGTCACATCAGCCCGCTTCACCCTCAGCGACGCCCAACTAGCCGCCAACCCGCAGGAGGGCGCGCTGTTGGCACTGGATGTCGGAGTCGGTGGGAAGGAAGAACCGGTCTTCGCCGGACCGTAAGGACACCCCCACCCTAGCCCTCCCCCGTCGAGGGGGAGGGGATTAATCACCGCGATGGCGCGCTCCCTCCCCCTTGATGGGGGAGGGTCGGGGTAGGGGTGATTCAGGCCGCACCGTTAGCGCCAACCTAAACCGCCACCACAAGCGGACTGAGCGTCAGAACGCGATTAGGACGGCGGCAGATCCAGCGCGCAAACAGCCCACGCCATCGCCGGGCCAAGCTGTTCCTTCTGCACACGCCGCACGAACGGCGCGTCTTCGATCTCCGGTAACCCGGCCCGTGCCGCAAAGTAGCCCGCCACAAAAGCGGCAATCTCAGGCTCGTCGGGCAATAGGGACTCAGGGTTCGGGCCGCCTTCGAAAGCGAGACTCGGCAACCAGAAACCGATATCAAGCCTGGGGTTGCTCAGACACGCATTGTTCCAATCAACGAGCTTGGCTTTTCCGCCTCGAATACAGATGTTGTCGCTGCGCACGTCCCAGTGCGTCAGCGAACCCCCGGCCGTTTGGCAACGCGCCGCGGCATCCAGCAACACGGGCAACGCGCCCTTTAACCACCGCTCGGATACCAGCCCCAGGCTCAAGAAGGGGCGGTTGTCGTCGGCGACCACATGCCAGTTCGGCAGACGACCGTGACGTTGTGCGAAGGTTGGCAGGTCAGCGGTCTCGCCGTGGACACGGGCCAATGTCGCCAGCACGGCGTCAACGTCACCGGCCAACCAGGACGTCGGCCAACGAAAACTGGACAGGTCTTCGAGAATGAGGATCGGCGCCGTTTCGTGGTCTTGGCCGGCAATGCGGGAAGGCATGAAGTCACCGCGAATGGCCTCATATGCAGCAATCTCATGGCGGAGCTCCGTACGCGTGTGTTCCGTCGTCCCGATCTTCGCAAAAAACGAACGATCCCCGGCGCGAAACGTCCAGCGGGCCGTAGCCGTGTATCCGCCCGAGACGCGTTTGAATGATGTCGGGACGTCCCCAACCAGCTCGGCAATTCGGCAGCGCTCGTTTTCGCCGATCTCATCTGGTCTCATACGCGATCAACTCTTGTGCTTTGGCAAAAGCTCGTTTGTGCTCGTCCCATTCATGGACGACCGGAATGACGATGGCGAGACGGAAGAAATCCTACGACCTGTACGTTGATCTGCCCGGCGGTATCACGCGCGCGCAGGTGATGGAGCTGGTCGAGCGGGCCTCCGAGGCCGCGGGCCTCTACATCTCCCATATCGGCGGTTACTCCAGGAAGAAGTTCCCGAACGCGGTTCATTGGCACTTCAAGCGGGACAGGAACGAACGGGGGCTGATCGACGCCACGTTTTGGGACGTCAAGTCGCTGCTGTGGCTGATGATCCGCCACAGCGAGCCCGATTGGGTACATGAAACGGCGCCGCGCCTGCGACGCGCGATGGCGGCCGAGGTGGCGAGACTGAAAGTGGCCTAGGCTTGGTGCCCGGCGAGCCTAAGCCGCCACCGCAAACGGACTGAGCGGCAGCCAACGGCGGAACTGGGCCACCTCAGCCGGGGTGCCGTCGACCCGCAGGTCACCACTATCCAGCACCTCACCCAGCTTCACGTGGCCCAGGCTGATCTGCACCAACACGCGCAGATGCGCCGTCACATACAACGCCACCTCATGCCCGGGGTCGCGCACACACACCTCGGCGGCACCGTCCGCGAACATCAGCCAATAGCGGCGCCGCGCCGCGGGCATGTTCGGGAACTCGAATTGCACGACATAACGACCGGCGGGTATCAGCTCCGGCGCCACCGAACGCGACAGGTCCCACATGAACAGATCCGGATCGAGGTTCTCGTCAGCCACCATCTCGTGCCGCAGCCAACGCTGCGCCCACGCGCCCATACCCTCGACGACCGGCGCCAGCTCCCGCCCGGATGGGGTGAGCTGATAGGTCCAGGTGCGCCCTTCCTTCTCACGCGTGACGATCCCGGCAAACTCCAGCTCCTTGAGCCGCCGCGACAGCAGCGCCGAGGACATCCGCGGTAGTCCTCGCTGCAACTGGTTGAACCGCACGCTCCCGGCCAGCAGTTCCCGCAGCACCAGCGGCGTCCACCGTTCTGCCACGACACCGGCAGCCAGCGCCACTGGACAGAATTGACCGTATGCGGTGCCCTTTGCCATCGCTCCCAATCCTATGCGCCATCCTAGGCACCCGCACGGTCGCCGTCACTTCACATCGTGAAGTTGCCTGGCAGCACCGGATCCCGAAAAGTGGGTAACACCCGACCGAAAACAACCGATGGAGCGCGCCAGCAATGGCCAGCCAAATCGATCTCCCCGCCCTCGCTGACCTACTCGGCCCCAAGTTCGCCGAAGCTGCGGACGAGCGTGACCGCGAGGCCCGCTTCGCCGCCGAGAACTACCAGTCACTCGGCGATCACAAGCTGTTCTCCGCCATGGTGCCAGCGGACCTTGGCGGCGGCGGCGCATCCCACAGCGAGATGTGCGCTTTCCTCCGCACCCTCGCCCGCCATTGCAGCTCGACGGCCCTCAGCCTGTCGATGCACTCCCATCTGGTCGCCGCTGCCGTCTTCAACCACCGGGCCGGCCGGCCCGGGAAGGCACTGCTGGAGAAAGTGGCAGCGAACGAAGCGATCCTAGTCAGCACCGGCGCCAACGACTGGCTCGCCTCCAACGGCGAGGCCACCCGTACCGACGGCGGCTTCCACGTGACGGCAAAGAAACCCTTCGCCAGCGGCTCCCCCATGGGCGACGTGATCGTCACCTCGGCGCCCTTCAATGACCCGCAGCACGGCTGGCAGGTTTTGCACTTCCCGGTGCCGATGAAGTCGCAAGGCGTCTCCCTGGCCGGCGATTGGGACACCTTCGGCATGCGTGCTACCGGTTCGGAGACGGTGATCTTCGAGCGGGTGTTCGTGCCAGAGGAAGCCGTCGTGTTGCGTCGGCCACGCGCCGCCTACCACCCGGTATGGGATGTCATATTGGTCGTCGCCCTGCCGCTGATCATGGCCGTCTACACCGGTATCGCCGAAGCAGCCGCGAAGACCGCCACCCGTCAGGCCCAGAAGCGCGCCGACGATCCGGCGACCCCTTTCCTGCTCGGCGAGATGAGCAACCACTTGACCGCGGCCCAACTTGCCTTTGACGACATGGTGCGCCTGGCCAACGACTGGCAGTTCGCGCCGGGCCCGGCACTCTCCAGCGCCATGCTGAGCCGCAAGACGATCGCCGCCCAGGCGGCCATTGCCACCGCCAACAAGGCACTGGCGGTCTGTGGCGGCGCGGGTTTCCACCGCAAGCTCGGCCTCGAACGCTTGCTACGCGACGTCCACGCCAGCCAGTTCCATCCGCTCAATGAGAAACGGCAACAGCTCTTCACCGGCCGGCTGGCCCTCGGCCTCGACCCCATTGGCACCGCCAACGAACCGCTGTTGCGGGCTGCCGCCGAATAGTCAAAAACGCCCTCTCGCCACGGCCACAGAAATCCGCTAAGGAGCCGCCGATTCTGGCGAGAGGACTCCTGCCTTGACCACACCTATCAAGATTGTCCATGTCGGCCTCGGCCGCTGGGGCCGCAACTGGGCCTCGACCATTGTTCCGACCGTGCCGTCGGTGGAAACCGTCGCTTGGGTCGACACGTCGGCCGACGCGCTGGCCGCCGCCCAGGCGGAACTGAATCTACCGGCAGACCGCTGCTTCCAATCCCTGGAGGCAGCCTTCGCAGCGACCGATGCAGCGGCGGTGCTGGGCCCCGTCACGCTGCCGGCACACGCACCGGTCATCGAGACCGCCGCCCGGGCCGGCAAGCATGTGCTGATCGAAAAACCGTTCGCGCCAAGCCTTGACGAAGCGCGCCGTCTGACGGCGCTGGCCGACCAAGCCGGCATCACCCTGCATGTCAGCCAGAATTATCGCTTCTTCCCCGCGGTCCTCACGACCCACAGATTGCTGACGGAAAAGGCACTGGGGGAGGTCCTGTCAGTAGACGTTCAGTTCCACCGCCAGATCGAGGACTCTCCC
>JANQOE010000075.1 GCA_028279245.1 Alphaproteobacteria bacterium
ACACCTGCGGCCTGTTCGAGCCGGATATCGTGACGATTGCCGACCTCATCCATCAAGCCGGGGGCTACTTCTACTGCGACGGCGCCAATCTGAACGCGATCATGGGGCGGGTGCGGCCGGGCGATCTCGGCATCGATTGCATGCACATCAATCTGCACAAGACCTTCTCGACGCCCCATGGCGGCGGCGGGCCGGGTGCCGGGCCCGTGGTGCTGTCGGAAGCGCTGGCGCCCTATGCGCCGCGGCCCTGGGTCGTCGCCGGGGCCGATGGTTTCGACCTGGTCGAAGACTCCGACGCCGATGACGCGCGGCAACCGTTCGGCCGGCTGCGGGCCTTCCATGGGCAAATGGGGATGTTCGTGCGGGCGCTGTCCTACATGCTGAGCCATGGGGCGGACGGGTTGCGGCAGGCGTCCGGCGACGCCGTGCTGAATGCGAACTACGTGCTCAGTTCGCTCGAAGACGTAATGTCGCTGCCCTATGCGGGGCCCTGCATGCATGAAGTTCTATTCGACGACCGGTTTCTCGACGGCAGCGGCGTGTCGACCCTCGACTTCGTCAAGGCGCTGATCGATGAGGGTTATCACCCGATGACCGTCTATTTTCCGCTTATCGTGCATGGCGCGATGCTGATCGAACCGACGGAATCGGAGCCGAAGCGGGGGCTGGATCACTTCATAGCGGTCATGCGGCGGCTGACCGAGAAGGCGGCCGCCGGCGACAAGGCCTTCTTTGAAGAATCGCCGAAACTGGCGCCACGGCGCCGGCTGGACGAGACCGTGGCGGCCCGTCAGCCGATCCTCAAATGGACGGAGTCTGCCTGATTAACTCTGGGACCGGGCCTTAGGTTGGCCCAGACAGAAAGCAGCAATCGGTCATAAGGTTTAACGATCCTTAACCGGTTCCCGCTACCCTGCGACAGTCCGCAGGGGGACGCCGCTTACTTGGCGTGAGCATGAAAACAAACACTGGCCGGCCCACCGATTTGCGCTTCCAGTACTTTGGAACTGCCAGCGCTGGGCGTTCCGTACGCCCTACGGCGGTAAGCCGAGGACGCCCTGCGCCATGTCGCCGAGCTTGATTATCATTCTCGTTCTGCTCACGGTCGTGGTCGGCCTGTCGACGCTGTGCGCCGGGTTGCTGTGGCGCGAGTACAAGCGGCGCGGCGCGTTCGGGGGCCATGGTGACCGCAAGCTCCGGACGCTGATCGACGCGGTACCGGTGCTGATCGCCTATGTCGACAGCGAGGAGCGGCTACGGGCCAGCAACCGGGCGCACTCCCAATGGTTCGGGCATGCGCCGGACGAGATCATCGGGCGGCCGGTCAAGGAACTGCTCGGCGACGCGGAGTACAACGGGGTGCGGCGGCAGATCGGCCATGCGCTGGCGGGCAAACAGACCCGCTTCGAAGGGCCGCTGCGAAATGCGCGCGGCCAGACCCGCTATGTCGAGCGGACCTATACCCCGAGTGTCAACGATGAGGGGGAGGTCGAAGGTTACTTCATCTGCGTCAATGACCTGACCGAACGCAAAGAGCGCGAGGAAGCCAACCTGCGCTCGAAGCGCGACATCGCGGAGATTGTCGAGTCGCTGCAGGAAGGGTTTGCCCTGTTCGATGAGGAGGACCGGCTGGTCGTCAACAACGAGAAGTATGCGCGGATCTTCCCGACGGTCGCCGATCTCATCAAGCCGGGCGTAAAGTTCGAAGAGCTCATTACCGCGGCGGCGGAGCGCGGGCAGAATATCGAAGCGAAGGAGACCTGGATCCAAAGCCGGCTCGAAGCGCATGCGCGCCCCCGCGGACGGTTCCAGCATCGGTTCACGGACGGCCGCTGGATCTGGGTGGAGGAGCACAAGACCCACGACAACCGGACCCTTTCCACCTACATCGACATCACCCAACTCAAGCAGCGCGAAGTAGAGCTCGAGCTGGCGCGCGACCACGCGGAAGCGGCCGATGCGACGAAGAGTGAGTTCCTGGCGAGCGTCAGCCATGAACTACGGACCCCGCTGAACGCGATCATGGGCTTCTCCGAAGTCATGGCGAAAGAAATGTTCGGTCCGGTCAGCGAGCGCTACCTGGAATATGTGAAAGACATCAACGACAGCGGTACGCATCTGCTGCATGTGGTCGACATGCTGCTCGACATTTCAAAGGTCGAGGCCGGCGAGTTGAAGCTGACCGAGACCAGCATTGTCGTTGCAGACCTGGCGGAGGCTTGCATCCGGCTCATTCAGGGACAGGCCGATGCTAGTGATGTCGCGCTCAGCTCGAAAGTGGACGAGAATCTGCCTTGGTTGTGGGCCGATGAAGTGCGGCTGAAGCAGATCGTCATCAACCTGCTCTCGAATGCGGTGAAGTTCACCGAAGAAGGCGGCAGTGTTTCGTTGGAAGCGGGGCTCGACAAAGATGGCGCGCTGCAGATCCGGGTCGTCGACACTGGTATCGGCATGGATGAGGAAGAACTAGCCCGAGCGATGGAACCGTTTGGGCAGGCAGGCTCGGCCTACACCCGTACCCACGAAGGGACGGGCCTCGGCCTACCGATTAGCAAGTCGCTCGTTGAGTTGCACGGTGGTACGCTGACCATCACGAGCGCGAAGGATGTCGGCACACAAGCGGTCGTCAAGCTGCCGGTGAGCCGACTGCAAGAGCAACAGGAACCAATGCTCGATTCCGCCTAGCCTGGGGAACCGATGGCAGCACCGCGCGGAAACAGTCTGCTGGTTGCCTACATCTGCCTGGTAGGCGCGCCCTTGTTCTGGGCGGGCAACTTCGTGATCGCACGGGCGTTCTACACCGACATTCCGCCGGTCGCCTTCAACTTCTGGCGTTGGGCGCTGGCGTTCATGTTCATGGCGCCGCTGGCCCTGCCGTCGTTCGGCCGGGAGATCCGCCAGATCCTGCGCGAGTGGCGGTTGTGCGCGATCCTCGGGCTTACTGGGATCGCGCTGTTCCAGACCTTCTCCTATCAGGCGGTGCACACCGCGCCGGCGGTCAACGCGGCGCTCTATATGTCGCTGACGCCGATCCTGGTGACGACGATTTCATGGTGGTGGTATGGCGACCGGCTAAGCCGGCTGCAGGCGCTCGGGATCGGCGTCTCGCTCGTCGGCGTGGTGGTGGTCGTCACGCAGGCCGACATGAAGACCCTGCTGGAGCTGGAGTTCCGGGCAGGTGATCTGTGGATGATCATGGCGGTGCCACTGTGGGCGGTCTATTCCGTGCTGATCCAGCGGCGTCCGGCCGACGTGAGCCGGCGGTCGTTGCTGCTGGGCAGCATCTTCTTCGGGCTGTTGTTCCTGGCGCCGCTGTATGCCTGGGAGATCAGCCGCGGGTATGTGATGACGCCAGGCCCGGCGACGGCGGCGGTCTTGCTCTATGTCAGCTTATTCGCCTCGGCCGGGGCTTTCATCCTATGGCATCGCGGCACGGTGACCGTCGGCGCAAACAGGTCCAGCCTGTTTATCCACCTGATCCCGGTGTTCAGCGCCGCCCTCGGCTACCTGTTCCTGGGTGAAGACGTGTGGGGCTCCTACCTGATTGGTGCGGCAGCCATCTTGGTCGGTATCGTGTTGACGAGTGCCGGGGTGCCACGCGCCCCCTCGCGCGCGGCACCCACCGGCGAGGCGCGCGGCGCCCTTTAGGCGGCGCGCCGCTGCTCGCGTTCGCCGGTGCCGGCGATCTCGGGCAGGTTTTCCAGAAGTCCGTCGTAGTAGTCGGCGCCGGTGTTCATGCGCATGATCGCGCCGACGGCGAGGTCGTACGCGACTTCCGGGTGCTTCTTCACCAGCGGTGCCATCACATGGTCGAACCAGCCGTCGCCATGCTCCTTATCAAGCGTTGCGTGGTCGACGTAGTAGCCGAGCTGAAAGTCGTCCGTCAGGCCGACCCGGTGGCAGCCTTCCACAATCTGCTCATACTGGGCCGGATCCATCATTTCCGCGACGCCCAGACAACCGACCGAGCGGAAGTAGTTGCGCCGATGGACCGCCAGATAGAAGTAGAGGTTGTAGCCGGCATAACCGCGCCAATCGAGACGATCCAGGCAATCCGTCATCACCTCGTCGCGGTTCGGCAGATCGCGGCCGACATAGTTCAGCAATCGGCGATAGAGCTGGGTGTGGCGCTTCTTGAAATTGCCGTTGCCGACTTCGTCCCAGAAGTTTTCCGCCAACTCGGCCAAGACGTCTTCGTCCGCGCCCACCATGGACAGGACGATAAGATCGCAGAAGCGCAGGGCGATGGGCCCTTCGTTGAGGAAGAACTCGACGATCTCCTGCATCTCAGCGTCGCGAGCGACATACTGGAAGAACGGATGACCCGCCAGGCGATGCTGTTGTGAGATCTCGCGGAGGAAGTTCAGGAAGCCGGCAGGGTCGGTCGGCACGTCGGCCGGCACGATATTGACACGTGCCAGTTCGCTGCGTTCCCAGGCTTCCTCAATCTCGTTGCGGATGCGGATGATCAGCGGATGGTATTGGTTGTGGCCGGCGCCTGGCCGCGGTTTGCCGACCTGCACTTCGTATAGCTGGTAAAGGGCCCGGTGCACGTCGAACAGCGCATCCGGATCTCTGTCTTGGAACGCACCTTCTACCGCACCGAATAGATCGTTCAGAAAGGTGCCGTAGCGTCCCTTCTCTTCGGAGAGGTAGGATTCGGGGTCCGTGGCGTCCAGCAATGCACGGACCGTCTCTGACAACTTGGCAGGTCCACGATCGATGCTCGCATATGCAGGTGTGGATGTAACATTCATGATTGCCTAGCCCTCATTCGCTTGTGTCAGTGACAACTCAAGCCTTTAGTTCTCATTGCGATCACTATTCACGAGCGCCGGCTTTGGCGCGACCTCCCTGTTTTGGTAGGGCGAGATCGGGCGAACCGCGGGCCTAGTTATGCGATCGGAATCGGCCTGCGGACGGGGTTTTTGTGGAAGACGGTGGACGCCCCGAGCCAAAACCCTTCTAATTTTGGCAGGTTGAGTCGAACTCGGAACGGAGCGACAGTCGGTCAGCCTAGCCTCGCCGAGGGCGTGGCGCGATGCGGCTGTGCCCTCGGCTTTTTGGCTAGGTCAGTGGCGGCCTTCCGGGCCGCCTGCACGGGGCGGGCTAGGTGGCGGCCCGATCCTCCGTGACGCGGGTCAGTTCGCCCGTGTCGATGTCGTACAGATAGCCGAAGATGTCGACTGAAGGTGGTGTGCCCGCCGATCTGCGGATCAGCGCGGTGTCGTGCTTCAGGGATGCGCCAAAGTCGCTGATGCAGACGCTTTCCCGGGGATAGATGGTTGAGATGTCAGCGCCATGCTCCTGAGCAAAGGCGTCGATGATCCCATCCGCCGTATAGGACGTCGCGCCGCAGTGGGTGTGGTGGACGACGACGATGTTCTTGATGCCAAACAAATGCTGGGCGACGGTGATGGAGCGCAGAGCGTCGACGGCGCGGCCACCGGCCACCACCACGTTCAGCACGGTGGCGTCGGTGCCGATCTCGTTACCAGCCTCATCGGTGAGGATTTGGCCCGGATAGGTGTCGCCGAACTCCTTGGCAACGGCCGCCGGGATGTCCGCTGCTCGTGGGTCGTAACAATAGATGATGATAGTGCGCAGCGGCATCAGCTTGGCGAAGGCGCGGCGCGTCGCCGCCTCGTCATAGTCCGGCTGGGCCGAAAAGGCTTTGGCGTTGATGGTCTCCGGGAGGGCGTTCATGTTGTCTCCATTCCTGATCGATTGATATGAAACTGGCCAAAAAAAGGAGGAGCTAGAGGGTGTCGCCCACGGCGGTGGCGACGTGGCGGCGCAGGTAATCGCGGTCGAAGCCGGCGCGTAGCAGTAGGGCCGATGAGTAGACGGTCGCCGCCAGATGCTCGGCCCGGGCGGCTTGGGCTGCGTCTTGGCTTCCGGCCTGGCCGAGCCATTCAGCGAATAGCGCCGTCAGCCAGCCGATATGGGATTTGACCCGGGCGGCGACCTCGGCGTCGTGGGGCGCCAACTCGACCGCTGTGTTGCACATCAGGCAGCCGACTTGGCCGTCTTCGGTCTGCAGCAGATCGAACAGATGGTCGAAGGCGGCCTGCAGACCCTCCCGCGTGGGTGGGGCGGCCCGTAAGGCCCCGGCGAAATCGGCGGTAACGGTCTGCCGATACCGGTCGAGGGCGGCCAGCAGCAGGCCATGCTTGTTTTCGAAGGCCGCGTAGAGGCCGTAGTAGTTCACACCGGTACGATCGACCAGATCGCGGATCGACGTGTCATGGTAGCCCTTGGCCCAGAACAGGCGCATCGCCTTGTCCAACGTCGCATCCGTATCGAATTCCCGTGGTCGGCCCATGGTCCTCTTTCCATATCGTTCGATATGAAATGGGCCGCGATATTAGAAGTTCAAGCGCGGGATCCGTCGAGCACGCGCAGATTGTTCGGTGCCGTGCGCGGGCAGGGGTGGCGCTGCGCATACCAGCCACGAAATTCTCCCTCATCTACAGGCCGCGAGAGGAAATAGCCTTGCATCTGGGTCACGCCGATGTCCTGGAGGAACCCGAACTGGGCCGCGGTCTCGACACCCTCCGCGGTGACCTCCAGCCGGAGTTTGTGGGCCATGCTGACGATGGCTTCGATGATAGCGCAGGTGTCCGGGTCGTGGGGCGCCTGTTGAACAAATGACCGGTCGATCTTCAGCCGGTCGATCGGCAGGCGTTGCAGGTAGGACAGTGACGAATAGCCGGTGCCGAAGTCGTCGATTGCCAGGCGGATGCCCAAATCGCTGAGTTCGTCCAGCTGGGCCGACACCGCGTCGAGGTCCCCCAGCAGCAAGCTCTCGGTGATTTCGAGTTCAAGCCGGTCGGGCGCGATGGCCGTGAGCTCAATGGCCTTCCGTATCGTGGCGAGTAGCTGGCCGGAGCGGAATTGGGCGGCGGACAGGTTGACGGCAATGGCGCCGACCTCCAGACCGTCATCCCGCCAATCCACAAACTGGCGGCAGCCCATGTTCAACAACTTCGGCCCGAGCCGATGGATCAACCCGGTCTCTTCAGCCAAGGGGATGAAATCAGTGGGTGAGACTGGGCCGAGGTTTGGATGATGCCAACGGGCCAGCGCCTCGGCGGCCAGGACCGCGCCTGACGTCACATCGATGACCGGCTGGTAGTAGAGTTCGAATTGCGTCTCGTGCAGCGCCTCTTCCAACTCGCCCCGCAACGCGCGGCGGCGGCGCGATGTCTGATCCAGCTCGGAGTCGTAGAAGCAGGAACTGCCACGCCCCTCGCGTTTCGCCTTGTACAAAGCGGCATCGGCGTTCGCCACCAGCTGTTGGGCGTCGCCGTCGTCGACCGGGAACAATGCGATGCCGATGCTCGTACTTACCGGTACGACGTTACCGTCGACTGTCGCGACTGTGTTGAGGTTGTCGACGATCTTGCGAGCGACTGCCGCGGCGCCGTCGGCGCCATTGACGTTCGGTGCGATCACCAGGAACTCGTCGCCGCCAACCCTGGCCGCGATGTCCGTCTTGCGCAAGCAACCGCGCAGGCGCGTGGCGAATTCCCGCAGGACGGAGTCGCCGGTGGCATGGCCAAAGGAGTCGTTGACATGCTTGAAGTGGTCTAGGTCGAGATGCAGCACCGCGCACATCGTGTTGTTGCGATGGGCATTGGCAATCGTATCGGCCAGCCGTTCGAAGAAGGCACCGCGGTTCAACAATCCGGTCAGGCTATCGTGCTGGGCGAGGATGGCGAGTTCTGCTTCCGCCAGCTTGCGGTCGGTTATGTCACGCAGGACGCCGACAAAAACAGTCTCGTCGCCTTGGGTCGTTTCGCCAACGGAGAGTTCCAGTGCGAAGGTCGATCCATCCTTGCGTTGACCGGCGACTTCGCGGCCGATCCCGATGACCTTTTTCTCGCCGGTCGTCCGATGGTGCCGCAGGTAGGTGTCATGCTCGGCGCGGTACGGGACCGGCATCAGCATCCGCACGTTCCGGTTCACGACCTCGTCTGCCCGGAACCCGAACATGCGCTCGCAAGCGGGATTGTAGGCGCGGACGATGCCGGCGGCGTCGATGATGATGATGCCATCCACCGCCGTTTCAACGACGGCCCGATGCCGGGCCTCGCTGTCGCGGATCACCTGCTCCGCCTCTTTCCGTTCCGTGATGTCGCGCAGTACGCCAACAAAGATCGGTTGCCCGCCTTCGGTGGCTTCGCCAACGGACAGTTCGAGTGGGAAGGTCGACCCGTCATTGCGCAGGCCGGTGACCTCGCGGCCGATGCCGATGATCCGCCGCTCTCCGGTGTCGCCATAGTGCTGCAGGTAGGTATCGTGCTCCGCCCGGTACGGCTCGGGCATCAGCATGCGCACGTTCTGGCCAATCACCTCCTCGGGACGGAAGCCAAACATGCGTTCGCAGGCGGGGTTGTAGGCGCGGACGATCCCGGTGGCGTCGATGATGATGATGCCGTCGACTGCGGTCTCGACGACAGCCCGATGCCGCGCTTCGCTGTCGCGCAGCGATTGCTCCGCCTGCTGCCTGCCGGTCATCGAGTCGGCGCTGGTCATCGCGCTAGACGGCTGCGACCGATATCGAGGAAGGACTTCGGGGCACCTGTTGTGCCATTCTCATTATCCGTTTCGTTGGGGTTCGTAGTCGGAACTGCGTAATTTAGAGCCGGAAGATTGACGGGCGGTTAGCCACCTTTCGCGGTCCAAGTCCGTTGGTGTCAGGCCCATATATGGTGGTATTTCCGCCTTGACCGGCACTCAAGTATGCGGTATATAGACCTGCTAGGTGCGTATTGACCGTAGGTGTGGCGAGTGGTGGCGGGCGGATCGAAGACGCGCCAGAGAGGATCGCTGCACGCGGTGTGGCCGATGCTCGATTGTAAACGGTGAAATGCTAACGCGTTGATTCTAAAATAAGAATAGTCAGGGATTTCCAAACGAACCCATTTTCAGGCTGGCAAGGGCCGTGACGTAGCGGGCCAACTTTTGTTAATCACCTAATGCTTTCGTACGACCTATGGCAGACTCTTCGACGCAATCCCGAGATGGGGAGCGGTTGGTTGGGAGCTACGTTCGCGCCAACGTCCTAGAGCCGGACGAGCAGATCGTTTGGCAAGGCCGGCCAGACCCGGCCGTGGCCGGTCGAACCCAGTCCAACATGATCATGTCCGGGCTTGGCATGCTGGTGTTCGGCAGCCTTTTCATCGCCATCTCCTTAGCATCGGACGATCGGGGTTGGGTTGCGATCGCGATCCCGGCGCTGGGTGCGGTGTTCGTTGCGCTGGGCCTATGGATGATCAGCGGGTCGGTGCACGCGGCATGGCTGGCGCTGAACAGCTACTATTTCATCTCGGATCGGCGGGTGGTGATTGTCAAAGCGGGCCGGCGGCCCCGCATCGTCACCATAGGTCGCGGGGAGATCAGCGATTTTGTGATTGAGCGCCAGAACTTGATCCTGCGGAAGTCTCGGACCGTCCTGGTGACAAGGGGAACACGCCGTACTGCGGCACGGACCGAACATGTGCGTTCACCACGTTTCTATGACGGTCTCTGGGGGATCGACGACCTGGCCGGGGCGGCGCGTGCCGTCGAGGCGTTGCTCTAGGGCGTCGCGGTCGTCCGATCCTGATAGAAGATGTGGCGGCCGATCGTCGCCACCTGCTCCATCGAACTGGCCCAGACCGGGTTCACATAGTCGGCGTGGTACCACAGGGCGCCGCGGCTCGGATCGGCGGTGCGTTCCAGCAGTGCGGCCCAGGCGGCGGCACGGCTCTGCTGCCAGGCGGCCTGATCCCGCGGACGGTCGCTGCGGCCGTCGCACCACCAGGAGAACTGGCAGCGGTGCAGGCGGGCCTCGCCACCTTCTTTCACCACATCGCAGATTTGGGTGGGGAACCGGTCGTCGGAGGCGCGGTTCAGCACGACATGGGCCACCGCCAGTTGGCCATCGGCCGGCTCGCCGCGCGCCTCGTGATAGATATTCAGGGCTAGGCACTCGATCTCGGTCTTGGTGAAGGCGGGCCGCGTCCGGGGTGGCCGGCGGTCGGTTAATGTGGCCGTATGCGTCGGGCCGACGGTATGGGCAACCGGCACGGTCGACGGCGCCACGCTGCCGGTCGGCAGGGCGGCGATACCAAGTGCCGCGATGGCGGCGGTCAGGACAAGCACGGCTCGCATGGACACACCTCCAGATCCACAAGCGATGCCGGGAGTGTCCTTGCACTACCTCCCCGGCGCAAAGCCGCGAACGGCGCACACCTGTCGGGGCATCCGCCGCGCCGGACATATCGCCGATCGGTGGGCGCCGGGCCGGCATCTACCTCTCCAGATAGATCGCCGCGGCGATATGCCTTTGGGGTGAACCGCAGTGCCCCAGGCACTTATCCACATTGCGGGTTGGCATGTTGCCCCGTAGGCTCAACCTGGGCCTGCAATCTGGATGAACTTAGGTGCGGTATTCCTCAGCGAGCTGGGGAGCCGCACCGTGTCTTTGGTTCAGCTGATTGACAGTGCAGAGGGGATGGGTGGCCGAGGGCGCTCGTTTTTGGGCCTGAGCAGGGCGCCCCCGGCCGGCGAATACGGTCATGCGGCGTATCCACCTCGCTTAGTCTGGCCATATAGATGGGGCCTGAATACCTCCAGAATCTTGGAGGTGCCTGCCGGGCGCCGGGGTTGAGCGGCGGCTAGTTCAGCCGCTGCGGCAATTCCTTGATGGCCTGATCGATCATCGCCTCGCCTGGCTGGCCGGCGAGTTGCCGCTGCAGCAGCCGGGCGGTGGCGGCGACGGCGGTGTCGACCGCCTTGCTGCGCACCTCGGCAATCGCTTCTTGTTCGGCCTGGGCGATGCGGGCCGTGGCCATTTCCTCGCGGCGCTTGATCGAGCGTGCCAACTCCTCTTCGGCCCGCTGTTTCATCACCGCTGCTTCTTCGGTTGCGGCCTTGAGGATCTCTTCGGCGGTTTTCGCCGCATCGCGCTGCTTGCGCTTGTAGTCGGCGAGGGCCGCTTGCGCTTCCTCGCGCAGCCGTTGTGCTTCGTCCAGTTCCGACTTGATCTGGGTCGAGCGGTCGTCGAGCGCCTTGGTCATGCTGCGGCTGATCGGCTTGAAGGTCGCCGCCACGAAGATGACGAAGGAGACGAAGACCCAGAATTCGGCTTTTTCCAGCAGGTGTAGCATCAGTTGCGTGCCGCCTCGTTGACGGCGGTGTTCACGTCCGCCGTGTTGGCCTTGATCCCGCTTAGCCGCTCGACCGCGCTCTCCGTCAGTTGCGTGGCGATTTCGGCGACGTTGCCCAGCGCTTGTTGGCGTGCCGCCGCGATGCGTTGCTCGGCCGCTTCCAGATCGGCGTCCAACCGGGCGCTGACCTGTTCCTGTTGGGCCGCCGCTTCCTGCGCCGCGCGCTCTTTCATCGCGGCGATTTCCTGCTGTGCCTTGGCGCGGGCCTGGGTCAGCTCCGCCTCGTAGGCGTCCTTGACCCCGGTTGCCTCGTCCTGGAGCGTCGTAGCGCGCTCCAGGTCGTGGTTGATGTGCGCCTGGCGGTTTTCCAGCGCTTCGGCGATGCGCGGCAGGATGATTTTTGACAGGACGTAGTAGAGCACGCCAAACGTCACGATCAGCCAGAACAGCTGCGAGACGTAGGTCGATGGGTCCAACTGCGGCATGGCGGCGGCGCTGACTAGCCGAAGAGGATGAGTAGGGCGATGACCAACGCGAATAGCGCGATGGCTTCAACCAGGGCGAAGCCCAGCATCGTCATCGTGAAGACTTCGCCGCGGGCTGCCGGATTGCGGCCAACCGCCGTGATGAACGACGAGAAGATGCTGCCGATGCCGATACCGGAACCGATAACACCGATCACGGCAAGGCCAGCCCCGATGACCTTTGCTGCTTCCAATTCCATGTTCGTACCCCTCCGTCAGGTCCGACTATTCGTTAAGTGATTGATACAGGCTTAGTGCAGATGCAGAGCATCCTTGATGTACAGGCACGTCAGGATGGTGAAGACATAAGCCTGCAGGAACGCGATGAGGATCTCGAGACCGGTGAGTGCGACAAGAAGTGCCAGCGGCAGAATGCCGAAGACGTTCAGTGCGAAGACAAAGCCGGCGATGACTTTCAGCAGGGTGTGACCGGCCAGCATGTTGGCGAACAACCGCACGGACAGACTGATCGGCCGCGACAGATAGGAAATGACTTCGATCGGGATCAGCAACGGCCACATCCAGACCGGCGAGCCGGGGGGCACGAAGAAGCTGAAGAAGTGGGTACCGTGTTTTGCGAAGGCGAGGACGGTGACGCCGACGAACACGACGGCCGCCATGGCAAAGGTAACGACGATCTGACTGGTCACCGTAAAGCTGAACGGAATCATGCCCAGCAGATTGGCGAACAGGATGAACATGAAGAGCGTGAAGATGATCGGGAAGTATTTGCGCCCGTCGGAACCGATCGTCTCTTTAATCAAGTTGGCGATGAACTCGTAGCTGAGTTCGGCCATATTCTGCCAACGGCCCGGCACCATCGCCGCGCGGCCGGCGCCGATCGCCAGGAAGCCAGCCGAAATGGCAACCGCCGCCGCCATGTAGACGGTGGAGTTGGTGATGGAGATATCGAGGTTGCCGATGCTCAACGGCATGATCGGGTGGATCTCGAACTGCTCCAGCGGTCCCGCCAAGGCTATTCCCCGTTCTCTTCTGCCGCCCGCGCACGGGCCTGTTCTTCAAACCGGGACGCGGTGCGGAAGACATTGCGTATTCCCGCGGCCGCGCCCAACACAAAAAAAGCCACGAGCAACCAGGGCGTCGTCCCCAACCACCGGTCCAGAAACAGACCGATGACGACCCCCACAGCGATGCCCGCGACCAGATCGACCGCAATCCGCATACCTGTCCCCAACCCCGTGGGGCCCTGCGATTTGCCGCCTGATTGGCGCGCCTCCTGACGGGCCCGGGCTGCCGCTAAGCGCTCTCCCAGATCGTTGGGCGGAGGCCGTCCGGTGTCTGACACCTTATAGTCCTCCTTCGCGCGCGGCGGCGTCGGCCGTCCAAAGGCGGCGGCAAAGTACTGTCCGGTCTGATAGCGAGTCAAGGCGGCACACCGCCGCTGATTTGCGGCCTATTTCGCGGACTTCTAAGCGGTCTTGCGCAGCGCCTCGGCGCTGCCGAGGTCGACCGAGACGAGTTGGCTGACACCGCGTTCCGGCATGGTCACGCCGAACAGCCGGTCCATACGGGCCATCGTCATACGGTGGTGGGTGACCAGGATCATGCGGGTTGAACCGCGGTGAGCGATGTTCTCCACCAGATTGCAGAAGCGGTCGACATTGGCGTCGTCAAGCGGCGCGTCGACCTCGTCCAGCACACAGATCGGCGCCGGGTTGGTCAGGAACACGGCAAACAATAAGGAGATGGCGGTCAGCGCCTGCTCCCCGCCGGAGAGCAGCGACAAGGCCTGCAGGTTCTTGCCGGGGGGACTGGCGAAGATCTCCAGGCCGGCTTCCAGCGGGTCGTCGGACTCGATCAGCTCCAGGTGGGCGCGGCCGCCGCCGAACAACCGGGCGAACAGTTCCTGGAAGTGTTGGTTTACCTCGGCGAAGGATTCCATCAGCCGCTGACGGGCTTCCCGGTTCAGAGTGCCGATGCCGCGGCGCAGGCGTTCGATGGCGGCGATCAGGTCGCCGCGCTCTTCCTGCATGGTGGCGATCTGCTGGTCGAGCTCCTCCGCCTCCATTTCGGCGCGCAGGTTGACCGGACCCATATTATCCCGTTCCCGCAGCAGCCGTTCCAGACGGCGTTCGGCGGCCTCCAGGTCGGGCAGGTTGGCGCCTTCCTTGATATCGCCGGCGGCCAGCACGCCTTCAGGACGACATTGCAGGCGTTCGGCGATGCGGTCCTTCACTGTCGCCGCGGTCTGCTCGGCCTGGGCGACCAGCGACTCGGCGCGGACCCGGTCTTCGCGGCTGCCGGCCAGCTCGCCCTCGACGGTGCGTAGCAGTTTTTCGGCCTCTGCCTGGGTGGTTTCGCCGGTCGCCAGGCGGTCGGCACAGGTGCCGCGCTGCTGCTCGGCTCGTTCCAGAGAATCGCGCAGACTGTGGAGTTGGGTTTCGATCTCGCCGGGCCGGGCGGCGAGTTGCGCCAGTTCCGACTCGGCGGCGGCGCGGCGCTGGCCGATCTCGGCGATGCGGGTGTCGGCGCCTTGTTTGCGCTGCTGCCAGGTCGCCTGATCGTTGGCGATGGTGCTGAGGCGCTGATTGCGCAGGTTCGCTTCGTGCACCAGGCTGTGGTGCGCGGCGTGGGCCTGGTTCTGCCGGTCGCGGGCGTGGCTCAGATTCTCGCGGGCGTTGTCGATGGCCTGCTGCAACGGCGCCAGGTCACTGAGTTCCGCCAGGGTCGCCTGCGCTTCCTGCAGCCGGGTTTCGGTTTCGGCGACGTCGCCGTCGATGCGGGAGAGGATTTCGGCCAGGCTTTCCAGCCGGCTGGTGCGCGATGCGGCTTCCCGTTGCGCCCGGTCGTAGGCGGCGCGGGAGGTCTCGACCGCCTTGTCGCAGGTGCGGTGGGCCTGGCGGGCCTCGCGCTCCCGGGCGCCGGCGGTGTCGAGGGTGGCGCGGGCGGCATTCAGCCGCTGTTCGCTGTCGGCAAAGTTGCGTTCGGCGTCGGCCAGGGCCGGTTCGAGTTCGGCCAGGCGGTTACGTTGTTTCAGGCGCTGGGCGGCGGCGGTCGGGGCGCCGGCCTTCACGACAAAGCCGTCCCAGCGCCACAGGTCACCGTCGCGGCTGACCAGCCGCTGACCGGTGAGCAGTTGGCTGGCGAGGGCGCGGCCGCGCTCGGCATTCTCAACGACACCGATCTGCAGCAGGCGCCGCTGCGGCGCATTGTCGCCGCGGACAAAGCGGCTCAGCGGGTCGATGCCGCCCGGCAGGTTCGGGCCGGTGTCGCTCTGCGGCAGCAGGCGCCAGTGCTTCGGTGCCTCTTCGCTGGCCGGCGCGTCGAGGTCGTCGCCGAGGGCGGCGCCGAGGGCCGTTTCAAAGCCCGGGTCGACTTCAATGCCGTCGAGTAGCGGCGGCCAGTTGCCGTCGGTGCCCTGGTCGAGCACCGCGACCAGGGCTTCGGTTTCGGCCTTGATGCGGGCGCGCTCGGCGGTCAGTTCCTGGTGGGTTTGGCGGGCGGTCTCGATCGCCGCCTCGGCTGTGGCCTTGGCTTCTTCCGCCTGATCCAACTCGGTGCGGGCGGCCGCCAACTGGCGCTGCTGTTCGGCGACCGCAGCTTCGGCCTGTTCGAGACCGGAGGCGGCGGCGATTTCGGCGGCCAGTGTTTCCCGCTCCTGCACCGTCTTCTGGCGTTCGGCGGTGAACCGTTCGGCGCGGCGTTGCAGATCGTCGGCTTCGCGGGTGGCGGTCTTGCGGCGCGCCTCGGCGGCGGAGAATTCGCCGTTCAGCCGGTCGCGATCTTGTTCGTGTCTGCTGGTTTCGGCGACGGCGGCATCGAGCGTCGCCTTCGACCGGTCCAGCGCTTCCTGTTCGCCGACGCGTTTTGCTTCGATCTCCTGGCGTTCGGCGGTCAGCCGGTCGAGCGCGGCGGTGGCATCGCCGGCCAAGGTCTGTTCGCGCTGCAAATCGTCGGCGAGTTGCGCCAGCCGGGTTTCTGTCTGTTCCTTCTGCGCGGTCAAGCGGCGCTGTTCGGCGGCGAGTTCGTTGCGCGCCAGGTTGAGGCGCTGCAGTTCGGCGGCGGCCTGCGCCTCCGCTTCGCGCAATGGGCCCAACGCTTCGGCGGCCTGCTCGCGGGCGGTGGTGGCGGCGACGACCCGTTCCGTCAACGCCGCGACGATGCGGTCGGCTTCGGCCAGCTTGGTTTCGGCTTCGTTGCGCTCGGTTTCCGCGTTCTGCCAGCGGTGATGGAGCACTGTCGCCTCTGCCTGGCGCAGATTGTCGGAGATGTTGCGGTAGCGCTTGGCTTGCCGGGCCTGTTTCTTGAGGTCGGCAAGCTGGGTTTCCAACGCCGCCAGTACGTCGTCAAGCCGAGTCAGGTTGGTTTCGGCGCTGCGCAGCCGCAACTCCGCCTCGTGGCGGCGGGAGTGCAGCCCGGTGATGCCGGCGGCTTCTTCCAGCAAGGTGCGGCGGGCCGCCGGTTTGGCGTTGATCAGTGCACCGACGCGGCCTTGGCTGACCAGCGCAGTCGAACGTGGGCCGGTGGCCTGGTCGGCGAACAGCAGTTGCACGTCGCGGGCGCGGACCTCGCGGCCGTTCACCCGGTAGGTCGAGCCCTTTTCCCGCTCGATGCGCCGACTGACTTCCAGGTCGTCATGGTCGTTGAAGGCGGCGGGCGCGGTGCGGTCCGAATTGTCGAGATAGAGCGTAACTTCGCCGATGTTGCGGGCCGGGCGGTCTGAGGTGCCACCGAAGATGACATTGTCCATCGCCCCGCCGCGCATCTGCTTGGCCGAGGTCTCGCCCATGATCCAGCGCAGCGCTTCCACCAAGTTCGACTTGCCGCAGCCATTCGGCCCGACAATGCCGGTCATGCCCGGGGCAATGACCATGTCGGTCGCGTCGACGAACGACTTGAAACCGGCAAGACGAAGCTTGGTGAATTGCACTAGCCGAGACGCCTTAGTTGACGAGCGGGTCGATGATCGACGCGAACTCGTCGATGGTGCGGTTGCCTGGATACATCGTGCCGTTGATGAAGAAAGTCGGAGTCGAGTTCACGCCAGCGTTGGTGCCCTCTTGCCGCATCTGCACGATTCCGTCCAACAGTTCTTCGTTGGCCATGCAACTGTCGAAGGCCTCGTCATTGACGCCGGCCATCCGGCCGATCTGGCTCAACGCACCGACCGCGTCGTGGGACCGGGCCCAGTTCTGCTGAGACCGGAACAGGATCTCCAGCATGCCGAAATACTGTTCCGGCGCGGTGCAGCGGGCCAGCATCGACGCGCGCAGGGCGGTGCCGTCCAGCGGGAAGTCACGGAAGACGAAGCGGGCCTTGCCGGTGTCGATATAGCGCTCCTTCAGGGCGTCATAGGTCTCGGCATGGAAGGCGGCGCAGTGGGGACAGGTCAGAGACTCGTAGGCGACAATCTCGACCGGGGCGTTAGGGTCGCCGAGAACGCGGTCGCTCAACGCCATCGCGGCGTCGACATTCTGGGCCGAGGCGGTGCCGGCAAACAGCAGAGCCAGGAGCCCCATAATTAGTGGTGTTGTGCGCAACTTGGCCTCCTTACCACAACATGTTGTACTATACGTGCCGGCGTTGCCTGGCGGCAAGCGGCGGCGGTGATCGTTTCTAGCCGGGAATGTGGGCAACAACGCGGAGACGTTGAATTTCCACACTTATTCCCGTGTTTCGATCTGGCCTGTTTAACCGCGCGACGCAAGCACCTGGCGGCCGAATCCCAGTAACGCTCGCTTGAGGTCGGGGTCCTCGATGGCTTCCGCCTGGGCGGCGAGGTCCGGCGGCACCGGGGGCTCGGGCCGGGCCGGTTTCGGACGCACGGCGCGGCGGTTGATCGGGCCCTGGTGCAGGGTCAGCCGGTCGACCGCGCGGTAGCCGAAATAGCCATTGATGCGCTCCATCACCTGGGGCGCCAGATGTTGCAGTTCCAACGCCAGCGGTCCGGCGACCAGGATGTGCAGGGTGCCGCCGTCGGCGCCACGCTTGCGGACCAGCCGCTGGGGCTGGCACTGGCCGGCCAGTTCCTTGCCGACAATGTGCGGCCAGTCGTTGATCAAGCCGGCGTCGGCCAACCCGCGCTTCCGGCACATCGGCCGGACGACTTGATTGACCGAGACGGCAACGGCGCGCAACCCGTTGGCTTTGCGTGGTTTCGCCATACGTCTCCCTCGCGGGAATCGACTATGGTGGGGTCGTGTTTGTGATGCAAGTTGAGGTGCAGGGATAAGTGCCGCCGCCCGAAGCATTGCTCGATTGGTACGACCGCCAGGCGCGGGTGTTGCCGTGGCGCGTCCCGCCGGCGGACTCGCGGCGTGGGGTGCGTGCCGACCCGTACTTCGTCTGGCTCAGCGAGGTGATGCTGCAGCAGACGACGGTGGCGGCGGTCGGTCCCTACTTCCGCGCGTTCGTTGCGAAGTGGCCGTCGGTTGCGGCGCTGGCGGCGGCGGAGCTCGACGACGTGCTGACGGCGTGGGCGGGCCTCGGTTACTATGCGCGGGCGCGCAACTTACACCGCTGTGCGCGAGTGGTGGCGGATGAATTGGGCGGGGTGTTTCCGGCGACGGAAGCAGATCTGGCGAAGCTGCCCGGCATCGGCCCCTACACCGCGGCGGCGATCGCGGCGATCGCCTTCGACGAACGGGCGACGGCGGTCGACGGCAACATCGAACGGGTGATGGCGCGCCTGCACGCGGTGACGGACCCGATGCCGCCGGCGAAGACGCGGCTGCGGGAACTGGCGGCCGTGGCGACACCGGAGGCGCGGGTCGGCGATTACACCCAGGCGCTGATGGACCTCGGCGCGACGATCTGCACGCCGAAGTCGCCGCGCTGCATGTTGTGCCCGTGGGCGGAGGGGTGCGTGGCCCGCGCGCAAGGCATCGCCGAGGAACTGCCGCGGCGGCTGCCGAAAAAGGCACGGCCGTTGCGGCGCGGCGTCGCCTATTGGGGCGTGCGGCCCGACGGTGCGGTGCTGTTGCGGCGGCGGCCGGAGAAGGGATTGCTCGGCGGCATGATGGAGGTGCCGTCCAGCCACTGGCGTAGAGACGCGGATCTCGACCGGCTGCAGCAGGATTTGTCGGGCGCGCCACTCGCCGGCAACTGGCAACCGCTGCCGGGCCTGGTGCGCCACGGCTTCACCCATTTTGAATTGGAACTCAGGGTGTTACGCGCGATTGTCGATGGCGCCGGTGAAGTGGACGGACGCTGGGTGATGCCCGACGCGTTCGACGAAGTGGCGCTGCCGAGCCTGATGCAGAAGGTGGTGCGGCACGCGCTGGCGCATGTTTAGGGGCCTCTAGCTTGTCGTCCCAGTCGGAGGCTGGATCGCCACGGCGGCCGGTAGCCGCCTCGCGATGACGGCAAATATAGAACACCGTCTTGTCATCCCGGGCTTGACCCGGGATCCATGGTGGGGTTCGCGCGGGCGTCGAGATGGATCCGGGATCAAGTCCGGGATGACAGTTTGGGAACGGCCTTAGCCCCTCATGCTGAGCTTGTCGAAGTATGAGGATTGCGCCGTCCGTGCCTGCATCACCCTTCGACAGGCTCAGGGTGAGGAACGAGTCTTGGAGTGGCCTGTTTACTTCGTCATTGCGAGCCCGTAGGGCGTGGCAATCCAGCCTTGCCGGGGACGCCGGTCTGGATTGCCACGGCGGGCCGGTGGCCCGCCTCGCAATGACGGCAATATACACACCGTCTGTCATCCTGGCCGGAGCGTAGCGGAGAGCCGGGATCCATGGTGGGGTTCGCGCGGGCGTAGAGATGGATCCCGGATCAAGTCCGGGACGACAGTTTGGGAACGGCCTTAGCCCCTCATGCTGAGCTTGTCGAAGTATGAGGATTGCGCCGTCCGTGCCTGCATCACCCTTCGACAGGCTCAGGGTAAGGAGACTTGTGTGAGTGCGCTAGCTCAACTGCGACCGGAGCTGCTGCCGCAGCACGTCGATGGGGATCAGTTTGCCCTCGACCTTGTAATGCCAAAAAGTCCAGCCATTACAAGCGGGTGCGCCCTGAACTTCGGCGCCAATCTTATGGATCGAACCGCGGTTCTCGGCGGAGATGATGGTGCCGTCGGCACGTACTTTTGCGGTGTAACGGCTCTTCGGGCCGTACAACACCGTTCCTGGGTCGAGCATGCCGCGCTCGACCAGCCAACCAAAAGGCACGCGGGCCTGCTCCCTTTTTTGTGGTGTTTCCAGCAGGCTCGTGTCGGCGATGCGGCGGACCTTGCCGATGCGCGTGCGGGCCAGCTTGGCGTAATCCTTGTCGCGTTCGATGCCGATGAACTGGCGGCCTAAACGCTTGGCGACGGCGCCGGTGGTGCCGGTGCCGAAAAACGGGTCGAGCACGACGTCGTCGACCCGGGTGCTGGCCATGATCACCCGGTGCAGCAGCGCCTCCGGCTTTTGCGTCGGGTGGGCCTTGTTGCCGTCGGCGTCGCGCAGGCGTTCGCCGCCGTTGCAGATCGGCAGCAGCCAGTCGCTGCGCATCTGCAAATCGTCGTTCAGCGCCTTCATCGAATCGTAGTTGAAGGTGTACTTTGCGTCCTTATCCTTGCTGCACCACAACAGGATTTCATGGGCGTTGGTGAAGCGGCGGCCGCGGAAGTTTGGCATCGGGTTGGTTTTGCGCCAGATGATGTCGTTCAAGATCCAGAAGCCGAGATCCTGCAGGATCGCGCCGACCCGGTAGATGTTGTGGTAGGAGCCGATGACCCACAGGGTCCCATCGTCCTTCAGGGCATGCCGGGCGGCGCCGAGCCAGGCACGGGTGAAGTCGGCATACTCATTGCCGTCGGCGAATTTGTCCCAGTCGTCGTCGACGCCGTCGACCTGGCTGTTGTCGGGCCGGGTCAGATCGGTGCCGAGCTGCAGGAAGTATGGCGGGTCGGCAAATACAATGTCGGCGGTGCCGGCCGGCATCGCCTCCATCTCCGCAATACAGTCGCCGAGCACGACCTTATTCATTAAGCGCGCGCGATTGCGCCCGCCCTTGGAGCCAGGTTTACCCATATCTCTTCCACGATGAGTGAGCCGCCGGTACCCGGCAAAGGGCAAAAAGCGGGCACCAGGAAAATGTGCGCTTGTGTGGATTTGCTGTCACAGATCTCTTGAGCCGACGGGTGCCGAATCCGCCCAGTCAAAGCACCGCAGCCTTAAGACTTCATTAACCGCATGTTTTCGTTAACACTTTTGCCGTGGGGCAAAAAGCGGTGGTGGCTATGATTGGGTGCCCAGCCGGGCGGTGACCGGCGCGAAGCTGGTCCGGTGGTGGGGGGTGGGGCCCAACAGGTCGAGGCCGGTGAGGTGTTCGGCGGTGCCGTAGCCGGCGTTTTTGTGCCAGCCGTAGCCGGGGTGATAGTGGGCCAGGGCGTGCATCAGCCGGTCGCGGGTGACTTTCGCCAGGACCGAGGCGGCGGCGATGCTGTGGCTTTTGCTGTCGCCGCCGATGACCGGTTCGACGTTGCAGTGCAGTGTTGGCGGCTGGTTGCCGTCGATCAGGGCGCAGCAGGGGGCGAAGGGGAGGGCGGCGGTGGCGCGCTGCATGGCGAGCTTGGTCGCCTCCAGGATGTTCACGCGGTCGATCTCCCGGACCTCCGCCAAGCCGATGCCAAGCCAGGCGGCGCCGCGTTGGGCGGTGGCCAGCAGGGCCCGATAGAGCTGGGCGCGGGCGGCGGCGGTCAGTTGTTTCGAATCGTTCAGGCCCTTGAGGGACTGGGGCAGCCGGGTCGGGCGTTTGAAGACGACCGCGGCGGCGACGACGGGACCGGCCAAGGGGCCGCGGCCCGCTTCGTCGATCCCGGCGACCGGGCCGTCATGCGCGCGTTCAAGCGCGAAATTGGGCATCGTCGGCGGCGGTCGTCGCGGTCGGTTGCGGGGATGGATCGGTTTC
>JANQOE010000082.1 GCA_028279245.1 Alphaproteobacteria bacterium
ATCCGGGCAGGGTTTCTATGCCCATGGCGACGCCGCCACCGCGCCAACCGCCAAGCTGGCCGCGACCAACGGTGCCAACAGACCGGCGTCGCCGTGTAGCTCGATCTCTGCCGGTTTTGGCGCCGGTGCGGCCAGCTTGGCGGTTGGCGCGGTGGCGGCGTCGCCATGGGCATAGAAACCCTGCCCGGATTTGCGGCCGAGGCGGCCGGCGTCGACCAGTTCTTTCTGCAGCAGGGATGGGGTGTAGCGAGGGTCGTTGTAAAAGGCGGCATAGACCGTGCTGGTCACGGCGTAATTCACGTCAAGGCCGATCAGGTCCATCAGCTCGAACGGCCCCATACGAAAGCCGCCGGCATCCCGCATCACGGTGTCGATGGTCGCCGGGTCCGCCGCGCCCTCCTGCAGCAGCCGTAGGGCTTCGCCATAGAATGGGCGGGCGACGCGGTTGACGATGAAGCCGGGGGTTGATTTGGCGCGCACCGGCTGCTTGCCCCAGGCCGTTGCGGTCGCCTGAGCCGTTGCTGCCGTTGCCTTACTGGTCGCGAGGCCGGTGACGATTTCGACAAGCGGTAGGGCCGGGGCCGGATTGAAGAAGTGCATGCCGACGCAGCGCGAGGGCTCGGTCAACGCGCCGGCGATAGCGGTGATCGATAGGGATGAGGTGTTGCTGGCGAGGATCGCGGTGGTGTCGACGATCTTTTCAAGCCGGGCGAGCAGTTGCTGTTTGACCGCGAGGTTCTCGACGATGGCTTCGATCACCAGGCCGGTGTCACTCAGGTCTTCGAGATGTGTGGCGGGGGTCAACCGATCGAGAATGGCAGTCCGTGCCGAGGCCTCCATGCGGCCGCGTTCGACCCGCCGTTCAAGGGAGGTGCCGATGCGTTCCAGCGCCCGGCCGACCGCACCGGGCTGGCTGTCGAATAGCTTGACCGGATGCCCGGCGGCGGCGGCGACCTGGGCGATGCCAGCGCCCATCGTGCCGGCGCCGATCACACCAACCGGCGTGTCCTTGTCTAGGCCTGGCATGGCGGCCGCTTGACGCACGTCAATGAGGGAAACCGCCACTTCCGGGACCGTGTCTCAACAACGGAAGGTGGATGGGCGTGGCGCAGGAGCATGAGTGGATCACCGTTGACGGCAACGAAGCGGTCGCGTCGGTCGCGTACCGGCTTAATGAGGTCATTGCTGTCTATCCCATAACACCGGCGTCCGCCATGGGCGAGTTGGCGGACGATTGGTCGGCCCATGACCGGGAGAATATCTGGGGCGACGTGCCGGATGTCATCGAGATGCAGTCCGAAGGCGGCGCCGCCGGCGCGGTGCATGGATCGCTGCAAGCCGGGGCACTGACGACGACCTTCACGGCCAGTCAGGGCCTGCTGCTGATGATCCCGAACATGTACAAGATCGCTGGCGAACTGACGCCGTTCGTGCTGCATGTCGCGGCACGGACCGTCGCGACCCACGCGCTGTCGATCTTCTGCGACCATTCGGACGTCATGACCTGCCGCGAAACCGGCTTCGCCATTCTGGCGTCCGGGTCGGTGCAGGAGGCGCAGGATTTCGCCTGTATCGCCCAGGCGGCGACCTTGGCGGCACGGATACCGTTCCTGCATTGCTTCGATGGGTTCCGGACAAGTCATGAGATCCAACGGATCGCCGCGCTCTCCGACGACGAGATGCACGGGATGATCGACGATGCCCTGGTGCGGGCGCATCGCGGCCGGGCGTTGACGCCGGATCAACCGGTGGTGCGCGGCACGGCACAGAACCCGGATGTGTTCTTCCAGGCGCGTGAAGCCAGCAACCCCTACTACGACGCGTGTATCGACATCGTGAAAGACGCGATGGCGCGTTTCGGCACGCTGACGGGCCGCAGCTACGACCTGGTCGAATACGTCGGCGACCCCGAGGCGGAACGGGTGATCGTGATGATGGGGTCTGGCGCGGAGGCCGCGCATGAGACCGTCGACTATCTGAACGGACAGGGCGAGAAGGTCGGGCTGCTGAAGCTGCGGCTGTACCGGCCCTTCCCGGTGGCGGCGTTGATGGCCGCCCTGCCGAAGACCGTGCGGCATCTCGGTGTGCTGGACCGGACCAAGGAACCGGGGGCGGTCGGCGAGCCGCTGTATCTGGACGTGGTCGCGGCGTTGGCCGAGGCCGGACAGGATGTCGATTGGGTGGCCGGGAAGGCGCCGGCGGTCAGCGGCGGCCGCTACGGTCTGTCCTCGAAGGAATTCAACCCGGCGATGGTCAAGTCGGTGTTCGGTGCCCTGGCCGACCCGGCGTCGCGGCGGCATTTCACGGTCGGGATCAACGACGATCTGACCAAGCTGTCCTTGCCGGTCGACGCGTCGTTCCGGTTGCCGCGGAGCAAGGTCTCGACGGCAATGTTCTACGGGTTGGGCGCGGACGGGACGGTCGGCGCCAACAAGAACTCGATCAAGATCATCACCACGGAAACCGGCGCCTACGGGCAGGGCTACTTCGTCTATGACTCGAAGAAGTCAGGCGCGGCGACCATTTCCCATTTGCGGTTTGGCCCGACGCTGATCCGCTCCAGCTATCTGATCGGCGAGGCTGACTTTGTCGCTTGCCATCAGTTTGGGCTGCTCTCGCGGTTCGACGTGCTGGCGAACGCGGCGGAAGGGGCGACCGTGCTGCTGAACGCGGCCGGTTCGGACGTGTGGGACCGGCTGCCGCATGACATGCAGGCGACGATCATCGACAAGAAGATGCGGTTGTTCGTGGTCGACGCGGCGGCGATTGCCGAAGAGAACGGGCTCGGCCGGCGCATCAACACGATCATGCAGACCTGCTTCTTTGGCCTGACGGACATCATCCCGCTCGACCGGGCGAAGGCGCAGATCAAGTTGGCGATCAAGAAAACCTACGGCCGGAAGAGCGAGGATATCGTCGGCCGCAACTTCGGCGCCGTGGATATGGCGATCGACCGGATGCATGAAGTCGCGGTGCCGGCCAAGGCCACCTCGACGGTGGAGCGGCCGTTGCCGGTGCCGGCCAACGCCAGTGACTTCGTGCAGCGGGTCACGGGCACGATGATCGCCGGTAAGGGCGATCAACTGCCGGTCAGCGTCTTTGCGGCCGACGGCACCTGGCCGGTCGGCACCTCGAAGTTCGAGAAGCGGAACATCGCCGCGGAAATCCCGGTGTGGGACGAGGCGATCTGCATTCAATGCAACAAGTGCGCGATGGTTTGTCCGCATGCAGCGATCCGCGTCAAGGTCGTCAACGACAACGACGTCAGTAAGGCGCCGGAGACCTTCAAAAGCACCAAGTACCGCGGGCACGAGTTCGACCGTGGCACCTATGTCTTGCAGGTGGCGCCGGAAGACTGCACCGGCTGCACGCTTTGCTACGAGGTGTGCCCGGCCCGGGACAAAACCAATCCGCGCCATAAAGCGCTGGAGATGGAGCCGCATGGCGATCTCGTGGCGGCGGAACGGGACAATTTCGCCTTCTTCTTGGATATGCCGGAACTCGAACGTGCCGATGTGCCGCTCAACAACAAACAGGTTCAGTTCCTGGAGCCGCTGTTCGAGTTCTCCGGGGCCTGTTCGGGCTGTGGGGAGACGCCATACATCAAACTGATGACCCAGTTGTTCGGCGACCGCATGGTGATTGCCAATGCGACCGGCTGCTCGTCGATCTACGGCGGCAACCTGCCGACCACGCCGTATACCACCAACAAGGATGGGCACGGCCCGGCCTGGGCCAACTCGCTGTTCGAGGACAATGCGGAGTTCGGCCTGGGGATGCGGCTGGCGGTCGACCATCAGGCGCGCATGGCGGAGCGGCTGCTCAAATCCATGGGCGGCGATGTCGGTGAGGTGTTGGCGCAGTCGATCCTCACGGCGGACCAATCGAACGAAGCTGGGCTGCACGAACAGCGGCAGCGCATCGTGTCGCTGCACGAACAGTTGGCGAAACTGAAGACCGATGATGCGCGGCGGTTGGAAGCACTCTCCGACTATCTGTTGCGCAAGTCCGTCTGGATCGTCGGCGGTGACGGTTGGGCCTACGACATCGGCTATGGCGGCGTCGACCATGTGTTGGGCATGGGGCGTGACGTCAATATCCTGGTGCTCGATACCGAGGTCTATTCCAACACCGGCGGCCAGCAGTCGAAAGCGACACCGCTTGGCGCGGCGGCGAAGTTTGCCATGGCCGGACGGTCACGCGGCAAGAAGGACTTGGGGCTGGAGGCGATGGCCCATGAACAGGTCTATGTCGCGCGGATTGCCATGGGGGCGAAGGATGCGCACACGGTACGCGCCTTCCTCGAAGCGGAGAGCTATCCAGGTCCGTCCCTAATCATCGCTTACAGCCCGTGCATTGCGCATGGTTACGATCTGGCGCACGGCCTGACGCAGCAGAAGCTGGCCGTCGATGTCGGCCACTGGCCGCTCTATCGCTACGACCCGCGCCGCATCGATACGGGCGAGCATCCGTTCCAGTTGGATTCGGCGCAGCCACGTAAGCCACTTTCGGCCTTCACTTCGCAGGAAGCGCGGTTCCGCATCGTCGCGCATCAACAGCCGGACCGCTATGCCGAGCTGCTGGCGGCGGCCGAGGCGGCCAACAAGCGGCGCTTCGAGTTCTACCAATATCTCGCGGGCTATCACTCGACGGTACAGCAAGAGCCTGCCGAACTGCCGGAGGCGGCTGACTAATGGACCTGCGTACGCGCTATCTCGGACTGGATCTGCCGCATCCCTTCATGCCCGGCGCGTCGGTGATGTCGCAAGACGTCGACAAGCTGCGGCAACTGGAGGACGCCGGTGCGGCGGCTGTGGTGCTGCATTCGTTGTTCGAAGAAGAAATCCTGCAGGAGAACCATTCGACGCTGCATCACATGCAGACCCATGGTGAAGCGTATGGCGAGGCGTTGAGCTACTTCCCGGAACCGGAGGCGATGGCGTTCGGGCCGACCCACTACTTGCGCCATCTGGAGAAGGTTAAGGCGGCGTTGTCGATACCGGTGCTGGCGTCGCTCAACTGTGCGACTGATGCCGGTTGGCGGTCGTTCGGGCAGCAGGCGCAGGAGGCCGGCGCGGACGGGTTGGAGCTCAACTTCTATTTCATTCCGGTCGAACTCGACGCGTCGGGCACCGGGATCGAGAAACGGCTTGCCGATATCGTCGCCGATGTGAAATCCCATGTGTCGGTGCCGGTTGCGGTGAAACTGTCGCCATTCTTTTCTTCGATGGGCGAGGTGGCGCGCGCGCTGGACGAGGCGGGCGCGGACGGGCTGGTGCTGTTCAACCGGTTCTACCAGCCGGATATCGACCTGGAAGAACGGAGCATCGTGCCGGCGCTCAATCTATCGAGTTCCGCCGAACTGCCGTTGCGGCTGGCCTGGACCGGTCTGCTGGCCGGGCGGGTCGACGCGTCCCTGGCGATCACCGGGGGTGTGCACACGGTCGCCGATGCGGTGAAGGCGGTGATGGTCGGGGCCAATGCGGTGCAGATGGTTTCGGCGCTGCTGGCGCAGGGGCCGGCGCATCTCGAGGGTATTCAGAGAGAGGTCGCGGCGTGGCTCGAGGCGCACGAGTATGACTCTCTGACCCAACTGCAGGGCAGCATGAGCTACATGCGATGCCCGGATCCCAGCGCCTATACCCGGGCCAACTACATGCGGGCCATCCATAGCTGGCGCGAATAGGCAGGCTGCGACGCCATCCTGCGTACCACCGGTGACACGGCCTAGCGTTGGTTGAGGGCTTGCGCATCGGTGCCGGTGCGTCATGATGCCCCGGTTACGGCTAACCGAGGGCGGATCTCATGCGTTTCCTATCGGCGTTGGTGCTTCTATTTGCGGTCGGCGCGGGGTCGCCGGCAGTGCACGCCGAGGACGCGGCGATCGATGAGTTCTTCGGGACCTATGTTGGCGGCGGCGTAGCGCAGCGGGACGATGGCACGACCGAGCAGCGCGACATGGATGTCTCGATCAAGGCTTACAAGAACAACGGTTTTACGCTGAGCTGGATCACGGTGGTGCGTGACGAGGTTGGGGGCCGGACCGGCGCGGGCGTCAAACGGCGGTCGGTCGAGGAGGACTTCGTGCCCTCCCCGGAAATGCCCGGAATCTTTGTCAGCGCGCCCGAAGGCGGGCTGTTCAGCCAGGCCGAACTGGCCAATCCGTTGTCCGGCGACCCGTTCCGGTGGGCGTCGCTGCGGGGCAACACGCTGGCGGTCTATTCGGCCGGGATCAATCCGAACGGCGGCACGGAGCTGCAGATTTATGAGCGGACCCTCACCGCGGAGGGGCTCGATGTCTCGTTCGTGCGCTTGGCCGACGAGGATGTGAAGGTGCGGGTCGACGGGTCGTTGATCCGCGCCGACTAGTCTCTCCGCCTTCTTCACATGTTTGGGAGCGCGTTGACTCCATTCGGTGCGCATCGTAATTAACAACTACGTTAATTAATTGATGCGTTAATGATGGCTCAACTGGACGAGACCTTTGCGGCATTGGCGGACCCGACCCGGCGGGCGATCCTGGCGCGCCTGGCGGAAGGCGATGCCAGCGTAGGTGAGCTTGCGGCGCCGTTCTCGATCTCCGCGCCGGCCATCTCGCGGCACCTGAAGGTTCTGGAAAGCGCCAATCTCATCGCCCGGCGGGTCGACCGGCAGCAGCGGATTTGCCGGCTGGAACCGGCCGGCCTGCGCGTTGCGGCAGAATGGGTCGAACGCTACCGCGGGTTCTGGGAAGACGCGTTCGATGCCGTGGATGCCTACCTGCAGCGCACCGCGCCGGACGAGCCACAGCCGAATGAGGCCCTTGATGAAACCGAATGACGCCTTGGCGGAGCGGCTGTTTCTGTCGCTGCAACGGCGGTTCGATGCGCCGCGGGAGCGGGTGTTCCAAGCCTTCACCGACCCCGAAGTGATGAAGCAATGGTGGGGGCCGCGGGGCTTCACCACGACCGAAGCCGACATGGATGCGGTGCCCGGCGGTCAGGCGCGGTGGTGCATGGTGCGGGACGCGGATGGCCATCGGTCGCGGGTGGCGGCCCAAGTGGTGGCCGTCGATGCGCCAAGCCGGCTGGTCCTGTGGATGACGGATCACTGCGATGGCGATCCGGATTGGCAGGACATCCCGGCTGACATGACGACGACCGTCACGATGGAGTTCCGGGCGCTTGGGCCGTGCGCGACCGAGGTGACGCTGCGGCAGGAAGGATTCCCCGATGTGGTGTCGCGCGATGTGCACAAGACGGGCTGGGCCAGCGGCCTCGATTGTCTGGCCGACCTCCTGGCGGCGGCATGACCGCCTTCCCTGGTTTCTCGCGCGACCTGCCGCGCTTTCTCGAGAACCTGGAAGCCAACAACAACCGCGATTGGTTCACCCGGCACCGGGCGGACTATGAAGGCCTGCTGCTTGAACCGGCGCGGCAGTTCGTCACTGCGTTGGTGCCGGTGCTGCGGCAGTTGTCACCGGCGATCCATGGCGAGCCGCGGGTCAACGGTTCGATCAAGCGGATCAATCGCGATGTCCGTTTCTCAAAGGACAAGTCCCCCTACAAACCGGCGCTGCATCTCGCTTTTTGGCAAGGTGGCGCCGGGCCGAAGCATGCGCCCAGCTACCACTTCTATCTGACGCCGAAGACATTGGGTTTTGGCGCCGGGCTGCATGCCTTCCTAGACGACCACTTGACCCGGTTTCGGCAGGCGGTTTGCGATGAGGCGAAGGCGGCGGGGTTGCGCAGGGCGCTGGCCGGTGCACTGAACGGTGCGGGCTATGATATCGGGGCGCCGGAACTGCAGCGGGTGCCGCGCGGTTTTCCGGCCGACAGCGCGGCCGCCGATCTGCTGCGCCATAAGGGACTTCATGTGCGCAAGAGCGGCCCGGTGCCGCAGGAAGTCTTTGGCGCGGATGCGCCTGCGTTCGTCGCTTCACAGTTTGCGCCGCTGGTTCCGCTGCAGGACTGGCTGGTCGCGGAAGTTTCCGACTAAACGAAAACTAGGAGTAGAGAGATGCGCAAAGTGATTGGCGCGGCGGTGGTCGCTGCGTCCGTAGCAATAATGTCTTGGTCGGCCCAGGCGAACGACGTGGCCGACCGGGCGGTAATGGAACAGACGTTGGATGTGTTTTGGACAGCGGTGTCCCAGGGCGATATCGACAGTATGGTTTCGGTGTTTGCCGAGGATGCGGTCAGCCAGGAACCGTACGGGACGCCGCCACTCGAGGGGCCGGCGGCGATCCGCCAGTTCTTCGAGGGTATGAGCGGCGCGTTCCAGTCGATCTCCTTCACCCGTGACCGCACCCATGTTGCTGGCAATCGTGCCGCCGTGGCGTGGAGTGCCGACGCGACCATGGCGGACGGCACCGCGGTCAGTTTCGATGGTGTCGACGTTGTCGAGTTTAACGGCGATGGAAAGATCCAGCGGCTCTGGGGCTATTTCGAACCGCTGCAGATGCCGGACGCTGGTTGAGACTAAGGGGCGGCATTGCTGCCCCTTTTGCCCCTGCAACCTCAGTGTGCGGTGGCGCGATGTCCATCGTTGATGGTTGTCGCGGTCCCACGCCCTTGGGCGACGAGCTGCGGGAAGGCCGCGCGTGGCGATCTTTGCTTGCGAGGCTTTCACAGCGCCTGGGTTTGCGGCAAGGTGCCCTGATCTGGCTCCCTTCCGACAAGCGAGACGTTAATGGGCGCGGTGCTCTTGAGATTGTTGACGGTAGCGGTCTTCTCGCTATCGGCGTCGTCAGTAACCCAGGCCGAGGACCTCAGACCTCCAACCGGACCGGTCGTCCTGACTGTGGCGGGAAAGGTGTCCGCGACGAACCGCGGTGCTTTCGACCCGTTTGACGATGCCTTCACGAACTATCATGAGCGGACTTTTGATGCCGCGGCGGCGTTCGACTTGGGGATGCTCGAAGGTCTTGGTTTGCATAAGGTGACGTTGCAGGCGCCGGATTGGCCGCGGCCACAGGTGTTGGAAGGGCCATGGCTGCGTGACGTGCTGGCGGCCGCCGGTGCGATGGGTGACGAGATCACGACCGTCGCCCTCGATGGCTTCGCGGTCATTCTATCGGCGGAAGACTTGGCCGCGCAGGATTGGCTGTTGGCGATCAAACGGGATGGCGCGTATCTCGGGATCGGTGAACGTGGACCGGCTTGGCTGGTCTATGCGCCCAAGGATGGTTCGGCGCCGACCGCGGATGACGAAGCGCGCTGGCCATGGGCGGTGTTTTTTATAGAGAGCCAATAGCCGTCGTATCGCCGCATTTCGCTGCTATTGTTGTTCTAATAGTCGCCGTCAAGTCTGTGGAGTGGAAAGGAAGCGATTGCAAGTGGTGTTTCTCTAAACCACTGACCTAGACCGATTTTTTTTCACGAATTACCAAACGAACCCATTTGCTCTAGCCGTCTCGACTCCAGCGGCAACGCACAAAGTATCCGTCAGAATCGTGGTTGACTGCCAAGTCGCCCTTGTAGGCGTGATGCAGGGCCTTGCCGATGCGCTGTGGCAAGTGGAGGTCGGTTGTGGTGATCGTGATCGTGTCGTTGCCTGTCTCGATGTGCATAATCCGATGTAGCGGATGCTCGGCTTGTTCGACTGTTTCGGTGTTGCGCGCGAGATTCGTTATTTCACCCTGATGCTTGCCGACAAAGGCACCCGACAAGATCAATTCCCCTGCCGGATACGAGTCAGCAATGCGGCGGCAGGCTGGACAGGTTACGGGATGCGCGCGTGACGCGCGGCGGCCCCACGTCCAGCGACCACCGCGGTAGGTAGAGCCACAGTCGGGACAAACAGACGGTTCGGGGATCTTACGCTTGGTTTGATAGGGATCGCGGCGTTTTTCAGAAATACGTCGGTCGTTGCGCCGACCAACTTCCGGGGTCACTTTTGGTCTCCCTCAGTCCTCCTTCATCATGCGTAGGAGGGCAAAGAAGCCAATGATATGGGTCAGCGCATGCTCCTATTAAGCGCGCTCGACGGGCCCATTGGCGGCGGTCCAGGCGGCAAAGCCGCCGGCCAGATGGGCGACATCGGCAAAGCCCATGTCGACCAGGGTCTTGGCCGCCAGGGTCGAACGTCCGCCGGAGGCGCAGAACAAGACCAGCCGCTTGCCGCTGGCGAACTCCGGCAAGTGCATTGGGCCCTCGGGATCGGCGATGAACTCGAGGAAGCCGCGCGGCGCGTGGATGGCGCCAGCAATCGTGCCCGTCTCCTCGCGCTCGACCGTTTCGCGGATGTCGACGAAATACACGTCGTCCTCCTCCAAGAGGTACATCGCATCGGGGACGGAGACGGTTTCAATGACTGCGTTGGCGACCGTCAGCATTTCCTTGAAGCCGGTTCCGGGCATGGCTCACTCCTGTCCTTGACTCGCGGTCTGGCCGCAGACCCAGCACGATATGGCCCGCGGTTGGGCGCGTCCCTAACATAGATCAAAGGACCGAAGGGAAGATGCCGGGGCGGGTTAGTCCGCTGCGGGCTCTTCTGCCGGGAATACGTCGCCGAGGATAGCCGGGAGTTCGGATAGCCCGCTGTCCGTCTTTCTGACGAGTTTTTGCACGGCTCCGTTGAGCCGCAGGCGGTCTTCGACGGTCAGGTTCTTTGCGGTGACGACCACCACGGGCACGTCGCGCCAGCGGGCGTCGCGGCGCAACTGGGCGATCACTTCAAAGCCGTCCATCTCCGGCATGATCAGGTCCAACAGGATCAGATCCGGCTGGGCGTCGGCCAGCGCGGCCAGTCCGGCGGCGCCGTTGTCGGCCGTCGTGACCTGCCATCCTTGCTTGCTCAGGATGTGACGGAAGCGGTCGCGCACCGCCGGCTCGTCATCGATAATCAGCACGCTGCGCGCGGTGTGAGGTTGGCAGTGGCGGTCGAGGATGGCCTGAAGCTTCTCCTTGTCGACCGGCTTGGTCAGATAGTCGGTGGCGCCTAGAGAGAACGCCATTTCGCGGTCCTCGAGCATGGACACCATGACAACTGGGATCTCCGCCAAAGCGGGTTCGGTCTTGAGCGCTGTGAGGACGGACCAACCGTCCATGCGCGGCATCAGCACGTCGAGTAGTATGGCATCGGGCTGCTGTTCACGCGCCGCATGCAGGCCGTCGAGACCGCCATCCGCGGTGATCGCGCGCACGCCCTGGCGCGCCAGGTTGCGGCAGATGAGATCGCGGGCGGCCGGGTCGTCATCGATTACCAAGACCGTGCGTGGTGCTTGCGCGGGGGCCGGGTCGGCTGCCGGTTCCGGGACCGCACTCGGTTGGGCCGGTGTCGCTGGCAAGCGAATATGGAACACCGATCCCTCGCCCTGTTTGCTGCTGGCGTAGATCCTACCGTTCAGCAGCTGGCAAAAGTTGCGGGTGATGGTCAGGCCAAGACCGGTGCCGCCGAAATGCCGCGTCGATGACGAGTCCGCCTGCGCAAACGCGTCGAACACCTTGGCCAGTTGCTCCTCGGTCATGCCGATGCCGGTGTCGCGGATGGTGAACAGAATGGACTCGGCGCCATCGTGCCGTTGCCGTTCGGCGACCAATTCGATTTCGCCGTTGGCGGTGAACTTGCAGGCGTTGCTCAGCACATTGAACAGGGACTGCCGGACCTTGGTCAGGTCGCTTTTCATGGTCCCGATGTCGTCGGGGCAGGTGACGATCAGCCGGTTCTTGTTCTTCTCCGCCAGTGGCGCAATGGTCGTGACGACTTCGTCGATCATGCCGCGGATGTCGAAGCGTTCGAAGAACAGCTCCATCTTGCGGGCCTCGATCTTCGACAAATCGAGAATGTCGTTGATGAGCGACAGCAGATGACGACCGGCGGACTGAATGCTCCCCAGATCTTCGCGGAACTGGCGCTGTGCCTCGCTTTCACGCGCCTCTTCCAAGAGCATTTCACTGTAGCCGATGATGGCGTTCAACGGCGTGCGCAACTCGTGACTCATGCTGGCGAGGAACGCGCTCTTGGCGCGGTTGGCTTCGACCGCTAGGTCGCGCGCGTCTATCAGCTCGGCCGTGCGCTGGAGCACGGTTTCCTCAAGGCTCTCATTCAGCCGTTGCAGGCCACGGTTGGCTTCGAAGATCGCCCGCGTCTTCTCTTCCGCAATGCTCTCCGCCGCTTGGCGCGCCTTCTTCTCGCGCTCCAGCCGGCGCCTGAGGATTTCGAGCTCGTTCACAACGGGTGACTAGTTGCGGATCAACACGAAGCGTGCGGCGGTTCCGGCACCGTCGGACAGGTCTTCGACCGCAATGTCGATGTCCTCTTCGAAATGCGCCACGCAGCCGCGGATAAGGCCTTCAGCGAGCGCAGCGAACGGACGTTTGGAACGGTAGGTCATCCGCAGTTGGTTGGTGTCAGGTGCCTCGCACTCGAGACTCGGAAGTTCCGCGTCGGGATAGAGTTTGCGGACTTCGACGTGGATGTAATCTTCGACCTTGCCAAGGAAGTCGAAGGCACTGTTCATGCCGGTGAAGAAACTCGGATGCGCCGTGTGGAAGCGGCTAAACAGGTAGCTGCCGAACGCCTGCACAAGGTCGCCTGGGGTGATGCTGGTCTCATTACTGAGACAGCCGACAAGGCTCAGAATCTCCGCATGGTCGTAGGTGCCGACGGTGGTGTAGGCACCGCCGGACGGCAGGTCCGCTTGGTCGATGATGCGGTCGGCGATTTCCGGCGAGAACTTGTCCTCGACCATTTCGATGAACTCAGAGAAAACGACGCCTTTCATGTTTGTCTCCTGACCTTAGTCGGCTGCGCGATCGAGAAATCGGGCCATCTTCTCCAACAATCGCTCAAACTCTACGGGCTTGCTGTCGTAGTCATCACAGCCAGCCTCCAACGCTTTGGCACGATCCCCGGCCATGGCGTGGGCGGTCAGGGCAATAATGGGGATATCCGCCGTTTCCGATGCCGCTTTGAGCCGGCGGGTCGCTTCCCAACCGTCCAGGACCGGCAGACTCATATCCATAAGGATGAGGTCGGGCCGGTCCACACCAACGGCTTCGATGGCCGCCTGGCCATCCTCGGCCACGGTGACCTCGTATCCGCGGCGTTCCAGCCGCCGGGTCAGCATGTCGCGGTTCAGCTTGTTGTCTTCAACGACGAGAATTCGCGCCACGATTGTACCACCCGTATTCTAGGCCAGTATTCTAGCATGACCGCCTCCCATCCGCTTCTCTTGCGGATGGAACGCCGGGCTGCCGGACCTGGTGGAAGTCATTTACGCGCCCCTGCCGGTCCCGATAAGATACTTTCAAGCAAACAAATATGGGCAGGCGGGAGGTACATCATGCCGGACACGTTATTCAAGAATGTGCGGGTTATTGACGGGACCGGGGCCAAGCCATTCACCGGTGAGGTCCTGGTTCAGGGCAACCGGATCAAGACGGTGGCGCGCGATGGAGGTATCACTGCCGAGAACGCGGTGACCGTCGACGGTGGCGGGCAAACCTTGATGCCCGGGCTGATCGAGTCCCATGCGCATATCTCTTTCTGCGATACGGCGACGCTCGAGGCGCTGGGCGATATTCCGCCGGAAGAACACACCCTGCAGTCGATGAAGTTCGCGAAGAAGATGCTCGACCAGGGATTTACGGCCCTGTTCAGCGCCGCGGCGGCGAAAGCGCGGCTCGATGTCGTTATCCGCAATGCCATCGATGCGGGCGATATTCCGGGGCCACGGATGCGTGCGGCGAGCCCGGAACTGACGGTGACTGGTGGGCTAGGCGATGTGCGGCAATCGCACATGCATCATGAGACTTTTGCGATCTGCTGCGATGGCGCCGACGAGTTCCGGCGCGCGGCGCGGGAGATGTGCCGCGAGGGTGTCGATACGCTCAAGATCAATCCGTCTGGCGACGAGTTTATTCCGTTTGCGCGGGCCGACATGACGGTGATGAACGAGGATGAAGTGGCGGCGGCGGCGGAAGTCGCGCGCTCCCGTTACAAGAAGATCGCGTCACATTGCCGTTCGGCGGAAAGCGTCAAGATGTCGGTGCGCAACGGTATCGACGTGCTGTACCACGCGACGCTCTGCGACGAAGAAGCACTCGACATGGTCGAGGCCAAGAAAGACGAGCTGTTCGTCGCGCCGGCCCTCGGCATCATGTATGTGACCGCGGAAGGCGAAGGCGCCGATTACGGCATCACCAAGGACCATCCGGTCGCCATCTACTTCCGGCAGGAACTCGATTCCTGCATCACCAACATGAAGGAACTGCAGAAACGCGGCGTGCGCGTGTTGCCGGGCGGCGACTACGGCTTTGCGTGGAACCCGATCGGCACGAACGCCCGTGACCTCGACCACTTCGTCAAGCTGCTCGACTTCTCACCCCTAGAAGTGATCCGCGCGGCGACGCAACTTGGCGGTGAGCTGATGGGCATGGATATCGGCGTGGTGAAGGAAGGCTATCTGGCCGATCTGTTGCTGGTCAGCGGCGACCCATCGGTTGACGTGACCATCTTGCAAGATGCCAGCCGGCTGACGGCGATCATGAAGGATGGGGCGTTCTACAAGGAACCGGAAGGCCTCGGGCAACTGGGACTGGTTGCGGCGGAGTAGAAAAAGGGAAGGCCCCGAATTTGGCGGGGCCTTTCATTGGACTCTGTGTTTGGGATCCGCTAGCTGAGATCCTCGTCTTTCCAGTATTTGGTCCCCTGAATCGTCGCCTGCAGCGCGAGACCGGTTTCGGTGATCTGGTAGAGCTTGATGCCCGGCGCGATTTCGACCGCGCCGGCCCAGGCGCCACCCTTGTCACCTGATTTTGCTGCCGCGTCGGCCTGGGCGTTGGCTTCCCATCCGCTGTCGACGAAGTTGTCCAGGGCATCGCGGGACGTGAAGATGAACACGCCGCGGAAGTCCTTCGCCCCCAGGCCAAGGCCGACACCGCCCGAGAACATCCGCATGTAGGTGTCTTCGCTGGTGGCATGGTCGCGCACAACGCCGAAACCGTTGGCCGTTGACACCACCAGCAGATTGATGCCGACGTTACTGAAGACGGCATAGCCTTCGGCCTCGCGAATCTGCTCGCGCGACACTGGGTGCAGTTCATACAGGGCGGTTAGGGTATCGGTCCGCATTTGCCGGACTTCCCGCTGCTTTTCCGCGACGGTCGCGCCGTCCGGTGTGGCACACCCAGCCAGGGCCGCGACCGCCAGGATGGTAAGCGCTCTCGATGCTCGCATCTTCCATCTCCTTCCACTTATCAGTGGCGGTCCTGGGTGGCCGCCTGGGGGCAACGTTGCCGGCAAGCTGCTTAAGGGCGCCTTAAGCCAGAGGCGCCCGCTGTGCCATAACTGTATGGAATTTATGCCCTTTTTCCGCCTATCTGGGGCAGAAGTGTGTCCTATTCGGCGGGTTGCGGGGTGGGCCGTTGGGGCCGCGGCAGGAGCACCACTGAAAGGACCCCGACGGCCAGTGCGATGGCGGCAAACCACAGGACGCCGGCCGGCTTGCCTTGGTCCAGCAGGTAGCCGACGACGATCGGCGCGAGGGCCGCGCCGACATCCAACCCGGTGTAGACGAAGCCGAATACCCGGCCGATCGCTCCCTCCGGCGCGGATCGGCGGACCAGCATGTCGCGGGACGGCATGGTGATCCCGAGCAGGAAACCCGCCAGGGTGGCGATGATGATGAGCATGGCGCCAAAGAAGGGCACCATGCTCATCAAGACGAACAGCGTCGCGGTTGCCAACAAGCCAAACGTGACGACCGCGTCGTGCCGGCGGCTCCAGTCGGCAAGGAAACCGCCGGCCAGCATGCCCGCGGCGCCGCCGACCAGGAACGCGGTCAGGGTCGCGGCGCCGGTGGTCAGCGGAATGCCGTGCAAGTCACGCAGCGAGACGGGCAGGAAGGAGTTGGTGGCGACGATCGCAATCGACAGCATCGTCACGTACAGAAAACACAGCATGACCGGACGGCTGATGATCGGGGCCAGCGCGTTGCCGGTCGTTTTTTCGGACGCTGGTTTGGTTGGCGGGTCTTTCAGGCCCTGACGTGCCGACAGAAACCAGACGACGATCAGCAACCCCAGTCCGCCGGCGGTAATCAGCGCGATCCGCCAGTTGGTCAGTGCGGCGACGGTCAAGACAAAAACCGGCGCGGCGGCCCAGCCGAGATTGCCGCCGAGATTGTGGATGCTGTAGGCGCGGCCGAGACGAGACGGGCTGACGTTCGCCGTCAAGATCGCATAGTCGGCGGGGTGGTAAACGCTGTTGCCCAGTCCGGCCAGGATGGCGACTGGGAACATCATCCAGAAGACCGGGACCAGACCGAACAGGATCGACGACAGGGCCAGCAAGGTCATGCCGGCCAGCAGCAGCCGGCGGGCACCAAGACGGTCGACCAGGAAGCCGCAAGGTGCCTGTGCCAAGCCCGAGGCGATGAAAAACACGGTCATCACCGCGCCGAGCTGAGTGAAATTCACGTCGAAGGCGACCCGCAGCATCGGGAACAGCGGCGGCACCACCAGTTGAAAGAAGTGGCTACTGGCGTGGGCGACACCGATCAGGCCGATGACTTGAAGGTCCCGTCCGGCGGGCGCGGTCTCTACTGCTGCTGTCATGGGCCATTACTGGCATACGAGGCCAATCCGGCAAAGCGGCTTGGCCGCGTCCTCCTACGGGCGCCAGAACGGCTTCTCGACCTCGCGGTACAGGTCTTCCCGGCTGACGCCGATGTCGCGGAGGGCACGGTCATCCATGCGACTCAGGTCGCGGCGCATCCGGCTGCGTTCGATCCAGGCGCGGAGCAGGCTGGCGATGCCGCCACCGGGCCGCTGGGCCGGGCGGGCGAATGTGTGTTCCAAGGTGGCCATCAGCGCCTCCATTGCTTGGTCTTCTTCCTCAGCTACCAGGCGCACTTACACGCTGGTCAGCGCGATGTAAGTGCGCGCGATCACAACCAGGGGACGATGTCGACGTGCGGGGCGTCAGGACCCCACCCGTGGGTGGGGTCCATTACGCAGATCCCATTCTTCGCCGAGACCGATATCACGGCGCAGATGGGGACTTAGATCGTGGACGCTGACCATATCAGCGCCCCGCCGCTGGCGGCGGTTGGCGGCGTAGTGCTGCAGCGACTGCCACGCCCAACGGACGAGCGCGTCGCCCCAGCGGAGCGGATTCATGGCGATATGCATGTCACTCTCCGTGCGCTGCTGCACGCACATCCGGCGAATCGTGCGCGGGCGCGACACCCGGCGTACGGTGCAACGGTTTTGGCTGCCGGCCGGACGGACGGACGGACGGCAGCGATACTCAGCTAAGGATTGTCTTCAGAACCCGAAGGGAGTCAGTCGCGGTCAGACCGGCTGGCGTTTGCCGAGGTTGATGAAAAGATACTGGGTCAAAAGAACCCTCCCGCGACTTGCAAGAGGCGAGGTTATAGCGGTTGGGACTGTGCTTCGTCAACGTGACCGTGCGCAAAGCATGTATGTTGCGAGCGCCGAGCTGTGCGCCCGACCTTCGTTGCGGGCGTGTTGTCCGCGACGCAATTAGGTTAGCAATGGGGCTGGTTTAGCTATCCAGAATAGAGTCGACTGCCGTCTGACTCATCGTGGCGGTGGCGCCGTGGATGATGGCGCTGGCCTGTTCGATGAGTGCGTTGAGTTCGCCGGTGATGCGCTGCACCGTGAGCTGGGTGCGTTCGGGTTCGGCGTCCGGCAACATCGCTTCGACTTCGGCAATGCCGTCGATCACCAGCGTGTTCATTTTGCCAATGGTTTCGTCGAAGGGCTGGCGATAGCAGTCCGGCGCGGCGTCGTAGGCCTTGATCACGAATTCCTTGGCGGAGAAGCCGCTATCGTTGAAATGGTCCGGGTAGGACTTCGGCTGCCACTCCTTGGCCTCGTCGATGCAGTCCGGGCAGTCGGCGACGAGTTCGAGAATCATCGCGATTTCGTTGAAGTGATTCAGGTAGTCGGTCGCCAGCAACGTCTCTTCGTTGACATTGTGGGACGCTGCCTCGCTGCGCAAAGCGGCCAGGTCGGCGGAGCCGTTATCGGATTTGTTCTCGGTGCTTGGCGCCATTCGACCTGTTCTCGTTGCGCGCACGGGAGGTGCTGCGTGGTGCACGCGGAAACGACTAATTCAACAGGTACGCGGTTAATAGAGTGCTACCGGCGGCGCGTTCGGCCGTTTAACCCCTTCCTATATATGGCATTTTGGTCGCCATGATCGTCATGAACAGGACGTTGGCGTCGAGCGGCAGGCCGGCCATATGCACGACTGCGTCGCCAACATGACCGACGTCCATCAAGGGTTCCGGTTTGACCGAGCCGTCGGCCTGGGGCACGCCGTCTTTCATGCGTGAGGCGAGCGGGGTTTCGGCGTTGCCGATGTCGATCTGGCCGCAGGCGATGTCGTACTTTCGGCCGTCCAGGGAGGTACTTTTGGTCAGGCCGGTGATGGCGTGCTTGGTCGAGGTGTAGGGCGCCGAGTTGGGCCGGGGCCGGTCGGCGGAGATCGAGCCGTTGTTGATGATGCGGCCGCCCCTTGGGTTCTGATCCTTCATGATCCGGAAGGCGTGCTGGGTGCAGAGGAAGGCGCCGGTCAGGTTGACGTTCACCACGGTCTGCCACTGCTCGTATGTCAGATCCTCGAGGGGCAGGCCGGGGGCCGCACCGCCGGCGTTGTTGAACAGCAGATCAAGGCGGCCAAAGGTCTCTTTTGTCGAGACGAATAGGCTTTCCACGGCCGCAGGATCACCGATGTCGGTGGGCGCGACGAGGGCCCGGTCGCCGGCAACGCCCGCCTGCTTGACAGTCTCTTCCAGGGCCTCCCGGCGGCGGCCGGCGAGGGCGATCGAATAGCCGGCTTTGAACAGGGAGAGGCAGGCGGCGCGGCCGACGCCACTGCCGGCACCGGTGACTACGGCTGTTTTCGCGCTCATTTCTTGGTCTCCCCGTTTGATCTGGGCGGGGAGTTTACGCGGATGGGCCTGGGCCGCAAAGCCGGGGCCTTAACAGATGCGGGGCAATTGCTCCCCGCTCAGCATGTCGACCCGGCGCCGGCCGCCGATCAAACTGGTCATTTCGACCTGCCCGGCGGTCGTGGTCTCGACCCGGCCAATGATCTTGGCGCCCGACGAGACGGAGTGGCGGCCGAGGATCCGCAGGGCATCGGCAGCGCCGGCTTCCGACAGGATGGCGATGAACCGGCCCTCATTCGCCAGGTAGATCGGGTCGAAGCCGAGGAGTTCGCAGACGCCGCGCACGTCATCGCGCACCGGGATGGCGCTTTCTTCAAGGGCGATGTCGCGGCCACTGGCTTCGGCGACTTCGACCAGGGCGCTGGCGAGACCGCCCCGCGTCAGATCGCGCAGGCAATGCATGTCGAGGCCGGCGGCTAGCAAATCCAGAATGGGGGCGGCGAGGGGGGCGCAGTCGCTGGTGATCTCCGCTTCGAGGCCGAGGTCGTTGCGGGCGGCAAGGACGGCGATGGCGTGGCGGCCGAGGTCGCCGCTGAGAACAATCACATCGCCCGGCTGGATCTGTTGGGGACCGATGTCTCGGGCGTGCTCGCAGACGCCGATGCCGGCGGTGTTGATGAAGATCCGGTCGCCCTTGCCCTTGTCGACGACCTTGGTGTCGCCGGTGACGATGGTGGCGCCGGCCTGTTCCGCCGCGTGCTGCATCGACCCGACGACGCGCTGCAAGTCGGCGGTGGGCAGTCCTTCCTCAATGATTAGTCCGGCGCTGAGATGGAGAGGTTTGGCGCCACACATCGCCAGGTCGTTGACGGTGCCGTTCACCGCCAGGGTGCCGATATCGCCGCCGGGGAAGAAGATCGGGTCAACGACATAGGAGTCGGTGGTGAAGGCGAGGCGTTGGCCGGCGACTTTGAACATCGCGCCATCGTGGCGGGCGTCGAGTTGCGGGTTGGCGAAGGCGGGGAGGAACAGCGTCTCGATCAGCCGTTGCATGCGTCGGCCGCCGCCGCCATGGGCCAGTTCGATCAGTTCATCGTCGACGAGGGGGGTGGGGCAGCTTGGGCCGTCGTTCATGCGGCCACGGGGGTGGTGCCGCGATAGCGGTGATAGGCGGCGCAACTGCCCTCGGACGACACCATGGTCACGCCCAATGGGCTGTCCGGTGTGCAGCGCGTGCCGAAGGCGGGACAGTCCGGCGGTTTGGCGAGGCCCTGCATGATGCGGCCGCTGATGCAGACACCGTCATGGTCCGGCTCCGGCGCGACGCGGCCAAAGCGCTCCTCGGCATCGTAGATCCGGTAGGCCTCTGACAGGCCGAGGCCGCTTTGCGGGATCTCGCCGAGGCCGCGCCATTGGCGGGGCACCACGCGAAACACTTCGCTGATGATGCTTTGCGCCGGGCTATTGCCTTCCGGGCGTACGGAGCGGGCGTATTGGTTTTCGACTTCGGCGCGGCCGGCTTCGAGTTGGCGCACGCACATATGCAGGCCCTGTAGGATGTCGAGGGGCTCGAAACCGGTGACGACAATCGGCACACGGTATTTGTCGGCAATCGGGCGGTAGACCTCGTAACCCATCACCGTGCAAACATGGCCGGCGGCGAGGAAACCCTGCACCCGGTTCGTCGGAGACGTGAGTAAGGACTCCATCGCGGGTGGCACCAGGACGTGGGACACCAGCATGGAGAAATTGCTGACGCCTTGGCGATGCGCCTGGAAGGCGGCCATGGCGTTGGCGGGTGCGGTGGTCTCGAAGCCGACCGCGAAGAACACGACCTGTTTGTCCGGATTTTCGCTGGCAATTTGCACGGCATCGACCGGTGAATAGACGATGCGGATGTCGGCGCCACGGGCCTTGGCTTTCAGCAGATCGCTGTCGGTGCCGGGCACGCGCAGCATGTCACCGAAGGAGCAGAAGATGACATCGGGGCGGGCGGCGAGTTCAATCGCCTTGTCGACATACTGCACCGGCGTCACGCAGACCGGACAGCCGGGTCCGTGCACCAGCTCCAGACCATCCGGCAACAGTTGGTCGATGCCGAAGCGGACGATGGCGTGGGTCTGGCCGCCGCAGACTTCCATGACGGTCCACGGCCTGGTGGTGATTTCATGCAGCGACGCAACGACGCGTTTTGCAGCCTCGGGGTCGCGGAATTCGTCGATATAACGCATCAGGCCGACACCTCCGCCTGTTCGATGGCGTCGATGGCGCGCAGTTCGTCAAGCAGCCGCGCTGCTTCGACCGGATCGATCACGCTGATGGCGAAGCCGACATGCACCAGAACGTAGTCGTCGATGGCTGCTTCTGGCGTGAAGGCGAGATTGATCTCACGCACAAGGCCGCCGAAGTCGACGCGGGCGGTGCGGGCGAGGGGATCTTCGCCGGTTACCGAGATGACTTTGCCTGGAACCGCTAAGCACATGGTGCCTTACCGCGTTGCAGCCGCGCCCAGACGGCTTGGCCGAGGGCGATGCCGCCATCGTTCGGTGGGACCTGCTGGTGCCAGTGCGGTTTGAAGCCGGCATCGTCTAGCCGCGCAATGGCCAGTTCGCTCAACAGCCGGTTCTGAAAACAGCCGCCGGTCAGAATGATGTCCGGGACTCCTGTGCGGCGTGCGACGGCGACCATCATGTCGGCGAGTGTTGCATGGAAGGTGGCGGCGATGTCGGCTTTGGCGGCGCCGTCTTGTTGTGCGGCCAGGACCGCGGTGAGAAGGGGGCGCCAATCGATCATGTCGTCGGTGATGGTGAACGGATAGGGCGCACCGGCGTTGCCGCTACGGGCCAGCCATTCCAGTTCCATTGCCGCTTGGCCCTCAAAGGTGGCGCGTTGGCGGATATCCAGTAGGGCGGCGATACCGTCGAACAGGCGTCCCATGCTGGATGTCAGCGGTGCGTTAATGCCCTTTTCGACGGCGCGTAGGAGCGTCTGTCGTTCGGCTGCGGTGAAGGCGGTAACTGGTGCCAGGGCCTCAACGTTCAGCCCGGCTTCGCCGAATGCTGCGTAGAGAAGACCAAAGGCGGCGCGGCGTGGTTCCCGCGCGGCGACGTCGCCGCCCGGCAGTGGGAACGGATGGAGATGCGCGACACGGTGCCACACCTCCCCGTCGACCAGGATGAACTCGCCGCCCCAGATCGTGCCGTCGGTGCCGAGTCCGGTGCCGTCCCATGCAATGCCGAGATAGGGCGGATTCAGATTGTGTTCCGTCGCGCAGGCGATGACGTGAGCCAGATGGTGTTGCACCTGGATGGTCGGCAGGCCGAGGTTCTCGGCATGACGCGTTGACGCGTAGTCCGGGTGCGGGTCGCAAGCGACGAGCGCCGGTTCGGTTTGCGTGTAGTCCGATAGATCGTTGGTGGTTCGCCGTAGCAGGTCTTCCGCGGCGCTGGTGTCGAGGTCGCCGATATGCGGGCTCATGAAGAACTGGTTGCCGCGTAGAATGCCGGTTGTGTTCTTTAGATGGGGGCCGGTCGCGAGGACGGGCTGTCCGGCGGTTCCTGTCGGCAACGGAAATGGCGCATAGCCGCGGCCGCGGCGCAGGATCTGCGGGCGCCCGGCAAGAATCCGCACCACGGAGTCCTCGACCGGCCGGACGATTGGCCGGTTGTGGAGCAGGAACAAGTCAGCGATGTCCGCCAGTCGTGCGCGTGCATCCTGGTTGTCGATGGCGATCGGTTCGTCGCTGAGATTGCCGCTGGTGGCGATGACGGGCCGACCCAGGCCACGTAGGAGGATGTGGTGCAACGGCGTGTAGGGGAGCATCATGCCGAGTTCCGGATTGGCCGGCGCCACGTTGTCGGCGATGTCGGTGTTGGGCTTGCGGGGCAACAATACGATAGGGGCGGCCGCGCTGGTGAGTGATTGCTCGGCAACCGCATCGACATGGGTTAGCAACTTCGCCCACGCCAGGTCAGGGACCATCAGGGCGAGGGGCTTGTCGGGGCGTCGTTTGCGTTGGCGCAGGCGGGCGATGGCGTCGGGGTTGGTCGCGTCCACAAACAAGTGGAAACCGCCGAGGCCCTTGACCGCAAGGATGGCGCCGGCGCGGAGTTGTTCGATCGCTGTGTCTACGGCGGCCTCGCGATCGGCGATGACGGTACCGTCGTCGGTCGACAACGCCATTTGCGGGCCGCAATCGGGACAGGCGTTCGGCTGGGCGTGGAAGCGGCGGTCCCGGGGGTTCGCATACTCGGCGCGGCAGGCCGGGCACATCTCAAACTCGGCCATGGTGGTGGCCGGGCGGTCGTAGGGCAGACCCATGATGATGCTGTAGCGCGGGCCGCAGTTGGTGCAGTTGGTGAAGGGGTAGAGGTGGCGGCGGTTGGCCGGGTCGAAGACTTCCGCCAGGCAGTCGTTGCAGGTCGCCAGGTCCGGCAGGATCAGCAGGTCGCCGGGCGTGGTGGACTGGCTGTCCCGCACCTGAAACGCGGTGTCGCCGGTGGGGGCGATCGCGTGTTCGGTGACCTGGTGGATGACCGCGTGCGGCGGCGGGTCGGTGACGATCGCATGCCGAAACGCGTGGAGGTCTTTGGCGCGGCCCTCCGCTTCGATCACCACGCCGGCCGAGGTGTTGGCGACCCAGCCGGTCACGCGGTTCTTTGCCGCATGGCGGTAGACGGTGGGCCGAAAGCCGACGCCCTGGACCGCCCCGGAGATCTCGATGCGCCAGCGTTGCCGGTACGCCGCCGCAATGTCGGCGTCGAGGGGCATGTTAAGTCTCGACCTCGATGCCGCGCAGCAGCACGTCTTCCGCATTGGGGTGGGTGATGTCGTCCGACAGTTCGGTGCTGATCGTTGCGCCTTCGGCGATGCCGTCGGCGGAGGCCTGAACGAAGTGCTCGCGAAAATGACCGTCGGACATATGGGACAGCGCGCCAAGCCAGACGTCCACCGCGGTGATGCGAGTGGCCCGCTGCTCCGCCGCGACCTCTTCGATCTTGCGCATCAATCCGCGCATCATCGACGCCTCATGCATGGGCCACATCCCCGTCGGGCAATGCCGCCTTGATCTGGGCCACGATGGCGTCGAGTTGACGAACCAGTGTCGTGGATAGGCCGGCGCCGTAGCCGAAGTCGGCACCCTCCACTGCGAACACCCGGCAGCGCGTAGGCACGCGGTCCAGCGCCCGGGCCAGTTCGAGGGCCTGCGCGACACCGAACCCGTGCGACGATGCATTGAACCGCGGTTCCGGCACGCTCTCGCGGGTGGCGTCAAAGCTGTGCACGGTCCCCGCCAGCGCGCCCGAACAGGCTG
>JANQOE010000115.1 GCA_028279245.1 Alphaproteobacteria bacterium
TAGCCGCGCACGGGCACCCCGTCAGTCTGCGCGGACGCCATCACCGGTACGAACCGTTCGAGGCTTTCGGCGATTGAACAATTGATGTTCCGTTGACTGAAACCCTCCGACGCCGCGGCAAACACGGCGACCTCGTTCGCACCCGCGGCCCGCGCTCGCTCGTACCCCCTCAGGTTCGGCGTCAGTGCTGCGTAGGAGATACCGGCGGAGCGCCGAATGCCGGCCAGGACTTCCTCGGCATCGGCCATCTGCGGCACCCATTTCGGACTGACGAAACTAGTCGCTTCGATCCGACTGAATCCGCAGTCCGAGAGCATGTTTACCAGCCGGATCTTGTCCGCCGCTGGGATCAGCCGCGCCTCGTTCTGCAGCCCGTCGCGCGGCCCGACTTCGAACACGGAGACCCGTTCGTTCACGCTGCCGACTCGTTTTCACGTTGCAGCTTTACCAGCACGGTCCCATCCTCGACCTGCTCGCCTTTCGCGACCAGCACCTCGGCGACCGTACCGTCCCGTGGCGCGGTCAGCCCGTGCTCCATCTTCATCGCTTCGATCAAGACGAGCTGCTGGCCCACCGTGACAGCAACCCCGGCCTCCGCCGCAACCTGCCGCACCAACCCCGGCAGCGGCGAGATAATCCAATCCCCGCCTGCATTCGCTTCGTCGGCGTCGGCCAGCCGATCCGGAAGGACAAAGGAGTATGTCTCACCGTCCAGAAAGACCGTCACGGCACGATCGTCCTTGACCACACCGGCGCTTTTCGACTGACCATCTACGCTGAACGCAAGTCGTGGCCCGGCACGTCCTTCCGCCAACTGAATGTCCGCCCAGGTCGCGCCGATCCGCACCTTGAAACCGGCATGCCCATAGGCCGCAAGCGCAACGTCGTAGCGCTCTCCATTATGCTCGAGCAGCGCGTGGTGTTGCGCGGCGGCCCACATGCGCCACCCTCGCAGCCCATCCCAAGGGTCGTCTCCCGACCCAGGCTCGATCAGGCCCAATACCGCCAGGGCGGCCACACCGAGCACATCCGGTGGCACCGCGCCAGCCCGCGTGAGTTCTGCCAAACCACGGTCGATCAAACCCGTATCGACCTGTCCCCGTTTGAATTCCTCATAGTTAACAAGCCGGCTAAGAAAAGTGAGGTTGGTCGTGACGCCGGCAAGCTCGCAATCCGCCAAGGCTTCGCCCAGTCGAATCCGCGCCGTCTCACGGTCCGGGCCATGCGCAACGATCTTGGCGATCATCGGATCATAGAAGGGAGACACATCCTCGCCGGCCTGCACCCCAAGTTCGATCCGCAGGTCATCATCAGTGTTGGGAAGTGCCAAATGAGTAAGATGACCCGTCGCCGGCAGGAACCCCTTGGCCGGGTCTTCGGCATAGACCCGCGCCTCCATCGCCCAGCCATCGATCTCCAGCTCTTCTTGTGACTTTGGCAGCGGTTCCCCCGCCGCCACGCGAAGTTGCCACTCGACAAGATCGACCCCGGTGATGAACTCGGTGACCGGGTGCTCGACCTGCAGCCGCGTATTCATCTCCATGAAGTAGAAGCGGTCGGCCCGCAACCCGTCGGCGACATCGGCAATGAACTCGACTGTACCCGCATTGCTATAGCCGATAGCCCGCGCAGCCCGCACGGCCGCCGCACCCATAGCCGCGCGAATGTCCGCCGGCATATCCGGGGCAGGGGCCTCTTCGATCACCTTCTGATGCCGGCGTTGTAAGGAGCAGTCCCGCTCAAACAGGTGCACGACGCCGCCGTGATTGTCGCCGAACACCTGAATCTCGATATGCCGGGGTAATTCAATACATTTCTCGACAAGGCAATGCCTGTCGCCGAAGCTGGCCTGCGCCTCGCGCTGCGCGCTCGCTAGGGCCGCCGCGAAGTCGGCCGGCGCATCGACCCGCCGCATCCCTTTGCCGCCGCCACCCGCCCGCGCCTTGATCAGCACCGGATAGCCGATCGCGTCCGCTTCGGCAGCCAGCAGTGCCGCGTCCTGACTGTCCCCATGATAGCCTGGCACCACCGGCACCCCGGCATCCGCCATCAGGCGCTTCGCCGCGTCCTTGCGGCCCATTGCTCTGATGGCATCCGGCGCCGGGCCGATGAAGGTCAGCCCCGCCGCCGCGACTGCCTCGGCAAACGCCGCGTTTTCGGAGAGGAACCCGTAGCCCGGATGCACCGCTTCGGCGCCGGAGCTTTTGGCGGCGTCGATAATCCGGTCGATAGCCAGATAGCTCTCCGCGGCCGCCGCCGGCCCGATCCGCACTGCGTTGTCGGCGGATTTCGTATGCAGCGCGTTCGCATCCGCGTCGGAATAGACGGCGACGGTCTCGATCCCCATCCGCCTTGCCGTCCGCATCACCCGGCAGGCGATTTCGCCCCGGTTGGCAATGAGGATCCTGCTAAACACCTGACCGGGTCACATCCGGAAGACCCCGAACCGTGTCTCCGGTATCGGGGCGTTGAGTGCGGCGGAGAGTGACAGGCCCAGTACATCCCGCGTCTGCCGTGGGTCGACGATGCCGTCGTCCCACAGCCGCGCCGACGCGTAGAGCGGATGGCCTTGATGCTCGAACTGCTCGACAATCGGCGCCTTGAATGCCGCTTCGTCCTCGGCCGACCAGCTCTCGCCGTCGCGCTCAATCCGGTCGCGTCGCACGGTCGCCAGCACATTGGCCGCCTGTTCGCCACCCATCACTGAGATCCGCGAGGTCGGCCAACTCCACAGGAACCGGGGTGCATAGGCACGGCCGCACATCCCATAGTTACCGGCGCCGAAGGAACTGCCGACGATCATCGTCACTTTCGGCACCTGGGTGTTGGCGACTGCCGTGACCATCTTCGCGCCGTCCTTGGCGATCCCGCCAGACTCGTACTTCCGGCCGACCATGAAACCGGTGATGTTCTGCAAAAACACCAGCGGCACACGGCGTTGACTGCACAGCTCTACGAAGTGCGCGCCCTTCAGCGCACTCTCCGAAAACAGCACCCCGTTGTTGGCCAGGATCCCCACCGGCACCCCATGCAAATGGGCAAAACCACAGACCAGAGTCGATCCATAGCGTGCCTTGAATTCATCGAACCGCGAGCCATCGACGATGCGCGCCAGTAATTCGCGGATGTCATAGGGCGTCCTTGTGTCCGTCGGCACCACGCCGATGATCTCTTCGGGGTCGTAGGCCGGGTCTTCCGGCGTCTCCCGTACCACATCGTCGGGCTTGCTACGGTTGGTGTCGGCCACCGCCCGCCGCGCCAGCGCCAACGCGTGCGCATCGTCGCGCGCCAGGTGGTCGGCCACCCCGGACAGGCGCGTGTGCACGTCGCTGCCGCCGAGATCCTCCGCCGACACTTCCTCGCCGGTCGCAGCTTTCACTAGGGGCGGGCCGGCCAGGAAGATCGTGCCCTGATCCTTGACGATAATGGTCTCATCCGACATGGCCGGCACATAAGCACCGCCCGCCGTGCACGACCCCATGACCGCCGCGATTTGCGGAATGCCCTTGGCCGACATGTTAGCCTGGTTGAAAAAGATCCGACCGAAATGGTCTCGGTCGGGAAACACCTCGTCCTGGTTCGGCAGATTGGCCCCGCCGGAATCCACCAGGTAGACGCAGGGCAAGTTATTCTGCTCCGCAATCTCCTGCGCCCGCAGGTGCTTCTTCACGGTCATCGGGTAGTAGGTGCCGCCTTTGACCGTCGCATCGTTGCAGACGATCATCACCTCTTGCCCCGCAACCCGGCCCACCCCGGCGATGATCCCGGCGGAGGGGCAATCCCCATCATACATCCCGTGCGCCGCAACCGCGCCGATCTCCAAGAACGGCGAGGCCGGGTCAAGCAACCGGCTCACCCGTTCCCGCGGCAATAGTTTGCCGCGGCCCACATGCCGGGCGCGCACCTTTTCGCCGCCGCCGGCATGGGCCGCATCCACCGCCGCTTGCACCTCGGCAATGGCCGCCTCATGGGCCGCCTTGTTCGCGGCAAAGTCCTCGCTATTGCTCGAAACGGCCGACTTGAGAACGCCCATCCTCAAGCGGTCTCAGCGAACAATTCGCGGCCAATCAGCATGCGGCGGATCTCCGACGTGCCCGCGCCGATCTCATACAGTTTGGCATCGCGCAGCAATCGGCCCGTCGGGTACTCGTTGATATAGCCGTTGCCGCCCAGCGCCTGGATCGCCTCTAGCGCGCACCAGGTCGCTTTCTCCGCGGCATAGAGAATGCAGCCGGCCGCATCTTTGCGGGTCGTCTCGCCGCGGTCGCACGCCTGCGCCACCGAATAGACATAGGATCGGCAGGCATTCATCGTCACATACATATCGGCCAGCTTGCCCTGCATCAGTTGGAAGGTGCCGATCGGCTTGCCGAACTGCTCCCGCTCATGCACGTAGGGGACGACCACGTCGAGACACGCCGCCATGATCCCCAGCGGCCCACCGGCCAGCACCACCCGCTCATAGTCGAGGCCTGACATCAGCACTTCGACGCCGCGCCCTTCCTCGCCCAGGACGTTCTCGTAGGGCACATCACACTCGTCGAAGACCAGCTCACAGGTGTTCGAACCACGCATGCCCAACTTGTCGAGTTTCTGCGCGGTGGAGAACCCGGCCATATCGCGCTCGATCAGAAAAGCGGTGATACCGCGCGATCCCGCGTCCGGATCGGTTCTTGCGTAGACGATCAGCGTCTCTGCGTCCGGCCCGTTGGTAATCCACATCTTGTTGCCGGAAAGCACGTAGCGGTCGTTCCGCTTCTCTGCACGCAGCTTCATCGACACCACGTCCGAGCCTGATCCCGGCTCCGACATGGCCAGCGCCCCGACATGCGCCCCGGAACAAAGCGCCGGCAAGTATTTCTCTTTCTGCGCCGCGGTGCCGTGCCGGTTGATCTGATTGACACACAAGTTGGAGTGCGCGCCGTAGGAGAGACCGATGGAGGCGGACGCCCGGCTGATCTCTTCCATCGCCACAACATGGGCCAGATACCCCATGCCCGACCCGCCATAGGTCGGATCCGCTGTCACCCCCAACAGCCCGAGCGCGCCGAGTTCGGGCCACAGGTCGGCGGCGAAGTTGTTTGTCTCGTCGATCTCGGCGGCGCGCGGCGCCAGCTTATCCTGCGCCCATCGATGCACGGTGTCCCGCAAGGCCTCCACTTCGTCGCCCAGCGCGAAGTTCATAGCCGCATGGAACATCTGCACGATCCTCCGCCGTTCGTTAGCGCCAAACTACCGCATGCAACGAAATAGGCCTCGCAGCCCAACTACCTAGCCAATGAATGCATCCGCGTCGAGATCCTCGATCGCCGCGAGGGAACGCGACAATCCGGCCGCCGCCAGCGCTTTCCCGCGTTCATTGCCAACCCCGAAACCGCCGGCGGCATAAACCGCGCCGATCACGATCGCGAGCGTGGCCTGCCGATAGGCATCCCAACAGTCACCGAAACTGAAATCCGTCACGCCGCCATCGAGCAAAGTCTGATGATAGCGAACCAGCACGTCCCGCTCGATTTCTCGGCGCAGCGCGCTGGACACGCTGCCGGCCATGAAGCAGGCGACGTCGTAGAGACCGCTGCTACGTCCGCAGACCTGCCAGTCCACCACGCCAAGCGCATCGCCTCCAGGCAACCCGAACAGCAGGTTGTCGGCGCGGAAGTCGCCATGCACCAAGGTGCGGCGGCCGCTCGCCATCTCTCTCACATGCGCCGCCACGTTCGGCGCATAGGCCGCCAGGATTTCCCGGCCGCGCGCGGTGACCAGTTCCGGGAAGCGCTCCTGCGCCGCGCCGACATAGGTCTGGAATAGCTGCTGCACGGCCTGAACGAAGTCGGGATTTGCGAAGTCAAACAGACCGGCAGTCGTCGGCGTATCGACCGCGTCCCACCAGGTCGCATGCAGCTTGGCGATGTTGGTGATGGCGGTGTACGCGTCGGCCTCGCTCGCGCCGGTCACCTGGTCGCCGGGCCGACCGCCGCTAAGATCTTCCATCAGCAGCACGAAATCCTGACTGTCGGGTTCGATGTCCGCGAAATAGAGGTGGGGCGTACGGATCGGTGCGTTGGCGGCAATGTGTTGATAAAACCCAACCTCGCGCGCATAGAGCCCCAAACTGTGGGCAACCTGCAGGTTCTGTGGTTCCGCGGTCGGCAGCTTGGCGACTATGTGGGCCGGTAGGTCGCCAGCGGCCTCGTCATCCCCAGCATCGTCAAGCCAGGTCACGTCCAGCCGCATGACCTCGCCGGTCATGCCATGCCCGGTACCGAGGTCCGTGACCTGCACCGATTTGACCGCGTCTTCTTTCAACACCCCGCTGGCACGCAACGCTTCGTTTAGCCATGCCGGGGTGATCCCTGACCGCCCCGTCGGAATTTCGACGTCCACTTGTCCCTCGCTAGCTCTTTATTGTTCGGCTTCATTGATAAAGCCAGATGACCTAAAGCCAAACGAGTAGGCTGTCAGGATTTGGTTAGTAATACGTGTACGAACCTCTTAGCCGCGGTCCCTTAGCATTAAAAAACCGGACGAAAGTACTTGATCGCCCTGTCAATTCCGGGCGTCTGCGAGTAGCATCGGCCCAGGTGATGAGGATCGCTCACCAGCGAATCCACTCTCTCAAGCAGGAAGCCCGACATGAGCCACCCTGTCGATGTGCACGTAGGTCAGCGTTTGCGGCAGTGTCGGGAACACCGCGGGCTCACCCAGAAACAGGTGGCCGACCAGGTCGGTCTCGCCTTCCAACAATTGCAGAAATACGAAAACGCGTCCAACCGGGTGAGCGCCAGCGTCATGTGGCAGCTGGCGAAGGTCCTCAGCGTCGCACCGGGCTACTTCTTCGAGGACTACGTGGAGTCCGGGCGGAATGTCGAGGAGCTGGTATCGGACGGGCGAGGCGGCGGCCGCCAGACAATCGACCTGAACCGGCAGTTTGGAAGCATCGGCGATGAAGATGTCCGCCGCCGGCTTGTCGCCCTTATCGGGACGATCGCCGACGCCGGCTACTGATGTCGGCCCGTCAGCAGGCTGCGGTAGTCACTGCCCCAATAGACCAGCGGCGGCGCGCCGTTTCCGAGATAAAGGTGCATCACGCGGAGCACCAATATAACATGGTCTCCGCCGTCAAATTGCGCGTGCGGTTCGCATTCTAGTCCAGCGATACGCTCATCCAGCAGCGGCGCACCTGTCCGACCAGCCGACCACCTGACACCCTCCCAAGGGTTTTCCAGTGAGCTGGAGAATCGCACGGATAGATCTCGCTGGGCCTCGCCCAGGAAATTGATCGCGAAGCAGTCGGCCGCGCACCAGGCATCGAAGCCACCGGCGTCCCGGCCCAGGCAGAACAGGACCAATGGTGGGTCGAGCGAGACCGACGAGAACGAATTGACCGTGATCCCCAAGGGAACGTCTCGGGGTCCTGGTGCCGTAACCACCGTGACCCCGGTGGCGAACTGCCCGAAACAGGCGCGCAGGCTCTTCTCGGTCAGGGGTGGGTCAGCCTGACCCGTGATGTCGCTCAACCTGTCGCTCCGGCGGTGGTGCGGTGACCCTATAACATACGCCGGATCTGTATAACCTCTATGACTACCTGGGCAATGGTGGCAGCCCTCAGGCTTCGCCGCGCGCCGGGTAGTTGCGCTCCTTAACCACCTTCATCGACTGCAGGATCTGGTCGAACGCCGGTCGGGCGAACGGCATGGTCTGCACGATACTGGCGTAAAGCGTGCCGTCCGGCCGCACCAGGAAGACCCCCGGCTCATTGAACAGTGCCGGCTCCTCGATGCCGATGCTGGTCTTGCCGATCCCGCTGGAGACGAACAGCCCCCAAGCCCGCGCCGTGTCGATAGATACGCCATAGCCGATCGGCAGCTGTTCGATACCCCAATCCGCTTTGGTCTGCTCGGCGCGCTCTTGGCTGTCCGAGGACAGCGCAACCGCCTCGATCCCCAGGGCTGCGAAGTCATCGAGCTTCCGGTCGAGGTCGCGCAGATACGGCTTGCATATCGGGCAATGCAGGCCGCGATAGAACACGGCCAAGGTGAACATCTCTGGCTCTTGCGCCTCCAGCGACCAGTCGCCGCCGCCGACAAGTTTGGACGGGAGCGGCGGAACAGGCTGGCGGGGGATGAGGGTCATAACAACTCCGGTTTTTCAGTATAGAATCAAGGTGGGCTTGCGCTGCTGACGCCTGCGCGATCTAAGCTGGCGGCTGGCCGTGGCAAGCAGTTTCCGTATCAACATCATGTGTCCCACGGCACCGAATGGGAGAGGCAATGCCAGAACCGATCATCAATGTCGACGATGCGCCGGTCCATGAGACGAGCAACGGCGACCACTTCGCGGTGAAGATGGCGCAACTCGCCGGACCGCTCGGAGCCAAGGGGATCGGCACCAACCTGACCCGCGTGCCGTCCGGGAAGGCGGCCTTTCCATTCCACCATCACTTCGCCAATGAGGAACACTTCTTCATTCTCAGCGGGTCGGGCCGCCTGCGCGTCGGCGAGGAGACCTATCCGGTCCGGCCGCACGACTACATCGTCAACCCGGCCGGCGGACCCGAACACGCCCATCAGTTGATCAACACCGGCGACGAAGATCTCGTCTACTTGGCCATCTCGACCAAGGTTGCGCCCGAAATCGTGGGGTACCCGGACTCCGGTAAGACTGGCGTCATGGCGGTGCCGTGGGGACAGGAGCCGCACCCCTTCATGGTGCAAGACGAGACCAAGGGCGCGGTCGGCTACTGGGACGGCGAGGACGGTAGGGCGGTCGCGGCGACACTGAAGGGCTGAACGGCGGCGTTGTCACCCCGTATCCGCCGCCGTATAAGACGGCGGACCGGGAATGGGGCCTTGCCATGGATTTCGCCGCCGCGCGCCGCAACATGGTTGACGGTCAGCTTCGACCGAACAACGTAGTCGATCCCGCCATTTTGGCGGCGATGGAAACACAGCCGCGCGAACTTTATCTACCGAAGCAACTACGCGGCATTGCCTATGTCGATGAAGACGTACCCCTGGGCAATGGCCGCTATCTGATGGAACCAGTGGTCGCCGCCCGGATGTTGCAGGCCGCCGAACTCAGGGAGTCGGACGCGGTGCTCGTCATTGGCTGCGCCTGTGCCTACAACGCGGCACTGATCAGCCGTATTGCCGCCTCGGTCGTCGCGGTCGAATGCGATGCTGCGGCGGTGCGCGCGTCGACCGACGTTTTAAGCGAAGCGGCCATCGACAATGTCGCGGTGGTCGAGGGCCAGTTGGCCGATGGCGCGCCGGGGCAGGCGCCGTTCGACGTCGTCTTCATCGACGGCGCGGTGTCCGCGGTGCCGGAGAAGATCCTCGAACAACTGGCCGAAGGCGGACGTCTGGTCGCCGTTGTTGCGGGCGATCGTGGTGTTGGCAAAGCGACACTCTTTGAGCGAGTCGGCGAGGTGACTTCGTCGCGCGTCCTGTTCGATGCAGCGGTTCCAATACTTCCGGACCTCGCTGCCACCCCGAAATTCGTCTTCTGAAGCCACACTATTTTTCCTGGTAAGTGGTAAAGCAACCGCCTAGGCTCCCAGCCGTGGTGGACGATTCGGCCCGCAGGCACGCGGCATGAGCGATACAAGCGGCACTGACCAGCAAGAACCTTCGATGGAGGAAATCCTCGCGTCGATCCGCCGTATTATTGCGGAGGACGGCGAAGAGGGTGCCGACGGCGAAGGGGAAGGCGAGGGCGCGGAAGCGGCCCCGGCCGAGCCGGAGCCCGAGTTGGATGCCGTCGCTGAAGAGCCGGAACCCTTGCCAGAGCCCGAACCTGATCCGGAGCCCGAACCTGAGCCGGAGCCAGAGCTCGAACCGGAAGCTGAACCGGAGATGGAGGCCGCGGCCGACGATGTCCTCGAACTCACCGATGTGGTCGAGGAAGAACCGGCACCGGCCGCCGATGATGATGTCGAGATTGAGCTAGCCGAGCCGGAAGAGCCCGCCCCGGCAGCCGAGCCGGCAGATGACGACGCGCTGATGTCCGATGCGCCAGCCGCCGACGCCTCCAGCGCTTTTGCCGCACTGGCCAGCGCCATCACCGCGTCGACGTCCCTCGGCAACGGCAATCTGACAATTGAGGCGCTGGTCAAGGAGATGCTCCGCCCTCTCCTGAAGGAGTGGTTGGACCAGCACTTGCCGGACCTGGTCGAGCGGATGGTTAAGGAAGAAATCGAACGGGTCGCCCAGCGCACCCGCCGCTAGACTCTTTCCCCTATAGGTCTTGGCCCTCGCGCCCGGAAACGGTAACAATCGCCGGTCTGCACTCCCGCGGAAACCCGTCATGCTTGAGAAGACCTACAAACCGGCCGAGGTCGAGGCCCGGCAGTACCAACGGTGGGAAGAAAGCGGCGCCTTCGCGGCGGGCCGCGACGGTACCGGCGATCCCTTCACGATCGTCATCCCGCCGCCGAACGTCACCGGCAGCCTGCATATGGGCCACGCCCTCAACAACACGTTGCAGGACATTCTCATTCGGATCTCTCGGATGCGCGGCCGCGACGCCCTATGGCAACCGGGCACCGATCATGCCGGCATCGCGACCCAGATGGTCGTCGAGCGTCAGTTGGCGGAGCAGGGCAAGAGCCGCGGCGATCTGGGCCGCGACGCCTTCGTCGATCGGGTTTGGGAGTGGAAGGCCGAGTCCGGCGGCACCATCACCGGCCAACTGCGCCGCCTCGGCGCCTCCTGCGACTGGTCCCGCGAGCGTTTCACCATGGACGATGGCCTCAGCGCCGCCGTCCGCAAGGTCTTCGTCGATCTCTACAAGCAGGGCCTGATCTATAAGGACCAGCGCCTGGTCAACTGGGATCCGAAGTTGCACACCGCCATCTCAGACCTCGAGGTGATCCCGCGCGAGGTCGACGGCAATCTCTGGCACTTCCGCTATCCGATCGAAGGCGCGCTGCACCGTCATATCGTGGTGGCGACGACCCGGCCGGAGACGATGCTCGGCGACACCGCCGTCGCGGTGCATCCCGACGACGATCGGTACCGGGACCTGGTCGGCCGCCACGCCATCCTGCCGCTGGTCGGCCGGCGTCTGCGCATCGTCGCCGACGACTACGCCGACCCAGAGCAGGGCACCGGCGCGGTGAAGATCACCCCGGCCCACGACTTCAACGACTTCGAAGTTGGCCGCCGCCATGACTTGGAGATGATCAACATCTTCGACCGCGAGGCGCGCATCAACGAGAATGCGCCGGAAACCTACCGCGGTCTCGACCGGTTCGAGGCGCGCAAGCGCATCGTCGCCGACCTCGACGCTGCGGGCTTGCTCGAGAAGATCGACAAGCATCGCCACACCGTGCCCTTCGGCGAGCGCTCCGACGTCACCATCGAACCGTGGCTCACCGAACAATGGTACGCCGACGCCAAGACCCTAGCCCAACCGGCCATCAAAGCGGTTGAGGACGGGCGCACCAAGTTCGTGCCCGAGAACTGGAGCAAGACCTATTACCAGTGGATGCGGAATATCGAGCCCTGGTGCATCTCCCGTCAGCTTTGGTGGGGCCATCGGATTCCGGCTTGGTACGGCCCGGACGGCCATATCTTCGTCGAACTCGACGAGGCGACAGCGCAGGCCGCCGCCGACACGCACTACGGCAAACCGGTCGAACTGACCCGGGACCCGGATGTGCTCGACACCTGGTTCTCGTCGGCCCTCTGGCCCTTCTCAACCCTCGGCTGGCCGGAAGAGACGTCGGAACTCAAACGCTACTACCCGACCGATGTGCTGATCACCGGTTTCGACATCATCTTCTTCTGGGTCGCCCGCATGATGATGATGGGCCTGCACTTCATGAAAGAGGTGCCGTTCCACACGGTCTATATGCACGCGCTGGTCCGCGACGAGCACGGCCAGAAGATGTCGAAGTCCAAGGGCAATATCATGGACCCCTTGGAACTGATAGAGGAGTACGGCAGCGACGCCCTGCGCTTCACCCTGACCGCGATGGCGGCGATGGGCCGCGATATCAAACTGTCGTCAAGCCGCGTCGAAGGCTATCGCAACTTCGCGACCAAGCTATGGAACGCCGCCCGCTTCTGCGAGATGAACGAGTGCCAGCCGGATCCGTCCTTCGATCCATCGAAGGTGAAAAGCAACCTGAACCGGTGGATCATCGGCGAAACCACGAAGGCAGCGGCAGCGGTTTCGGACGCCATCGACGCCTACAAATTTGACCAGGCGGCCAGCGCCATCTACCAGTTCAGTTGGCACAACTTCTGCGACTGGTATTTGGAACTGGTGAAGCCGGTGTTGCAGTCGGGGGAGGGTGCCGACCGCGACGAAGCCCGCGCCACCGCCGCCTGGGTGATGCAGCAACAACTCAAGCTGCTGCACCCCATCATGCCCTTCCTCACGGAAGAGCTGTGGCCCCAATTCAGCCGCCCGAGCAACGAGCCACTGATCACCTCAGCCTGGCCACAGTTGAGCAATGACTTAGTCGACGAAGCCGCCGCCGCCGATTTAGATTGGGTCATCAAAACCATTGCCGCCATCCGCGGTGTCCGGTCCGAAATGAATGTGCCCCCCGGCGCAAAAATCGCCGCCATCCTCAACGGCGCCAACGCCGAGACCAAGGCGCGCTACGAACGCCACGGAGAACAACTCGAACGCCTCGCCCGCCTCAGCGGCGCCAGCTTCGATCAGCCGGTCCCGCCTGGCTCGGTGCAGACAATTGTCGACGAGACCACCATCGTCATGCCGTTGGCCGACGTGATCGACATCGCCCAGGAGAAGGCACGGCTGGAACGCGAGATCAGCAAGTTGGCGGGCGAGATCGGCAAGTTCGACAAGAAGCTGGGCAACGAAGCCTTCACCAGCAAGGCCCCACCCGAAGTCGTCGAAACCCAACGCGAACGCCGCGCCGACGCCATCGCAGCCCGGGAGAAACTGGAGGCAGCGCTGGGCCGGCTGAGCGCTTGAGAACGCCTATCCACCCACACGCATGATGGAGCCTGTAAGCCACCGCTTCAGGAAGCCTTAACGGTGGCCCAGGTAGTGAGACTCCCGTAGTCCGGGTATTCTGCCACGGCAGAAGCTGAAGAGTAGGTCCACAGCCCAGGATCGGATCGTTGCGTTTGCCCTCACGCGTCTTGCCGACCGCCCTCGGGCTCTTGACGTGTCTCTTCGCGTTACGCGTCGCGGCACAGCTGCTACAAGCGGTCTCACCAACCGAATGGCTACCGCCATTCGCAGCGTGGCAGGGAAGTGCCCTCCCTTATCCAGTCCTGCTGAGCACCCAAGTCCTCATCCTGACCGTGATGGTGTGGGTCATGTTTCGTGGCTGGCACGGCAACCGCGTGTTGCTGGACAGCTGGATGAAGCCAGTACGCGTATTGGCAGCGATCTATTTTGGAACGATGGCGTTTCGGTTGCTGGCCGGCCTGACAATTCTTGCCCATGTGCCTTGGTTTGCAGCGGCTCTCCCCGCCACCTTCCACCTGGTCCTCGCAACCTTCCTTTTCCTTGTGCCGTCGGTACGCGAGGTCGAGAAACCTGCCGGTGCCCCAGACCCGGCTCAAACCGCGCAAGTAACTGCGTACCCCGGCGTCTTGCTCGCAACGTTCGCACTGCATGCAATGCTCCTAACACTCGGACTGGGATCCGAGGCAGCGGCCACGATCGCAGTGACAGCCGCGGCCGTCGCGGTGACGTTGTTCGAGCGGCAGTTACCCTATCGCAAGACTTGGCACCCGCCACTGCGCGATGTGATCAACGACGTAGCATTCATGGCCGTGGTCCAAGTTGTCTTGCCGCGGCTGCTTGGCTTTGCCGTAGTTGTCGCCGTTGCCGGCGGCGTGAGTACGAGCCGCCTCGAACCGCACGGCCTTTGGCCACACCACTGGAACCTGGCGGCGCAGGCACTCCTCATGCTCCTCACCGCCGATTTCCTGCGCTATTGGCTGCACCGAGCGGCGCACAACATACCCCTGTTATGGCGGTTCCACGCGGTCCACCACGCGCCACGGCAACTGTATTGGCTGAACGTCGGCAGATTCCATCCCCTGGAAAAGGCCGTGCAGTTCGGATTCGACAGCGCCCCATTCATTCTGGTTGGCGTGAGCACTCACGTGCTGGCCCTGTATTTCGTTTTCTACGCGGTCAACGGGTTTTTCCAACACTCGAACTGCAACGTCCGGCTAGGTCCGCTCAACTACCTCGTCAGCGGCCCTGAGCTACATCGCTGGCATCACTCCAAGAAGATTGCAGAATCGAACAACAACTACGGCAACAACCTCATCGTCTGGGATTGGCTATTTGGGACGCGTTTCCTCCCGTCGGATCGGCAGGTGGGGGTACTTGGTCTTCTTGATGCCGACTATCCCGCGGACTTTCTCAGACAGATGCGAAGCCCATTCGCATCCCAACGCAATCCAACCACGTGAACAGCGTAGCAAAGCTGATCGCAGACGGCCTGTTTCACGCCGGCATGCGGACCCTCGGCCTGGTCGACTGGCAAACATTCGGCCAGGCGCTCAATCATCCGGACAAGGTCCAGACCAGCCTGCTTAAGCAGATCCTGGCGCGCAACGGAGAAACAGACTTTGGTCGCCGGCATCAGTTTGGGCTGATCGATAGCCGAGAAACCTACCGGGCCGCGGTGCCGACCGCCGAGTACGAGCAACTAAGGCCGCTGATCGATCACCAGATGGAAACCGGGCAAACCACCCTGACCGCCCAGGCTCCCATCCACTACGCCCGCACCAGCGGCACGACGGGTGCTGCAAAGCTCCTACCCGTGACGCCGGACGGGTTGGCGGCCCTTCGACGGGTCCAGCGCCTGTTTGCCTTCGCGCAGTTCCGGGGCGCCCACACCTTCGCCGGGCGAATTCTGGCCATTGCCGGTGCGGCAATAGAGGCCAGAACGCCGACTGGTGTGCCGATTGGTTCCGCCACCGGCGCAGTGTATGCGGGGATGCCTCGACCGATCCGGCGTCGCTACGTCGTGCCACCGGTCGTCTTCACCATTTCTGACTACGACGCGCGTGACTATCTCATCGCGCTGCTCGGGCTCGCCGCCAACGACATCTCCGCCCTGGCTACCGCGAACCCGTCCACGCTGGTGCGCTTGCAGCAGGTTATGCGCAACCACTGGGACGATCTGCTTCGCGACCTCGACTCCGGACGTCTGAATCGACGGATCGATCTGAACCAGGAGCAACAGCGCACGGTCGAGGCCGTTCTGCGCGCTGATCCAATCCGCGCCAATGCATTGCGGCGGGGCATCCCGGCTCCGGAAGAACTGCACCTTCGTGACGTGTGGCCACACCTCAGAAGCGTTGTGACCTGGACTGGTGGAAGCTGCGGCTATGCCCTTGGCGCGCTTCGTCCGAGTCTACCGAGCGGCGCGCAGGTCATCGAAGCCGGCTACCATGCCAGCGAGTGCAGCGGCACGGTTAACGTCGAGCCGGCCATGAACCGCTGCGTACCCGCCCTGTGGGCGACCGTGTTCGAGTTTGTCGAACAGCGCGACTGGGAAAACGGCAACCGCCGATTCTTGTCTGTCGGGGAAGTTGAGACCGGCCGTTCGTATTACGTCTTCGTCACCACTCACAACGGTCTCTATCGGTACGCGATGAACGACATCGTGACCGTGACCGGCCGCGTGGCGGCCACACCGATCCTCACCTTCGTTCAAAAGGGCCGGGGTTTCACGAGCATAACGGGAGAGAAACTCTCCGAGTCACAGGCACTCTCGGCCGTGAGTGCGGCGGCCACCGACTGTGGCATCGGGACCCCTTTCTTCCTTCTCCTGGCCGACGAAGCCGCGGCGACGTATCGCCTCTACGTTGAGACGGACCGACCCGCCATGGTCACCAAGCTTGCGGCTGCAATCGACCGTGGTCTACAGGCGGCAAACCTGGAGTATGCCGCCAAGCGAGACAGCGGTCGGTTGAACCCGCTAGTGGGCCGTGCGTTGCAGCCCGGTACCGGTGATGCATATCGGCGCAATGCGATCCTCAAGGGACAACGGGACGCCCAATTCAAGATCCAACATCTCCAATATCAGCGCGACCTGGATTTCGATCTGACAGCGCATTTGATCAACATGGTACCGCGTTGAGATTGAAACACCTCACGGCGCAGCGCTTCGACGCACGCCTGCGGACGGCATTCCGCCACGCGTCAGCAAACCGCACGCGAACGGACAACCTGATCGTCGTCGCGGAGGCAGCGGACGGTTCGCTCGGCTTTGGCGAGGGCTGTCCCCGGTCGTACGTCACCGGCGAGAGCCAATCGACCGCGCTGGCGTTCTTCAACCGCCACCGGAACGCGTGGATTGCTCAAATCACCGACCTGGAAACACTCAATCAATGGCGCGACACACACGCGGCCGAGGTAGACCAAAACCCGGCGGCCTACGCCGCAGTGGAACTGGCGCTACTGGACGCCATCGGCCGCAGCGAGGGATGCTCGGTGGAGGCGATGCTGGGGCTCGAGCCGCTTGCCGACAGTTTCCAATACTCCGCGGTCCTCGGCGGCAGTGCTTGGCCGATCTACCGCATCCAGCTGTGGCGCTACCGACGTGCTGGGTTCACGGACTTCAAGCTCAAACTGAGCGACAGTTTCGGAAAGGAGCGCCGGCGCCTGGCGCCGTTCAGAGCGACAAGCGGCCCTGTTCGTGTACGCGGCGACGCCAACAACCTGTGGCCCGATGCGGTCAGCTGTATTGCCGCGATGGCCCCGCTTCAATTTCCTTGGTTTGCCATTGAGGAACCGGTGACCGCGCACCGTCTCGACGAATGCCGCCGCATCGCAAAAGCCCTCCATACCCGCATCATCCTCGATGAGAGCCTAGTTGGCGCAAACCTGCCGGAGGAAATCCATCGCGACGCAGATCGGTGGATCTTGAACTGCCGCGTTTCCAAATTGGGAGGAGTTATCCGGGCACTGTCGGTCATCAAAGAGGCGCGAAGTGCCGGCTTCCAATTGGTAGTCGGCGCCCATGTCGGTGAAACGAGCATCCTCACCCGCGCTGGCCTGACTCTCGCCATGGGGGCCGGCGATGCGTTGGTTGCCCAAGAGGGCGGGTTCGGCACTCACTTGCTGCGCCAGGACCTAGTTGAGAGGCCACTGATGTTCGGCGAAGCGGGGATACTGAGGCCAAACACGGACCTGTACGGAGCCGGTCTTGGGTTGTCGGTTGACACTGATCTGCTCACATCATTTCAGTGAGGCCCGACCGAAAAAGCCGGATGCAGTCGGCCCAGTTGGGGAGCTTGTGGGAGGGACAGTCGGTTGATTCCGGCGTCATAACGCCGCACCGCGCTGCCTTCCCACCCGTGTCATAAATTGGGTTTGTTTGGCAGTACGTTCGTTTTCAACGGGTTACGGTCTGGGTCGTGATAGCGCCCTTCGGGGATGACCGCGATTGGCACCAGTTCGACCAGCAGTTCTGGCACCACCAGACCCGGCGTTTGGATCAAAATGCTGGCGGGCGCGGCGTCCGGAGTGAACTTCTCCGCCCGCACCCGTTGGATCGCCGGTAGGTCTGCCCGGTCGAGGAAGAAAATGGTCAGCGAGACGATGTCTTCGAGCCGCCCGCCGACGGCTGCGAGGATGCTCGACACGTTGTCGAAGGACTGTCGCATCTGTGCCTCGCAATCGCCTTCGCCGATCAGCTTCCCGTCGCCATCCCAGGCGACTTGGCCGGTGATGTGCAACGTGCGCCCAGGCGGTGCGACGACCCCATGGTTGAAGGCTCTGCCACGTTGCGGCCAACCGGACGGCGGGTTGAAGCGAATTGTCATTGGGATCCCTTCACGGTCGTTGGCCGCGTTGGCATAGCATGGCTGTCGCGGCGCCGGAGCCCGAAACTCCATTAGGTTGGCCGGTAGGGCTCCCTTCCGAACGGCAGCCATAGCCCGTCCACCACGGCATCTAGTATCCTCCCTGCGCGGCCCGCCCCAGAGGCCGGGCCCGGAAACGAACATGGCGCACCGGCTTAGTTCGGTGCGATGGGAGGATATGGTGCAAAACACACGGCCGAACGTCCTACTGATATGCGCCGACCATTGGGCAGCCGAGTTTCTGGGCGTGGCCGGCAACAAATCGATCCTCACCCCGGGCCTGGACGAGATCGCTCAGGGTGGCGTGCGCTTCACCAACGCCTACACCGAGAGTCCGGTGTGCATCCCGGCCCGGCGCACGCTGATGACCGGGCAAACGCCGCGCAGTCACGGCGATCGCGTCTTCAACGACAATTTGCGGATGCCGCAGGTGACGACGCTTGCCCAGGCGTTCCGCGACGCCGGTTATCAGGCGGATGCCGTCGGCAAGTTGCATGTGCACCCGCAGCGTGACCGGATCGGGTTCGACAGTGTGTTGCTGGATGACGAGGGCCGCCCGCAATGGGGCACAGTGGATGACTACGACATCTATCTCGGCGATGCCGGCTTTGCCGGGCGGCAGTTCGACCACGGGATGAGCAACAACCAATACCATTACCGCGCCTGGCACCTGCCGGAAGAAACCCACGCCACCAACTGGGCAGCGCGCAACATGGCGCGGCTGATCAAGCGGCGCGATCCGACCCGCCCGGCCTTCTGGTATCTCGGATTCCGGCATCCGCATCCGCCGCTGGTGCCGCCCCAGTCGTATCTGGACCTCTACCGCCAGGCCGATATCGACAGCCCGTATCAGGGTGAATGGGTACAGGCGCCGGACGAGATGCCCTACGCGATCTCCGCCGCGATGCAACGGATGAACCTGTACACGCCCGCGCAGTTCCTCGAAGGAAAGCGCGCCTTCTATGCGCTATGCACGCAGATAGATCATCAGATCAGATACCTGATCGGCACGCTGCGCCTGGAGGGACTGCTGAACAACACGATCATCTGCTTTACCAGCGACCATGGCGACATGCTTGGCAACCACAACATGGTTGCCAAGCGGCTGTTCTATCAGACGTCCGCCAATATCCCGATGATCCTGTTGGGCACCCTAGCCAGCGAGCAAGTGCCGGCCGGCACCGTGAGTGACCGGCTGGTCGGGTTGCAGGATGTGATGCCGACCCTGCTGGACCTGTGCGACATACCCATTCCGGAGACGGTCGACGGCATGTCGATGGTCGGCGAGAAGCAACGTGAGTATCTGTATGGCGAGATCGGCGAAGACAACACAGCGAGCCGCATGATCCGCACCGCGCGGCACAAGCTCATCTACTATCCGGTCGGCAACCACGTGCAACTGTTCGACGTGCAAGACGACCCGACCGAACGGCATGACCTGGCCCGCGATCCTGCCAACCAGGGGCGCGTGGAGGAACTTAGCAGCCTACTGGTGCCGAAACTGTATGGCTCGGACGAAGCCTGGCTGCATGACGGCAGGCTCCGCGGTCTCGACGCCAAACGCTACCGCTGGGCGCCGCATCGCACCCTGAACAGCCAGCGCGGCGACGGTTGGCCCGGGTCACCGAAGGTGGACATCCCGCAAGTGGAGTGGACGCAGGAGTGGGAGGCAGCCGGCGAGAAACCCTGACGCTCTCGTCTCCGCGTCTACACCGCTACCGGCATCGCCATCAATCCCCGGAACCGCGCCCGCCCGCCGCGCACCACCTCGCCGTCCCGCCGCAGCTTCGGGAAGCGCGAAACGAGCCGGCCGATGGCGACGCGGCCTTCCATCCGGGCGAGGGGGGCGCCAAGGCAGGCGTGGATGCCGGCGGCGAAGGCGACATGGCGGTTCGGCTGGCGGCCGATGTCGAGCCGGTCGGGGTCGCCGAATTGTGCCGGGTCGCGGTTGGCGCCGCCGATCGAGGTCATAATCTGGGTGCCCGGCGGCATGGTGACTCCGCCGATCTCAATGGTCTCGGCAACGCCACGGTTGCCGATCTGCAACGGGCTGTCGAACCGCAGCATTTCTTCGATGGCGGTCTGGATCAGCGCCGGGTCCTCGCATAGCCGCTCCAGTTGATCAGGAAAGTCGAGCAGCGCGTTGACACCGTTGCCGACCAGGTTGGTCGTCGTCTCGTGGCCCGCGTTCAGCAGAAAGATGCAGTTTTGGATCAGCTCTGTTTCGGTAAGCCGGTCGCCGTCTTCCTCGGCCGCCAACAGGTCCGCCATGATGTCGTCGCCATAGCGCTCCGGATGGGCACGCCGGTCCGCTAGCAACTCGCCGAGATAGATCTTGAAGTCGGCGACCGCCTGGTTGCCGGCGGCCACCATCTCCGGCGTGGCGACGGGTTCGAGCGGCGTGAGGATCGCGTTCGACCAGCGCTGCAACGGCTCGCGCTGCGCCGGCGGGATGCCGAGCATCACGCAGATGACTTCCACCGGCAGGGCGAACGCAAAGTCCTTGATCAGGTCCATGCCGCCCGCATCGGCGCAGCGGTCGAGCAGACCGTCGACCAGTTCCACCACCCGGTTCTCTAGGGCCAGCATCGCCCGCGGCGTGAAGGCGTAGGCCACCAGCTTGCGAATACGCGTATGTTTCGGCGGGTCGCTAAACAGCATCGAGTTGGTGTGTTGCTCGAACAGCGGCCCCTCGCCGAACTTGCGCAGATACATCTCGGTCTTGTCGGACCGCATTGACTTGGTGCGGTAGACCCGCGCGACATCCTCGTAGCGCGTGATGAAGTAGGTGCCGTCCTTGTTCAGGTGGACCGGGTCCCTGTCCCGCAGGTGATGATAGGTCGGGAACGGGTCGTCGAGAAAACTCGGCGGCAGGTCGTAGATGTCGAAATGGCCGTCCGGCATCTAGGCCCCAAACACTTTCTTTAGGATCTCGGTCGTCCGCTTCGCCGGATCGCTGCGGATCGCCGCTTCTTCGCGGGCCAGGTAAAGGAACAACCCGTCGAGCGCCTTCTCGACGACATAGGGCGCCAAGTCGGCCTCGACGGACGGCACGAACGGGATGGCCCTGTATTGGCCGATCATGTCGTCGTAGGCCTTGGTCGCGCCGGCGTCCACCAACTCGGCATTGACGATCGGCGTAAATCGGTCGGTGAGGGGCGGGGTCATCTTCTCCTGGAAGAACCTGGTCGCCGCATCCTGCGGCCCATTCAGAATGCCGGTCACATCCTCCAGCGTCATGTCGTTGATGGCGGTGAAGAACAGTTCCTTCGCCTCCGGCACTGCCTGTTCGGCCGCCCGGTTCATCCGCAACTCCAAGTCATCAGCAAGGCCTGACAGGCCGATCCGGGACAGGGCCGTTTGCACGGTCTGTAGGGTGCCGGGGAGGGGGATATGCACCTCGGGGTCGGTATTGAAGCCATCGACCGAACCCAATCCGTTAACCACAGTCTCGGTGCCGACCCGCAGCGCCTCCCGCAGGCCGCCATCGATTTCCGCCTCGCTAAGGGCGCCCTCGGGCGCGACTTCCAGCGCCTTGTTCAGCAGCTCTTGCCCGCGTTGCAGCAGCCCTTGGGCGGCGGCGGGGCCGCTTGTCAGGACAAGAGCCGCGATGATGATCGGCACAACGCGGCGCATGATGAACCCTCCCTACTAGTCTGGGAGGATAGCCCAAAATGCCTCGTGGCTGTTACCCCCGGTTGGAAAGCCAGAAACCGTATCGTTCGGCAGGGGACAGGGGCACTGGATTCTGCCTCCAACCCCACCGTCATTGCGAGGGGCGCGAACCGCGCCGCGGCAATCCAGCCCTGACCGCGACGCCGGTGCTGGATTGCCGTGGCGGGCCAAAGGCCCGCCTCGCAATGACGATGGGGTTTCGAACGCTGTCACCTTGCCCGCCCCCTCGGGCAACCGGATCGAACGGCGCAAGGCTGCCATGCGGCGCACCGCCTAGCGGCAACCGGGCCCCTCCTTTATGCTCCCGCCCCGGGAAGGGAGGCACCAATGACTGCCAACGAAAAATGGGACAAATCCAAGCTGCCGAGCCGGTATGTGAGCGTCGGCGCAACCAGCGCGCCCCATCGCGCCTACTACTACGCGATGGGCATGACCGAAGAGGATATCGCGAAGCCGTTCGTCGGCGTCGCCACCTGCTGGAACGAAGCCGCCCCCTGCAATATCGCCCTCTCGCGCCAGGCCCAGTCGACGAAGCGTGGCGTGAAGGAAGCCGGCGGAACCCCCCGCGAATTCACCACCATCACCGTCACCGACGGCATCGCCATGGGCCATGCCGGCATGCGATCCTCCCTGGCCAGCCGTGAGGTTATCGCCGATTCAGTCGAACTGACCATGCGCGGCCATTGCTACGACGCGATGGTCACCCTCGCCGGTTGCGACAAATCCCTGCCCGGCATGATGATGGCGATGGTGCGGCTGAACGTGCCGTCGGTGTTCCTCTATGGCGGCACCATCCTGCCCGGCAAGTTCAAGGGGCGCGACGTGACTATCGTCGACGTGTTCGAAGGCGTCGGTGCCAACGCCGCCGGCCGCATGTCGGACGAAGACCTGCACGAACTGGAATGCGTCGCCTGTCCGTCCGCCGGCTCCTGCGGCGGCCAGTACACCGCGAACACCATGGCCACCGTGTCCGAAGCCATCGGCCTGGCACTGCCTGGCTCCGGCGGCCCGCCGGCACCTTACACCAGCCGCGACGAATACGCCGCCGCGGCCGGCGTGACGGTGATGGACCTGATCCGCGACAACCTCCGGCCCCGGGACATCGTGACCCGCAAGTCACTGGAGAACGCCGCCATCGTTGTCGCCGCATCCGGCGGTTCAACCAACGCCGGTTTGCACCTGCCGGCCATCGCCCACGAGGCGGGCATCGACTTCTTCTTGGAAGACGTCTGCGAGATCTTCCAGCGCACGCCCTACATCGCCGACATGGCGCCGGGCGGGAAGTATGTGGCGAAGGACCTGTACGAGGCCGGCGGCATTCCGATCCTTATCAAGGCATTGCTCGACGGCGGCTACCTGCACGGCGACTGCCTGACGGTCACCGGCAAGACCCTCGCCGAGAACCATGAACATATCGAGTTCCCGACCGATCAAAAGGTCGTCTACCCGACCAGCAATCCGCTAAGCCCGACCGGCGGCGTCGTCGGCCTGAAGGGCAACCTAGCGCCGGACGGCGCCATCGTGAAGGTCGCCGGCATGAAGCGCCGCCAACATCGTGGCCCGGCCCGCATTTACGAGTGCGAGGAAGACGCCTTGGCCGCTGTGCTCGCCCGCGAGTATGAGGAAGGTGATGTCCTCGTCATCCGTAACGAAGGGCCGAAAGGCGGCCCCGGCATGCGCGAAATGCTGTCCACCACCAGCGCGCTCTACGGCCAGGGCGTCAGCGACAAGGTGGCGCTGATCACCGACGGCCGTTTCTCAGGTGGCACTCGCGGCTTCTGCATCGGGCATATCGGCCCGGAGGCGGCCGAGGGCGGCCCCATCGGCCTGCTTCGGAACGGCGACATCATCGTCATCGACGCCGACAAGGGCACGCTCGATGTGGAGCTATCCGAGGCCGATCTGGCGGAACGCAAGGCCGCCTGGCAACCGCGCAAGACCGACTACCAGGCCGGCGCGCTGTACAAATTCGCGCAGCTCGTCGGCCCCGCCTACAAGGGCGCAGTGACCCATCCGGGCGGTAAGGCCGAGACGCACGTTTATGCGGACATCTGAGCTTGATGGGCCCGGGGGGCGCCGCTAAACCGCGTGCAGTCTCGTCGGCGCGGGTGTCACGAGGTCTTCGACGGTTTTGATCAACGCGTCATAGTCGACGGGTTTGGTGAAGTAGGCGGCCGCGTCGATGGTACCGCGGGCTTTGACGTCATCGGCAAAAGCGGACACCACGATCACCGGAATGTCCGCCAGGTCGGGATTGTTCGCGCGCAGCCGCTGCACCATCGTGGCACCGTCAATCGTCGGCAGATCGATGTCGGCGATAACCGCGGCCGGTTTGTGTTCTATCGCGGCGGTGTACCCTTGTAGCCCATCGTAAGCGACCACGACGTCATGGCCATGGTCGCGGAACTCCTCGGTCAGGATCTCCAGCAGGTCGTGGTCATCCTCGACGCAAACAAGCACGGGTTTCATCTCACCTCCTAAGCGGCGGTTGACACACCGATCGGCGCCGGTGTATCCGCATGCCGCTGACCGGCCCCAGCGATCGGCAGACGGACCGTGAAGGTCGACCCGGCACCGGCCTCACTCTGCAATCCAAGTTCGCCGCCGTGCATCTCGACGAGCCGCTTGACCAGGTTCAGGCCGATACCGGTGCCGGAAATGCCATTCGATGTGCTGGCCCGGAAGAAGCGTCCACAAATCTTCTCTTGCTCCTTCACGGGGATGCCGACTCCATGGTCGGTGACGGCGACACAGGCAAACCCATCATCCTCCCAACCGCGGACCACCACGCGGGGGTCGTCGGGCGAATACTTCACCGCGTTCGAAAGCAGGTTGGAAAAAATCTGCATCAGTTGCGAGAGGTCGGCGTCGATCCGTTCCGGCAGGTCATCGATATCGACTGTGATCTCATGTTGTTTGGAGATCTCCTGCTGCTGCTTGCACAGGTCGTCGACAAGCGCCCGGAACTCGCAGGTGGTGACGTTCACCTGCAGCGTCCCGGAGTCCATGCGGGCAACGCTCAGCGTGCCCTCCATCATCAGGGTCAGCCGCCGCACCGAGAACCGGATCTTCTGCAAACGGTCGTCCAAACCATGGTCTTCGGGCAGACTGCGGATCTTCCGTTCGAGCCGCTGGGCGCAGCCGTCGATCACCGCCAAAGGCGTGCGGAACTCGTGCGACACCATGGAAACAAAGTGGCGCTGCTGTTGGTTTAGCTCCTGCTGCCGTTCCAGCGCCTCGGCCAGCTCGGCCGTCCGCGCATCGATCTGTTCCTGCAGCAGGTGCCGATGCTCCATCAGTTCGTTGCTTTGCGCCTCCAGCGTTTGCTTGGCGCCCGATAGGCGTTCGACATATTGGCTGAGTTCGTCTTCTTTCTGGATCATCGGCTCGGTGACGAAGCGGCGGACCATATGGAGCAGCAACACCGCCAAAATGGCGATCGCCAGCAACGCCGCGATTGCGTTCGGCACGGCGTCTTGCATCGCCCGCTGGTCGATGAAACTCAGGTCCCAGACCGTAGCAAAATAGCCGATCGGCGCCTCGCGGGAAGGGATGCGAACCGGCACGACGAAGACACTGACGTCGCCCATATGGACTTGTCCCGGCGCGGTCAAATCATCCGCGTACTGTGCCACCTCGAAGGCTTTGGGCGCGGAGATATTGGCATCGGCCAGTTGCTTTAGTCCGGTAGCGGTGCGCCGCAGGGCGATGAATCCGGTAAGACCGATCTCTTCTCCGGCGAACGGTGCAAAAAGCTGGTGGATCTGCTCCGTCTTTTCCCACCGCACGGCCTGGGTCAACTGACTGCTCAGCACCTCGGTGATCTTGTTGCCCTCGGCCTCGGCCAACTCGCGCAGGGACACCCGTTCCGAAACGTAGGTGAAAACGACGAGCGCCAACATGCAAACGGTCACAGAAGCGATGATGATGGCCGGGAGAAGGAGCGCGACGCGCCGCTGGGTGTTCATTGACCCGCCCTGCGGCGATTGGGCCGCGCCGGCAAACCGCTCGGCCTGCGTGGCTTGGCGACCGCCGGTCGGTCTCCGTGTCTCGCTCACCTGCACATCCATAGCCATCATCGCATAGGCTAAAAAGACTACAAAATGACCCGTTAACGGCGGGTGAAGCGCGTTTGACGCGACCTATACGAGAGTATTGGGTCTACGGTAGCGGCGTGACAGGTCGAAGGGATCGTCTCCCCGGAATCCAGGTTTGATGACCGGTACAAACCACCACCAGAAGCGTCGGAGCCCGCAGCGTCCGCGGCGTGTCAACCCGTCATGTAGCGCAGCGGGTGGTAGGGCGGACGGAGTTCGCACCAGATCGGGGTGTGGTCCGAGGCTTTCGGCTTGCCTCGCGGTCGCCGGTCGATATCGCACGCGGCGAGGCGGTCGGCGGCTTGCGGCGACAGCAGCAAATGATCGATGCGGACGCCATTGTCCTTCTGCCAGGCGCTGCCCTGGTAGTCCCAGAAGGTGTAGACGTTGCTCTCATGGTGCAGCATGCGCCAGGCCTCGATGTAGCCAAGGTTTTGCAGCGTGCGGAACCGCTGCCGTGACTCCGGCTGGGTGAGGGCGTCACCCTCCCAGCCCGGCGGGTCGTAGCAGTCCTCGTCGGCGGGAATCACGTTGTAGTCGCCCGCCAGCACGACCGGTTCCTCTGCCTGCAGCAGTTCCGCGCCGCGCGCGACCAGATGGTCCATCCAGTCGAGCTTGTATGGAAACTTCTCGGTGCCGACCGGGTTGCCGTTCGGCAAATAGATGGACGCCACCCGCACGCCCTCGTCGCCAGCATCGACCCAAGCTTCGAGATAGCGCGCCTGTTCGTCAGCTTCGTTGGCGGGCAGGCCTTTTTGCACGTCCTCCAACGGATGCTTGGAGATCATCGCGACACCGTTATAGGTGCGCTGGCCATGCACCGCGACGTTGTAACCGGCGGCTTCGAATTCGAGATAGGGGAACTTCTCGTCGACGATTTTGATCTCCTGCATCAGCAGGACATCCGGCTGCGCCTCGCCCAGCCATTCCAGCACGTTGGGCAGGCGGACTTTGATCGAGTTGACGTTCCAGGTGGCGATTTTCATGGGTGCTGGATAGCACGACACACATCGCCATTGCGAACGGTCTTGGGCCGCGTTCTCACTCTCGCTGTCATCCCGGGCTTGACCCGGGATCCATCTGAACGCTTGCGCGAGCCGCAACATGGACCCCGGATCGAGTCCGGGGTGACAGGTTGTGGCAGTCAGGGGCTACGCGACGCACCATTGATCGATATCGTCACGTTCGCCAATCAGCGCCAAACCCGTCGCGACGGAGACCAATTCTTCTCCCGTCTCCACCTTGTCCGCACCAAACCGATCGGCAAACAGCCGACGCACTGCGGGCACGAAGGACGAACCGCCGGTGAGAAAGACCTTGTCGATGCCATCGGTCCGTAGTTCGGCGCGTTGCATCGCCACGTCGACCGTCGCCGCGATCTTCGACAAGTCGTCGGCAATCCAATTCTCGAAATCCGTCCGCGCCACTTCAGCCTGCATGTCGATCGCATCCGCTTTGAACGTGAAGGTGGCGCTCTCTTGTGCCGACAGCGCCTCCTTGGTATCGGACACGGCGCGGTAAATCGCAAACCCGAGATCCGCCTCGATCAGGTCGACGAAGTCTTGGATCAGATCAGGCTCCAGGCTCATCCGCTGCACGCGTTTCAGATCGCGGAACGCCTCGGTCGTTTTCATGATCGACAGCTCGCTCCAGCGCGCGAAGGAGTCGTAGTAGCGGCGCGGCATCGGTAACACCTTACCCATGCTACGGTAGCTGCTGTGCTTGCCGAGGCGCGGCGCGATCAGATTGTCGATGATCCGGAAGTCGAAAGTGTCGCCGGCGATGCCGACACCCGACCAGGCGAGCGCCCGCGAGCGTAGACGGTTGCCCGTCCGCTCAAACCGCATGATCGAAAAGTCGCTAGTGCCGCCGCCAAAGTCGGCGACCAGCACGTTCGCGTCGCGGGTCAGCCGTTGGGCGAAGAAGAACGCCGCGCCCACCGGCTCATAGACGAAGCGGATCTCTTTGACGCCAAAGCCGGCCAGTGCCGCGCGGTAGCGCTCATGGGCCAGGTCAGGATCCGGCGCGTGACCGGCGAATGCCACCGGCCTGCCGACGACCAGCGGCTCCGGCAACGTGGCGTCGTCTGGTGCATGGGCGAGGATGCCGCGCAACAGCGCCCCCATCAGATCCTCGAACCCGTAGCGGCGGTTGTAGACCAGCGTGCCCTCGAACCCCGGGCTCGCGGCGAAGGTCTTCAGCGACTGCAGGAATCGGCAGTCGCCGGGGTCGTCGAGGAAGTGTTCGATCGCCCAGGGGCCCGCCTCGCGCCGGACCTCTTTGCGTGAACGCGTGTCGACCAGCCAGAAGCAGAGAACCGACCGGATCGCCGCCAGCGTCGCGCCATCATACGCAAACGGAATCGGCGCCGCCCCACCGTCCGGCAGGCAGCGTGCGATCACCGTATTGGTCGTGCCGAAATCAAGTCCGAACGACGTTGTCATGACCGGTTGTGAGTTTGGGTTGTGAGATTAGGCGCACGGCCTCTACGGCGTCCGCGCCCCGGACGGATGTTCTAGAGCGCCACGACGGTCTTTTGCAACGTCATTGCGAACGAAGTGAAGCAATCCAGCAGGTGGCCCAGCCGATAGCTGGATTGCCACGGGGCTTCGCCCCTCGCAATGATGAAGAGGACGGCGCCCTAAACCGAAAAAGACGTCCCGCACCCACACGACGACGTCGCATTCGGGTTGCGGATCTGGAAGGCGGCGCCGGCGAGGTCTTCGACATAGTCGATCTCGCTGCCTTCCAGCAGTTCGAGCGACATGTCGTCAATCACCACTTTCACGCCGTGGTTCTCGAACACCAGGTCTTCGGCCTGGGTCTGATCGTCGAAGCTGAAGCCGTACTGGAAGCCGGCGCAACCGCCGCCCGAGACCGACACCCGCAACATCAGGTTGTCGCCGGATTCGGTCTCCATCAACTCCCGCACGCGCTTGGCGGCGCGGTCGGAAATACTCAGGGAAGTCTTGGTTTCACTTGTGACGGTCACGTTAAGACTTTCGAAACCACGAATCTTAAGAGATACCAGTGCTTTGGGTATGTAAGGGTGCACTGGGGTTTGTCAATTTTCCATTGCAATAGCGGGTCTCAAGCCTACGGTGGCCCCAATGCCTAGCCTGAAAATCGCCCGGTCCGGCGGCGGTGCGGCCCATGGGCCGTTTCTGGCGTCCTACGCCTGCTGGCCGGATGCGAGCCGGGGCCGGCTGCACGCGGAACCGGAAAGCGGCTACCGCAGCCCGTTCCAGCGGGATCGCGACCGCATCATCCATTGCAGCGCCTTCCGCCGCCTCAAGCACAAGACCCAGGTCTTCGTTTATCACGAGGGCGACTACTACCGGACCCGGCTGACCCATAGCCTTGAGGTCGCGCAGATCGCCCGGACCATTTCCCGGGAACTCGGCTTGAATGAGGATTTGGCCGAGGCGCTGGCCCTGGCCCATGATTTCGGCCACACGCCCTTCGGTCACGCCGGGGAGGAGGCACTGGACGAAGCGATGGCGCCCCATGGCGGCTTCGACCACAACGCCCAGACCCTGCGCATTCTGACCAAGCTGGAGCGCCGCTACGCCCAGTTCGACGGTTTGAACCTGACCTGGGAGTGTTTGGAGGGCGTCGTCAAACACAATGGTCCGCTTACCGGCCCCCACGCCGTTGCCGGCAGGCCGCTGGCCGCGGCGATCGAGGAGTATGTCGCCGAGCATGACCTGGAATTGCACACCCAGCCGAGCGCCGAGGCCCAGGTCGCCGCGCTCTCCGACGACATCGCCTACAACAGCCACGACATCGACGACGGCCTGCGCGCCAACCTGTTCGACATCCAGGACCTGATGCCGTTGCCGCTGGTCGGCCCGGCCTTCCGCGAGGTGTCCCAGGCCTATCCCGGCATCGATCGGGCGCGGCTGATCCATGAGGGCATCCGCCGCATGATCGGCGGCATGGTCGAGGATCTGATGGATGAAGCGCGGTTGCGGCTGAACGAGACGGGTGTCGGCACGGCCGACGATGTCCGCGCCTGCACGGCGCCGATTGTCGCCTTCTCCGCGCCGATGGCCCAGGCCGATCGCGATGTAAAAGCATTCCTATTCGCCCGCATGTACCGCCATCACCACGTCAATCGCATGAGCAGCAAGGCGAAGCGCATTGTCGGCGAACTGTTCCGCCTTTTCATGGCGGAGCCACATCTACTGCCGCCGGAATGGCAAGAACGCAGCGAGGGCCGTGACGAAGATGGTCGCGCCCGCGTTATCGCTGACTATATCTCAGGGATGACCGACCGTTATGCCCTGGACACGCACAGCGAACTGTTTGATCCCGCAGCCAAGCCCTGATTTGACATGAATGTGTTCCGAGAGTTCCGCGACGTCATCGTCGCTGAGATTGCCGCTTTGCAAGCTGCGGGTGACCTGCCCGACGGGATCGTTACCGACCGCGTCTCCGCCGAGCCGCCACGCGACGCCGATCATGGCGACATCGCCACCAACGCAGCAATGGTATTGGCCAAGCCGGCGAAACGTCCGCCCCGCGACATCGCGTCCGACTTGGTCGGGCGCTTGGAGCAGCACGCCGACATCGCCAAAGCATCGATTGCCGGGCCCGGCTTCATCAATCTGCGCCTGAGCAACGACTTCTGGCGCGGCCAGGTCCGCGCGGTACTCACCGCCGGCACCAACTACGGCGACTCCCAGATCGGCACCGGCCGAAAGGTGAACGTCGAGTATGTGTCGGCGAACCCGACCGGTCCGCTGCATGTCGGCCACGCCCGCGGCACCATTGTCGGCGACGCCATTGCTTCGGTACTGGCCAAGGCCGGCTACGACGTCACCCGCGAGTACTACATCAACGACGCCGGCGCCCAGATCGAGACGTTGGCGCGCTCCGCCCATCTGCGCTACCGCGAGGCGCTGGGGGAGGACATCGGCGACATCCCCGAGGGTCTTTATCCCGGTGAGTATCTGAAGCCGGTTGGCGCGCAACTCGCGGCGCGGGACGGCAACAAGTGGCTGGACGCGCCGGAAGAAACCTGGCTGCCGGAGATCTCTCAGTTCACCGTCGATGCGATGATGGACCTGATCCGCGCCGACCTGGCGATGGCTCACGTCAAACATGACGTCTTCACCTCAGAGCGGAGCGTCGTCGCGGCGGACGGCGTGCGGGGCGTGTTGGATGTGCTGGAGGGCAGGGATCTCGTCTATACCGGCGTGCTCGAACCGCCAAAGGGCAAGAAACCCGACGATTGGGAGCCGCGCCCGCAGCTATTGTTCAAGGCGACCCAGTTCGGCGATGACGTCGACCGGCCGCTGCGCAAGTCCGACGACAGTTGGACCTACTTCGCCACCGACATGGCGTATCACCTCGACAAGTATCGCCGCGGCTTCCCGACGATGATTGATGTCTGGGGCGCCGATCACGGCGGTTACGTCAAGCGCATGAATGCGGCGGTCGAAGCACTGACCGAGCAAGAGGCCGAACTCGACGTGAAGATCTGTCAGATGGTCAAGCTGATGGACGGCGGCCAACCGGCCAAGATGTCGAAACGCGCCGGCACTTTTGTGACGCTGCGCGACTTGGTCGAAGAGGTCGGTCCCGACGTCGTGCGTTTCATCATGCTGACCCGGCGCAACGACGCGCCGTTAGAGTTCGACCTCAAAAAGGTCACAGAACAAAGCAGGGACAATCCCGTATTTTACGTTCAATATGCGCATGCTCGTTGCTGTTCCGTCTTGCGTCACGCCACGGAGCTGTTTGCGTCAGAGCGACTCACCGATGAAGCCTTAGCCCAAATTGACTTAACGGGCTTGACCGATTCGGAGGAGCTGGCGTTGATAAAGAAGATGGCTGCGTGGCCGCGTACGGTGGAAGCAGCGGCGCTTGCGCATGAGCCACACCGGGTCGCCTATTATTTGCACGAGTTGGCGTCCGTATTTCACACGCTTTGGACGAAGGGTAAAGACAACGTGGAACTCAGATTCCTACAGCCCGAGGATTCCGATCGCAGCCTGGCCCGCTTGGCCATGGTGCGCGCCATGGCCACAGTGGTGGCGTCGGGCTTGCGTGTGATGGGTGTTGAACCCGTCCAGGAGTTGCACGGATGAAGTTTGGTCGTCGCGACGACGAAGATTCAGGCCGAGACAATATCGATGACGAACTGGAAAGCTCCGGCTGGCTGAAGCGCGCCACACTGGCGGTGGTCGCCATCGTGGTGGTCGCCGTGGCCGGCGCCGGCTGGTTCGCCTATGACCGCGGGCTGGTGCAGGTCGGCCCGCAGGAAGTTCCGCTGATCAGGGCGGACAACAGCGAAACCAAGGTCCGGCCGGATGACCCTGGCGGCTTACAGATTCCGCACCAGGACAAGCTGGTGTTCGAACGCATCGCCCCGGATCAGTCGGAGCCGCTGGTCGAACGCTTGCTGCCGCCGCCGGAACTGCCGATC
>JANQOE010000132.1 GCA_028279245.1 Alphaproteobacteria bacterium
GTGCTGGACGCCGGCCGCTTCGCATCCCAGGCGGACGACCTGCTGCTGTATAAGGAAATCGCCACGATGGACGCCGCCGCGCCCATTCCACGGCTGCCCGACCAGACCCCGACCTGGGCCGAGGCGTCCCGCTTGGCGGCGGACTGGGGCCTCGAACGCCTGGCCGACCGCCTCGCCGAAAGAGCGGACGAGGCCTAGCGGCGCCGGTCGCAGCTACTTCGCATCCACGTAGTTGCGCCAGTTATGCTCTTCGGCGAAGCCGAGGACCTCGCGGATCTTGCGGTTGGAGAACAGCGCCTCATGTTCCCCCAACTCACGCGTCACCGGCACATTGGGGAAGAACCGCTGCAGGATCTCCTGGCTCGGGATGTCGACCGAGTTCGTGTCGTTGCCCGCGTTGAAGATCTGGAAGCCGAGCCCGTCCTTCGCCAGGCACCGGTCGACGATCTGTCCCAGGTCGCGGGCATCGATGTAACAGAACACGTTGCGCCGGCGCTGCGCCGGGTTTTCGAAGAAGCCGGGGAAGCGGGTGGCATACTCGTGCGGCTCGATCACATTGCCGATCCGCAGTCCATAGATGTCGAACCCGCTGCGCCGCTGGAAAGTCCGCCCCGTGTGTTCGTTCAACACCTTGGAGAGGCCGTAGCTGTCCATCGGGTCGACGTCATAGTCTTCTTCCAGCGGCAGGCTTTTGGGATCGACCTCGCCATCGGCGAAACAGACGCCATAGGTCGTCTCCGACGAAGCGAAGACAATCTTCCGGATGCCGAGCTTTACCGCCGCCTCGATCACGTTGTAGGTGCCGACCGTGTTGATCCGGAACGTCTCATTATCAGGTTTCAACAGGATGCGCGGGACGGCGGCGAAATGCACGACCGCGTCAAATGCCGGTACCCCGTTGCCCGGCTCCAGTTCGTCGAAATTGGCATAGCTGGTCATGACGTTGAACATCTGGCCGGAATCGGCGATGTCCGCGGTCAAGTTGTCGACGCCGGGCTCGTCCAGTGGCACCAGGTCGACATTGACGACGCGATGACCCGCGTCCCGCAGATAGGGCACGACGTGACGGCCGGCCTTGCCCGAACCGCCGGTGAATAGAATTCTCTTCGGTTTCGCCACTGTTATTCTCGCTCCGTTGAAATTCGCCGGCGCCTGCAGGCGCCGGCCGACACGATTACCCCGCCCGGTGGACGGGCGGGGAGCTTTGCTATGCGACGGGCGCCCGGACGGTCAGTCCCAGACCGGGCACCAGGCGCCGTTGACCAGCCGCTGGTCGCGGTCGAGGCCGCGCAAGCGCTGCACCTCATCTTCGCTCAGTTCGATTGTGCGGGCCGCGAAGTTGGAGACGATGCGGTCCCGCTTGCTCGACGACGGGATGACGACGTGCCCCTCGGCCAACAGGAAGGCGAGAGCGATCTGTTCGCCGGTCGCGTCGTGGGCGGCGCCGATCTCCGCCAGCACCGGGTCACCCACGACCTCGCCGCGGGCCAGCGGGCAGTAGGCGGTGGTCGAAACGCCGATCGAGCTGCAGTGATCGACGATCTTGCGGTTCTGCATGAAGACGTGGACTTCGACCTGATTGGTGGTGATCTTCCGGTCGCCCAACAGTTCCACCGCCTCGGTTATCAGCGGGATCGTGAAATTGGACACGCCGATCGACTTGGCCATGCCCGCATCGAAAACTTCAGCGAACTGTTCCATGTAGGTCTGCAGCGGATACTTGTTGTGCGGCGACGGCCAGTGCAGCAGCAGCAGATCCACCTGGTCGACCCCCAGCTTCTTCAGGCTCTGCTCGACACTGGGGCGTAGCTGGCCGGGGCCGTAATTGTCCGGCGCCACCTTGGTGGTGATGAAGATCTCGTCCCGCGGAACACCGGATTGCTTGATCGCCCCGCCGACCTCGGCTTCGTTGCCGTAGCCTTGGGCCGTGTCGATGTGGCGGCAGCCGGCCTCCAGCGCCCAAGTAACGCCGTTGCGCGCCTCATCCCCGGTGCGGTTCCAGGTGCCGTAACCCATGGCGGGGATCGCCCCCACCCGCTTCTCGCTGGTGCTCATACTCTCTCCAATTGTCGGGCCGGGATCTGCGGCATCGCGGCGACGCCGTCAGGGATCGGTCTTGGCTGCTAGGACTGGGGCGCCGGTTTTGTCGCGCCGTTATCCGTCAGATAGTCTGCGAGTAGGTCGAAGACCAGTCGGATCCGCCGGCTCGTATGCAATTCTCGGTGGGTGGCGAGCCAGACCGGGAAGACGATCGGCTCGGCCTCGGGGAACAGCCGCTGCATTTCGGGGCAGGCGGCGGCGACCTGATCCGACATCACCGAAATGCCCAGCCCGCTGCGGGCCATTTCCCAGGCAACGACACCGCTTTGCGATCCCAACCGGAAGTTGGCCCGGGTCAGGGCGATACCACGCTCTTCGAGAAACGCGATCATGCGATCGGGGTCGCCGTACCCGATGAAGTCGTGATCCGTCAGGTCGGCGTAGGAGCGAGGCGTGCCATGTGTCTCCAGGTAGCGGCGCGATGCATAGAAATGGGCGGCGGCCTCCTGCACCAATCGGGCGATCAATTCCGGCTGCGTCGGGCGCACATGACGGATGGCAATGTCCGCTTCACGCCGCAGCAGGTCGCGAATGTCGTTCGCCGCCACGATATCGATTGAGAGCAGCGGCGCCGCGGCCCGCAACCGCTCTAACACCGGCGGCAGCAGGTGGGCGGAAAAGATGTCGCTGGCAGTGATGCGAACCTGCCCCTCGATGGTCTGTGACTGGCCGGAGGCGACCAGAGAGATCCGGTTCGCCGCCTCGCCCATCGCCCGCACGTGGTCCAACAACTCCAGGCCCGACTGGGTCAGGGACAACGACCGGCCGACCCGTTCGAACAGGGTGACCCCAAGGTCCGCCTCCAACGCCGCGACCTGCCGGCCGAGGGTCGGCTGGGTCAGCCCAAGGGCCCGACCGGCGGCAGAGAGGGAACCTTCCTCAGCGGTTGCAAGGAAAGCGCGAACCTGGTTCCAGTCGAAGGAAATAGCCTGCCAATTCATGCATTTTTGTATAAGGAAAATGCGAAAGTCGGCAATTCCTATTCGGTCTGCGCATGGGTATTGGGTGGCGGCAAGAAAGGAGCCCCGCAATGGTACATGCCGAAGCCCCCCAATTCTGGGACAAAGTCGCTGAAAAATACGCCAAGTCGCCGATCCGAGACATGGACGCCTACGCCTATACGCTGGAGCGAACCCGGTCTTATCTGGCCAAGTCGGACCGCGTCCTGGAGCTCGGCTGCGGAACCGGGTCGACCGCTTTGCTGCTGGCCGACGCTGTCGACCAGTTCACCGCCGCCGACATATCGCCCAACATGATCCGGATCGCCAACCGCAAGGCGGTGGACGAGGGTGTTGAGAATGTCCGCTTCGTCGTCGCTGAGTTCTTCGACCAAGCACTCAACGACGGCCCCTATGACGTGGTGCTGGCGCATAATCTGATTCATTTGATCGAGGACACGACCGGCGCCCTGCGGCATGTCGCGAGCCTGCTCAAGCCGGGCGGGATCTTCATTTCGAAGACCGTGTGCCGGCCGGAAGCCGGTACGCCGTGGAAGTACCGGCTGATGCGCCTGATCGTCCCGGTCATGCAGCTCCTGGGCCGCGCACCGTTTGTCAGGTTCATGAAAATCGAAGAGTTGGAACGCGAAGTCACGGCCGCTGGCTTCAAGATCATCGAGACGGGCAATCACCCGCCGCCCAGCCGCTACGTCGTCGCACGTAAGACCGGCGCTTGAGCCCAAGGCTGGACTCACCGGGCGGCCGCTCTAGGTGGGGTGAGGTCGATCACAGCAGGGTTTCGAACATGAAGGTCATTGCCATCTCCGGCAGCCTCCGGCGCGGGTCACTCAACACGGCGTTGCTCCGGGAAGCGCAGGCGCTAGCACCTGCCGATGTGCAGATTGAGCTCGGCGATATCTCGGATATTCCGCCGTTCAACAGCGACATCGAGCCGGACATGCCGATAGCGGTTACGGCCCTGGTGGAGCAGATCCGGTCGGCGGACGCGGTCCTCATCGCCACGCCCGAATACAACTACTCGATCCCCGGCGTCCTCAAGAATGCGATCGACTGGGTGAGCCGCGGCAAACCGCAACCCTTTGCCAAGAAACCGATCGCCATTATGGGCGCCAGCAAGGGCGTGCTCGGCACGGCGCGTGCCCAGTATCACCTGCGCCAGGTGTTCGTGTTCCTCGATGGGCTGGTGATGAACCGGCCGGAGGTGTTCGTCGGCGGCGCCGGACAGAAGTTCGATGACAATGGGACGCTCAAGGACGCAGGCACCCGCGACTTTCTCGGCCAGTATCTGGTCGCGTTCCGCGACTGGACACAGGCCGCAAGGCACATGGCCGCGTGAGCCGGAGCTAGCGGCGGCAACCCGCGCGGCGCACCTCAACGGATCCCACAAACAAGGACGCCAAAACAATGGGAACTGCGTCGGCTCGCCGACGCAGTGCTTTCTTTGATCTTCATCATGGCTGAAGTTGGTCAGAGACAGCAGGTTCGGACCGTATGGTTTGCTGACGGATCGGAGTTGTGAAGTGACTGACGGAGTGAAGCTGTCCGGGCGTTGCATGTGCGGCGCGGTTCGTTTCACCGGGACCGCGAAGGAGCCGAAAGTCGCCGTCTGTCATTGTATCATGTGCAGGCGCTGGTCATCCGGACCCTATTTCGAAGTTGTATTCACGGAAGCAACGTTTGAGGGAGAGGACAACATATCGACGATCCGGTCATCCGACTGGGCGGAGCGCTCTTTCTGCAGCAAATGTGGGTCGAACCTGTACTACCGGATGCTCGACAGCGACGAATTGCAGGTGGCCGCGGGCCTGCTTGATGATCAATCAGGTCTGCGCCTGACACGCCAGTTCTTCATCGATCGGCAGCCACCCTACTACACCCTGGCCGATGAGACGGAAAACATGACGTCATCCGAGATCTATGCGGCATTCGCCGCTCAAACGGCGCAACAAAAAGAGCCGCCGACAGGGAAATAGGGCGGTGCTCATCAGCCGTTCAGACCACACGAAAAGGCGATCGGCCCGGCGGTGCGATAGCAGGAGCAATCAGCCGAGCAGCCTGATCGTCGCGGAAGACCAGCCAGGCGTGAAGAAGCTACTGAATGCGGACAATGCCGGACGGCAGCGTCACGAAGTCCTTCCAGTACCGGTAGAGCGAGTCGCCCAGTTCGCACATGTGCTCGAAGTCGGACGGTTTGGTGATGAAAGAGCTCGCCCCGAGCTCGTAGAGCTTGTCCACATCATCCACTGAACTGGATGTCGTCAGCACCACGACCGGTATCTGCGGGATATCTGGATCTTCTTTCATCTCCGACAACGCGGCCGCGCCACTCTTCCGCGGCATGTTCAGGTCGAGCAGGATGACCGACGGCAGCGGTTGGCCCTTCAGGTGGGCGAAGGCGTGGGAACGCCGCAGATATTGCAGCATTTCTTCACCGTCACAGACGCACTCGATCGCCACGTCATTGCCGGATTCCTTGAGCGCATCGCTGATTAGCAGGCGATCGTCCGGGTCGTCGTCGACGACAAGAAAAGTCATGGGCGTATCGTTCGATGGTGCCATTATGTGCGCCAAACGGCGTAGTATAAGCGTGTGGATCTTGTACCCGCTGTTTAGTTAAGCGCGGGCTAACGAACCCGGGCAGCGATGTCGACCTTATCGGAGCGTAAAAGGACGGCTACGCCTTGGCGGTCATCAAGTCTTCTGGAGTGATTGTCACTTGCAACTGATAAAGTCCGAAGGTTGCTGCCCCGCTGGCGCCGGCCGCGGACAGTACGGCGTCGGATAAGGTCGACTGGCGGATCTCGTGAAACGCTGATGCGTCAGCCCAGCCTTCGACCAAAAGAATCCAACTCGGTATGTCGTTCGGTTCACCGCGTGCCTGCCGTTCGGCAGTGTCGATGGCGCTGGCTGCCTGATCGGCCACCAGCAGATGGGCCCCAGCAATCATCCCGTTTCCGGCGAGGTCCGGGAGAATAGACTTCTGCACTGCCGCGATGTGATCGGTCGCCAGGTCTGCCGGGACGTCGTAACGCCAGGTCGCGATGAGCCCGCCCTGCGCACCGCCGGTCGTTGCGGCAATGCGGCAGAGCGATCTTGAAACGCGCCGAAAACTCTTCACCGCGGTTTGGGTCCAGGGAGTCGGGTTATTGAGCCGTGCCTGATAATCAGGGCCGACCAGCACCGCGGGCGCGCAGACCTCGTAAAGGTTGAAGTAGGCGAGGTCAGCCTCCACAGCGACATACCGTCGAGCCCGTAGAAAACCGGGGACACCGACCCGCTCCGGCATGTGCTCGGACCCGTGCCAATCGTAGAACTCGGTTCGACCCTCAGCGGTCAGGTCATGCCAGATGGCGACGGCGCCCTCGCCCAACAGACCCATTGGGCCTCCAGAAATGAAATACTATTCCAAAAACGAAGGTTATTCTATAATGTCGGCTCGATGCAAGGAAACGCTGGATGACCGTCACCGCTGTTGAACGGTGCCTGAGCTTGATCGAGGCGTTGGCCGGCGAGCCCGAGCCCGTTGAACTGGTCGAGTTGGCGCGGCGCGTCGGCGTACCGAACAGCGCGGCCCATCGGACCTTATCGACGCTCGTGGCCCGTGGTTGGGTCGAACAGGACCCGACCACCCAGCACTACGCCCTGTCGCTGCGGTTGAGTGCGCTGGCGTTCCGCACCCTCGAAGCCCGCGCGGTGCCCGACATCGTGCAGACGGTGCTGAACAAGCTGGCCCGGACGACCAAGGAATACTGCCGGCTCGCCGTCGTCGAAGGGGAGGATCTCGTCTGGGTGGCGCGCGCCCAGGGTGCCACGGTGGGGCTTCGGTACGAGCCGGACATGGGCGACGAGCTGGTGTTGCACGCGACCGCCAACGGCAAAGCGTGGCTTGCGACACTCCCGGAAAACGAGGCGCTGCGGCTTGTTTACGCCCGTGGTTTCGACTCGCCGCGCGCCGTTGGTCCGCAGGCAACCCGCGACGTCGACGAACTCAGACGTCACCTCGCGGAGACCAGAGCCCAGGGCTATGCCACCGCAATCGAAGAGGCGGAAGCCGGTACGGCCGCCGTCGCCGTCGCATTCTATGGCGACCAGCGGGACGGCGCGCCCGCCGCCGGGACAATCAGCGTCGCCGGTCCGCTGACGCGGATCCGGCCGGAGCGGTTCGCGGAACTGCAGGAAGCTCTGCATGATGCGGCCAAGGAAGTGACGGCCCTGTGGTCGCTCCGTCGTCGCCAGCGCGGCGTGCGTGCCGCGCCGCCGCAGAGTGCCGAGCCGTTATTCGCATGACGATTGCCGCCGCGGTCAAAAGGATCATCGAACCGGCGCTGTGGTTTGCCGGGTTGCTGCTCCTGTGGGAGGTACTGGTCTGGGCGTTCGAAATCCGAACGTTCATATTGCCCGCGCCGTCCCAGTTCCTGGTCAGGATCTATGACGACTTCGACCGCCTGCTGTTGCAAGGTGCGATCACCACCAAGCTGATCATCTACGGCTTTGTGGCCGGCGCATTGCCGGGCGTCGTGCTCGGCTACCTCATAGCGAGATTTCCGCTGTGCGAGCGGCTCATCTACCCGCTCGTCGTTTTCGTCCAAGGCCTGCCGAAGATTACGCTCGCGCCGTTGCTGCTGGTGTGGTTCGGCTTCAGCGACTTCCCAAAGATCCTGCTGACCTCGCTGATCACCTTTTTCCCGGTCCTGGTCGACAGCGTTGCCGGTTTCAAGTCGGTGGACTATCGGCACTATTATCTCAGCCGCTCGACCGGCGCGTCGTGGTGGCAGACCTTCCGGCTATTCGAGCTGCCGTCCGCCGCGCCAAACATCTTCTCAGGGCTGAAAATCACCATCGTCATCGCGGTAACTGTGGTGATCGTCGTCGAATGGCTGAACTCGAACAACGGTCTCGGTTATGTGGTCCTGCGGGCCATGGACGCGAACGACACACCACTCATCTTCGCCGCCCTGGTCGTCGCTTCGACCATCGGCGTGTTGCTGAACTTCGGCGTCATCATGATGGAGAGGTTCCTTCTGCCGTGGCGACGCCGGGAGAGTTCATAGGACCGACGCATCTAACGGAAGAATCATTGTCTGTTCATACAAAACGGGAGGTAGTCATGCGATATCCAAGCAAGTTCTTAACCGCAGCCGCAGTGGCGGTAGCAACAGTCTCGTTTTCGACCGTTACGGCGGCCCAAGACAAGATCAAGCTGACCATGAACTGGACGGCTGACTCGGCCCATCTCGGTTTCGCGCTGGCTCAAAAGCGGGGCTTCTACGCGGACGAGGGCCTTGAGGTTGAGCTTGAGGAGGGGCGCGGTTCGTCCGTCGCGGCGCAACTCGTGGCGACCGGCCAGGCCGAGTTGGGCTATGCCGATGCCGGCGCCGCGCTCAACGTTGCCGCCAAGGGCGCGCCGATCAAGATCATCTCGACGATCTGGAAGTCCGGTCAGTTCGGCATCCAATACCTCGAGTCATCCGGCATCAAGGAGCCGCAAGACCTGGTCGGCAAGACGCTTTCGGTGGCGCCGGGGTCGGCCATGGTGCCGCTCGTCCCGGTATTCCTCGAGGCGAACGGCATTGCCGAGTCGGATGTCGAGATCGTCTCGGCGGCGCAGAGCGCCATCCTCGGCCTACTGACCTCGGGTGAGGTCGACGCGGTGGCGGAAACGCCGGAAAATGTGGTCGTGCCGCTCGCCGCGGAGGGCATCGATGTCGGTAACATGTATTTCTACAACAACGGCGTCCCGCTGGTCAGCCTCAGCCTGATCGCCCGGGAAGACAAACTGGCGGCAAATCCCGGCCTCTACCAGCGGTTCGTCAAAGCCACGATGCGTGGTTGGCAGGAAGCCATGAACGACCCGGAGGCGGCGGTCGACGCGGTGCTGGAACTGTTCCCGGAGACGGAGAACTCGAAGGATGCGCTAATGCAGGGCGCCACCTACAGCTTCGCCTCGGTGTGTCCGGGCGGGTCGGGCGACCTGATCGGTGTCACCGACGCGGCAACCTGGGACAACATCTACAACGTCATGACGACGGCAATGGAGTTCCCCAAGGACAGGCCGATTACCGCCTACTACACGGCGGATGTTCTGCCGACGGAGACCTTTGCCTGTCCGTAACTGAACGACTCTGGCAGCAATGGCCGGCGGTTACCGCCGGCCATTGACCCTTTACCCGAGCACCGGGACGCCGCTTGGCCGCCACGATCACCGCAACCGGTTCAGCACTGTCCAAACACTGGCTGAGAAGCGAGTGGATCTCCGCGCTGGCCTATCCAGCCCTATCGGTGATCGCCTTTCTCGCGGTGTGGGAAGTGTTGATCCGCGTCTACGACGTGCCGCTCTGGCTGGTTCCGAAGCCATCTGATTTCCTGGCGCGCCTCTCGAGCGACTTCCCGTTGATCGCCGGCCATGCGTGGGCCACGTCGAAGACCATCATCCTGGGCTTCGCGCTGGGCGCCGCGATCGCCGTGCCGCTCGCGTTCTTTATCGTGTCGATCCCGGCCCTGGAACGCGGGCTGTTCCCTGTGATCGTCTTTCTCAACATCATGCCGAAGACGGTGATCGGGCCGATCATTGTCGTCTGGTTCGGCATCGGTCCCTTGGTTTCGGTCATCATCGTCTTCCTGATGTGCTTCTTTCCTGTGCTGGTCGACAGCATGTCCGGCTTCCGGGCCGTCGACCCGCGCCTCTATTACATCACCCGTTCCATGGGGGCGTCGGAACTGCAGACGCTCCGTTACGTGCGGGTCCCTGCATCGGGCCGTTACATCTTCGCCGGGATGAAGATCGGGATCGTCAAGGCGGTCGAGGGCGTCATCATCGCCGAGTTCATCGCCTCCAGCGCCGGCCTGGGCTTCATGATCATGCGTGCGTCGAGCTTTATGGATCTGACCCTGATGTTCAGTGGGTTGATCGCCACCGCGGTGGTCGCCCTGTTCTTCAACGGCATGATGCTGTCGGCCGAGCGGCTGCTGATGCCGTGGGCCAGACATCCCACAGCGGACTAGCTACAGTGAGAGTGTGAGATGCCAGGAGTCGAGCATCATGCGGTATCGCGCCGCCTGCGGGCTGGGATGAGCACCAGTACGGGCGCGTCGATCCACGGTCGCGGGATCACCAAGGTTTTTGGCAATGGGCCCGAGGCGCATCACGCGCTGGGCCCGATCGATCTGAACGTCGCTTCAGGCGAATTCGTCAGCCTTATCGGCCCGTCCGGCTGCGGCAAGAGCACCACCATGCTGCTGGTCGCCGGCCTCGAACCGGCCACCGAAGGCACGATCGAAATCGACGGCCAGCCACTGACCTCGGCGATTTCCGAGGTCGGTATCGTCTTTCAGGACCACCTGCTGCTCGAGTTCCGCACCGCCATCCGGAATGTCATGCTGCAGCAGGAGATCCGCGGCCTCGATAAGCGGGCGCTGCGGGAGCAAGCCGACCGCCTGTTTGCGAAGCTAGGTCTGACCGGCGCCGAACACCGTTACCCCTGGCAACTTTCCGGGGGCATGCGGCAACGGGTGTCGATCGCCCGGGCCCTCGTGCACGAGCCATCGATGCTGCTGATGGATGAACCGTTCGGGGCGCTCGACGCCATCACGCGTACCCAGATTCGCCATGACCTCGAGATGCTTTGGCTGGAAACGAAAAAGACGGTGCTCTTCATCACCCACTCGATCGAAGAGGCGGTGGGGCTATCCGACCGTGTTTTAGTCATGTCGGGCAGTCCCGGCACGATCATCGATGAGATTCAGATCGATCTGCCGCGGCCGCGGCCGGCGCATCTTGGCGAGTATCCGGATTTCGCTCGATACGCGCAGCGCATCTACGCGACCTTCGAGAGTCTCGGTATCTACAAGTTCAAATAGCCGATGCCGGGCCAGCGGGAGACGGGCGAGGGCCGGCAACGCCGCTACATCATGATCGGCGCGCCAGTGTCGACCGTGCGCACACCGCCGCTGTTACGCGCCTATTTGGCAACGAGAGGCTGGCACGCCGATGTTTCGGCGGTGGAGGTGGCGCCCGACGAATTGGTCGAGTTCGTATGTCGTGTACGCGCGGATGAAACCATCGACGGTCTGCTGGTCACGATGCCGCACAAGCGGCCGCTGGTCCCGCTGCTCGACGGTCTGTCGAACAACGCCCGGCTGGCGGGAAGTGTGAACGCGGTCAAACGCACCGCGTCAGGCCAGCTTGTCGGCGCGCAGTTCGATGGGATCGCGCTCTTGCGGACCCTAACGGCCAACGGCGCGGCGATGGCGTCAGGCCGGGTTCTGATCGCCGGTCTCGGCGGCGCCGGGGAAGCAATCGCCCACACGTTCGCGGCCCGAGGGTGCCAAAACCTGGCGATATCCGATATCGACCCGCAACGCGCGGCATCGGTACTTGAACGCGTTCGCGTACATGCTATCTGCCCCGTGGCGATCGCCGAACCGGACCAGGGAAGCTATGAGGTTCTTGTCAACGCAACGCCGCTCGGCATGCGGCCGGACGATCCATCGCCGTTCCCGGACGACCTTGTTGAGCGTGCAACCTGGGTGGCGGATATCGTGGCCGACCCGCCGCAGACCAGACTTGCCGAAGCTGTACGACAGGCCGGCAAGAGGTTGATCACCGGGCGGCAAATGGTGGAAGGTCAGATCGAGCCGATCGGTGACTGGCTGAGAGCCCCCGCAGCCGACCAAGCTTGAGACCGCAAACGCGGGCCGTCGACCACATGGGGCCCCGATTTATGGAATGAGGACAGGTTGAGTAGCGCGCCCCGGCCGGACAAGCTCCTTTTCATCACCTCCACCTATCCTGGCGACGCGATTATCAGCAGCGGATTACTGCAGCATCTGCTGGCGAAGTTCCCGGCGGCCCGGCCGACGATCGTCTGCGGACAGCCCTCGGCGGCGCTGTTTGCCGAGGTGCCCCGGCTCGACCGGGTCATCCCGATCGTCAAGCGCAAACATCACCTGCATTGGCCGAGCCTGTGGCGGCAGCTCATCGCCACCCGCTGGCGCTTCGTGCTCGACCTCCGGGGCTCGCCGTTGACCTACACGCTCCGCGCGGCCGAGCGGCGCGTGTTCCGCCCGAAGGCCCGGCAAGGGCACCAGCGCATCACCGAATGGGCGCACCTGCTGGGTCTGGAGGAACTGCCCCCGCCCACCCTCTGGCTGGCGCCGCGACACGAAACGGCCGCCGAACAGCTTCTCGGCACTGGCCCGCCGGTCCTGGCCCTGGGGCCGACCGCTAACTGGCACGCCAAGATGTGGCCGGCCGACCGCTTTGCCGAACTGGCGCTCCGCCTGACCCGGCATGATGGGATTCTGCCGGGTGCCCGCATCGCCGTGATCGGCCGACCCGGCGACGAGGCGGCGGTTGAGCCGATCCTATCGGCGGTTCCGGACCATCAACTGCTCAACCTCGTCGGCAAGACCGATTTGCTCACCCTCTGCGCCGTGCTGAAACGCTGCGCGATGTATGTCGGCAACGATTCTGGACCGCTCCACATCTCGGTGGCCATGGGCGCGCCAGGCTTGGGTCTGTTGGGCCCCGGGCCAGGTATGTTCGGCCCACCCCAGGGGCCCTATATCGCGCCATGGGCAAAACGCACCGACATTGTCCGCACGCCCAAGACGTTCGAGGAACTGATCGCAGCACCGGACTATGATCCGAAGACGGTCGGCAACCTGATGGAGTCGATCTCCGTCGACGCGGCTGAGGTCGCGGCCCGGCGGCTCTGGCACCGCTTGCACCGGGAGGCAGCGCCGGCCGCCGAATAAGACGTTCAGGCGCCGGCTGGGGTCGGCGCGGCAACTGCGGAGGAGGAAAGGCTATGCGGCTCGTTTCGATCCTTTGCGTGACATTGAGCCTGCTTGCCGGCTTTGCCGAGGCACAGGAGCGGGTCGACCTGGAGCTGGTGCTGCTCGCCGACGCCACCGGCTCCATCGACGACGCGGAGATCCGGTTCCAGCGGCAGGGCTATGCCACCGCGATAACGCATCCCGATGTACTCGCCGCCATCGCCCAAGGTCTCGACCAGCGCATCGCCGTTACTTACGTCGAATGGGGCAACGAGTTCTCCCAGGAGGTCGTCGTCCCCTGGACGGTGATCGACGGACCGGCCAGCGCCGAAGCGTTCGCCGGCGCCCTGCTGGCCGAACCCCGCAAGGCCTTCGGCCGCAATGCCATTGGCAGCGCCATTGATTTCGCCCACAACCTGCTGGACACCAACGCATATGAGGGCTTCCGGCGGGTGATCGATCTGTCGGCCGACAGCGCCAACAACTGGAACGGCATCCCGATCAGCGTGGCCCGGGCGGCGGCCCTGCAGGCGGACATCGTCATCAACGGCCTCGCCATTCTCTGCCGACGGGGCTGCAGCGGCCGGCCGGTCACTTACGATCTGGAGGCAGCCTTCGCCGAGCGCATCATTGGCGGCTTCGGCAGCTTCGTGATCACCGCCGATAGCGACACCAAGTTCGCCGACGCCGTGCGCCAGAAGCTGATCCTGGAGATTGCCAGCCCGGACAGTTCGCAACCACCGATTGTGCGGGTGACCGCGCGCTGAAGGCACCCAACAACCACGCACTCAGCTATCGCCGGCGTATCCTGTGCACACTGTGTTGACCCCAGTCACACGGACGCAGCGCTCGACACCGGCCGTTCGGGTGGGCATGCTGCCGTAGCATCTGCGCGATCCAGGCATGAGGGCCAATGCCGATCAACGCGGCAATGGACTGCTGACCGCAGTGGACCACCCGGACCGCAAAACAACCCGTAGAACCAGGGGGTGAGATGGCTGGGGAACGTGTCCAAAGGAGGCTCGCCGCGATCCTGGCAGCCGATGTCGTGGGCTTCTCCAGCATGATGGAAGCGGACGAGGCTGGAACCCTCGACCGGTTGAAGGCAATCCGGCGCGAGGTGATTGACCCGGCAATCGACAGATACGATGGTCGCATGGTCAAGCTAATGGGTGACGGGGCCTTGGTGGAGTTCGCCAGCGCCGTCGATGCCGTGACCTGCGCCTTGGACATTCAGCGGGCTGTGTACGAGCGGGGCGATCAAGGACCGGGTGCTACACCGATCCGGTTTCGCGTCGGCATCAACATCGGCGACATCATCGTCGACGGCGAGGACATCTACGGCGATGGTGTGAATGTCGCGGCTCGCCTCGAAGGCCTGACCCCGCCCGGCGAGGTCTATATCTCCCGCGCGGCGGCTGACCAGGTGCGCGACAAGGCGCCCATCCGGCTGGAAAGCCGAGGTGAACACGCACTGAAGAATATCGCCCGGCCGGTCGAGGTCTTTCAGGCGACCGATGCCGACCGTCCGCCGCCGCCAAACAAGCGCTCACAACCCGCACCGCAAGCGCCCCTTGGCCGCAACAAGCCGTCCGTGGCGATTCTCGCCTTCAACAACATGAGCCGCGACCCGGAGCAGGAATACTTCTCCGACGGGATCAGCGAAGACATTATTACGGATCTGTCGAAGGTGCCCGGCCTGCACGTGATCGCGCGGAATTCATCCTTTATCTACAAGGGCAGTCCCGTCCTCATACCGCGGGTCGCGGCCGAGCTTGGGGTGCGCTACGTGCTGGAGGGAAGCGTCCGCAAGGCTGGTAGCCGGGTGCGGGTCACAGCCCAGCTCATCGATGCGGAAGCGGGCGGTGGCCACGTCTGGGCCGACCGCTACGACCGTGACCTAACGGATATCTTCGCCGTACAGGACGAGTTAACGCAAGAGATCGTCGGCGCGTTACGCATAAGTCTCACGCGCGACGAGACGCGCGGTTTCATGCGCGAGCAGACCGACAACCTGGACGCCTACGACAGTTTCTTGCGCGGCCGGGAAGAGTGGTGGAAGCACACGAAGGGGGGCAATGCGCGAGCCCAAGACTTGTTGCAGCGCGCCATCGATCTCGACCCTAACTACGCACCGGCCCACGCATTTCTCGCTCTGGCACACATGCTCGACTACATCGACAAGCGGTCCGCCGTGCCGGAGGAGTCGTTGGTGCGTGCGGTTGAGTTGGCAAACAAGGCGGTTGAGCTCGACCCAGCCTACCCAAATGCTCATCACGCGTTAGCATCGGTCTTGATGTGGACGCGCCAACATGACGACGCCCTCTCTTCTGCAAAACGCGCCATCACGCTCGACGCCAATTTCGCGGACGCGCAGTTCCTGTTGGGCTTGTTGCTGCACTACGCCGGCCGGTCCGAGGAAGCCATTGATCATTTCGACCGGGGCATGGCGTCCGACCCCTATCACCAGGATATCTATTTCCACTGGCGGGCCCAGGCATGCTTTCAATTGGGCCGCTACGAGGACGCGGCACGCCTGTTACAGCAGCGCCTCATCCGCAATCCCGAGACCGACATCTCGCACGTGCTCCTCGCGGCCTGTTATGGCCACCTCAGCCGCATCGACGAAGCACGGCGCGAGTGGGATGAAGTTTTCCGGATCAATCCGGACTATTCGCTGGAGCACCGCCGCAAGGTTCTGCCCTACAAGAATCCGGCCGATTTCGACCGCATCGTCGATGGCCTGCGGCGTGCCGGAGTTGTGGATTAACCGGCGGGCAGGCTGGGCCCACCCCCGCTCTTGCGGCTGCCGTTAAAGCTTTTTTAGGGATAACAAAGCATTAATCGGCGCCAAGTCATCACTGCGCAAAATCAAAATGACCTCGCGATCGATTCTCCGGACGACCCCGTCTCAAGACGACATTCTCACCGATCTTCGCCGCCGCCGCCGCTACCGGGTGGTCATGGTGGACGACGACCGCGGGGACTACATTATGGTGTCGCGGCTGCTGTCAATTGCGCCGCGTGGCCAGTTCGAGCTGCATCACATTGACAACGTCGAGGCGGCGGTCGAGCACCTGCGGGACGCCCAGTATGACGCCGCGCTCATCGACTACACAATCGGTCCGGAATCTGGCCTCGACCTGCTGCGGCGGCTCGGTGGCCGTTCGGCATCGACGCCCATGATCATGCTGACCGGTGCATCCGCCGGTGAACTCGACCTCATGGCGCTGGAGGCCGGCGCGATCGACTATTTAGACAAGAACGAACTCTCGCCGCAATCGCTCGCCCGGGCGATCGTCCATGCTCATGCCCGCTTTGACGTGGAACGCCAGCTACAGGAAAGCCAACGGGAGCTGCGTGCCGCACGGGACCGGGCGGAGACGGCGAACCGCGCGAAGTCCGATTTCCTGGCGCGCATGAGCCACGAGTTCCGCACCCCGCTCAACGCGATCATCGGCTTTTCCGACGCCATCCGCATGTTTGCGTCGCACCCCGACGCGGCGGAACGCGCGGTCGGCTATGCCGGCCATATCGAGCAGAGCAGCGCCCACTTGCTGGACCTGGTCAACGACCTGCTGGATCTATCGCGGATCGAGACCGGCCACTACGAGCCGGCGCGCACCTGGGTCGACTCCAATGACGCCATTCAGCAGGTGCTGAACCTGCATGAGATCGCCGCCGATGAGAAATCGATCACCCTCGAATACCACCGCCCCGCGGAATCGCCCTTGATTCTGGCCGATGATCGCGCCGTTCGGCAAATGCTGACAAACCTCCTTTCGAACGCCATCAAGTTCACGGACCCCGGCGGCCGGATTGATGTCACGTTGCAAGAAACCGAAGATCATCTCGACATCATGATCTCCGACAACGGTATCGGCATGTCGACATCCGACATCAGCCGGGCGCTAGAGCCGTTCGAACAGCTTGCCGATCACGGTGAAGGAAAGGGCCATGGCAGCGGCCTCGGCCTGACCATTGTGAACTCATTGATCGAAGCGCATCAGGGTTCTCTGGTGTTGCGCAGCCGATTAGGCATGGGCACGGCCGCGACTCTGAGATTTCCCTCAGCCGCCGTCGAATACGACCTGCCCCAAGCGTCCTAGTGACCCCCGCGGCCGGGTAGGTGCACGGTAAAGCTGGAGCCTTTGCCGGGCGTGGATTTGGCCTCGATGGTGCCGTGATGCAGTTCGGCAATACGCTTGCAGAAAGTCAGACCTAGGCCGTTCCCTTCGCGATACTGTCCACCCTGCAGCCGGGTGAACGGCCGGAATACCTCGCCCGATTTCTCTGAATCGAAACCGATGCCGTTGTCGGTCACCGAGATGTCGATGTACTCATCGGCCTTGTCCTTGGCCTCGGCGACGATCTTGACGATAGGCTTCCGCTTCTTGTCCCGGTATTTGATGGCGTTCGAGAACAGGTTGTAGAACATCTGCCGGAGGAGGATTGGGTCGCCGTTGACATTCGGCAGATCCCCGACTTGGAGCTGCGCCTTCGCCTCGCCGATTTCTTCCTGCATTTCGTCGCGGACGGACTGGATGATTTCGTTCAGTGCGACGAGCCGGAACTCCTCCGATCGCGCTGACATGGCCGAGAACTCAAGCAGATCGCTGACCAGCGCACGCATGCGATCGGTCGCTTCCGCAATGTAGCCGAGATACTCCTGTCCCTGGTCGTCGAGCACTTCCGAGTATTCGGCCGTCATGATCTCGGCAAAGCCACCGATCTTCCGCAACGGCTCCTTCAAGTCATGTGACGCGGCGGCGGCAAATGCTTCAAGATCACGGTTGGAGCGGGCCAGCACCTCCGTGCGCCGGCGCAGCGCATGTTCGATCGCCTTTCTGTCGGAAACGTCCTCAATAAAGCCGGACAGGACCACTCGATCCGCCAGCCGTTGCTGTTGCACGGTCATGAGGACGTCTAGGGTTCGCCCTTCCTTGCCAAGCAGGAAGGTCTGCAGTTCCAGCTTGCGGTCGGTCCCGTCAATCAGGCCTTGAGTCTGCGCCGTCAGGGATTCAATGGAAATCTCGGGAAGAATGTCCGGAACCGCAAGGTCACGCAACTCGCTCGTAGTGTACCCAAGTTTGGCGGCAAGGTGCGACGTTGTGCGAATGATGGCCAAATCTGCCGGCGCGATGATCACCAAGTCCACCGGCGCGCGATCGAAGAAGGCGTCAAGCATCTCGCTATAGTCGAGCGAGTCCCGTTCCGCCCGCAGCAATTCGTCTCGGTCGCGCTTAAGAACGGCGACTCCCACAACCGCACCATCGTCGTTCCGGAATGGCCGATAACGAATGTCGAGTGACACGGTGCGGCCTTCAGAGGACGGGATTTCGCGGGCCGTGAAGTCGACATCTTCGCCTTCGAGGGCGCGCAAGATGTATGGCTTGGCCTGCGCATAGAGTTCCTTGGGCGCCACCTCGTCGATGCGGTTGCCGACGATCTCCGTACAGGCCAGTGGCCAACGGCGTTCGTAGACCTGGTTCACGTACAGATATCGCTGGTCTGTGTCGAAAAAGCCGATCTGCAGGGGCGAAGCATTGATAATGTGTTGGAAGACGAGTTCGCGTTCCCGAACGATGTCTTCAGCTTGAACAACCTCTTCAACGTCGACCCAAACCCACGTCCATGACTCGGGCTCGGCACCCGAGTTCAGCACCGGCTCTACAACCGCCTTGACGTGACGATACTGTTTGGTCGGCGCGTGCCACAGCCGGAAGGGCGCCGGGCGATGGACTTCCTTGTTTTCTTGCGCAACCTGCCAAACGACCGCGAGCCGCTGCCGGTCGTCGGGATGGATTGCCTCCAACCACCCTTCGTCCCGATAACCGTCCAGATCCTGCCCGGTGTAGTCCTCCCACTCCGGCTGCTGCTCTGGGTCGCGGTCGACCCAGACCGTCATAACGTGCGCGTTGCTGAGTTCTTGAATGGAGCGATACCGCTTTTCCCGATCGCCCGCCGACAGTTCCGCCTGCTTCAGCCGGTCGATATTCAGTGTGGTCAGCACTGCGCCATCCGCCTCGCCCCGTCGTGCCCGGTAGGGTTGGCAGCGCACCAGCCACCATTGGCCATCTTTGGCGAGGTATTCGCCTTCGACGAGTTCGCGCCGGCTGAATGCCTGCTTGACCACCATGCCGATGTCGACGGAAAGCAGACTGTGGGTGATATGCTCGATATTGCGCCCGACATCGTCGGCGATGAGATTGAACACGTTAGCTGCGTCGCTCGTGAAGCGGCGAATAATCAGCCGCTCATCGACGAACACGACTCCCACGCCGGTCGCCGCCAGCAGGTTCTCCACATCACGGTTCAACGACGCAAGCTCGTCGTTCTTGCGCTGATACTCGGCGTTGACCGTGTAGAGTTCTTCATTCAGCGAGTGCAGTTCTTCATTGGTCGACTGCAGCTCCTCGTTCGAAGCCATCAGTTCTTCGTTTGTGGACTGCAACTCTTCGTTAGAGGTTTCGACTTCTTCGATTGTTGCCTGAAGGCTCTCCCGCGTGCGCTGAACCTCGGTTTCCAGGTCTTCGATGCGCTGCCGCGCCATCTCATCGACGTTGAGCACCCGCGGCGCCGGTTCCGTATCGGCCGCCGCCTCCTCGAAGACGATCAGGCAGTACTCACCGTGCGCGGTTTTCAGGGGAACGGCTGAAAGATTGATCTGCAACTCGCCGACCGTGAAATTCTCGAACTGAACTGATTCCCCAGCCTGGAAGACGCGCTCAATGGCCGTGGCCAGCGGCGCCCGCAGTTGCTGGTCGACCATGTTCATGACGTCCAGCGTCATCACGCCGTCGGGCGGACGCAGGAACGCGCGGCCGCGCCCGAACGTATGCAGCAGTTCCCGGTCGCGGCCAATCAATGCGCTTGCCGGCGCAAACTGGTCGAGCAACGCGGTATATGCCGGCAGCAGGCCAAGACTGCGCTCGGTAACCGTTCTGTGGCGCAGGCCATGTGACTCCGGCAGGGTCGGCCGTGGTAGCGCAAACTCGGTCTTCGGCCGGGCTGCCGCATGGGTCGCGATGCGCCGGAATATGCGCCAACGCCCATCCAAAGTTTCGAAGCCCTGCTCTGCATCGCCGACGGTTTCGCTCGGACCGAGGAACAAGATGCCCTGCAGACCAAGGCTAAAATGAAACAATCCGACGATCTTCTGTTGGGCGGCGGGTTCCAGATAGATCAAGACGTTCCGGCAGGAGATCAGGTCGACCTTGGTAAATGGTGGATCCTGCAGCAGGTTGTGTCGGGCGAAGACGATCCATTTTCGGAGCGTGGGGTGAACGAGATAAGAACCGTCGTCGGCCAGATCAAAGTAGCGGTCGCGCCGTTCTGCCGAGAGTCCTTCGACTTGTTCAGCCGTGAACGCCCCCCGTGCCGCCTGCTCCAAGGAGGTCTGGCTGATATCGGTCGCGAATATGCGGACATCGACGTGTTTGCCGAGGGCCCGGCCATGCTCATGAATGAGCATGGCGATCGAGTAGGCCTCTTGACCGGTTGCGCAGGCTGGCACCCAGATCCGCAATGGCTTGCCAGCATTCCTGACGAGGTGCCCAATAACCTCTCGGGATAACGCTTCGAAAGCTTCGGTGTCGCGGAAGAACTCCGTTACCCCGATCAATAACTCGGCGGACAACGCCTGCGCCTCGGCGGGATTTGACCTGACCTCCTGGAGATAGCTCGCCTGATCAGTGCAGCCGAGCTTGTCCAGCCGATGTCGAATCCGCCGCGTAACAGTGGTGGCCTTGTAGCTGGAGAAGTCGATATTGGATGCGCCGAAAACGACGCCCAGAATCTCCGCCACATGGTCCGTTTTCTCCGCGACCGGCGCGCTATTTGCGCCATGTCGTAAGCGAACCTGCTTATTGACTGCGTAGTCGATTATGGCGGCCCCCATTTCGGATGGCGGCAGAACTGCGCTACCTTGAACCACTTCCATCGCCGCGCGCGGCATCCCATCGAACTTCGCTGTCTCCGGGTCTTGCACCATCAGCAGGCCCCCAGCATGACTAATCGCGGCGCCCCCGCGCGCTCCGTCACTGCCGGTGCCTGACAAGACAATCCCCATGGCCGCCGAACCGAGCTCGGCGGCCAGCGAGCGGAAGAACACATCGATCGGCAGGTTCAACGATGCCGGCGTGCGGTCCGATAACAGCAACCGGCCACCGGAGATGATCATCTCCTTCCCCGGCGGAATCGCATAAACCTCATTCTTACGGACATGCATGGCGTCTTGCACGATCTGCACGGGCATCGTCGTGTAGCGTGCAATGAGCTCGCTCATCAGACTCTTAAAGTCGGGCGACAAGTGGGTAACGATGACATACGCCAGCCCGCTATCGGGTGGGATGTTGTCGAAGAGCTGTTCCAGCGCCTCTAGGCCGCCAGCGGAGGCCCCTATGCCAACAATGTGCTTTGGTTGATCCGACACCTGCGACGACTTGCTGTCCGCCATCGTCCCCCGCAATTACATGCCAGGTTCGCCCCAAGCCAAAGTACTGCCAAACAAACTATGGTATGTATTGTCGTATTATATTTCTGGGCAGCTTGGCCATTAAGAAGAACTACCACAATAACTATCGATTCGGCATAGGCTTAACTTACAATTAACCGTGTTCATTGCTTTGTAGTGCTTCCACCAGAAGGTGCTTAGTTGCATGCCAAACCTTCAACCCGAGGCGCCCACAACAATCCTCATAGTCGAGGACAATGAACTGAACCTGCTGCTGTTCCACGATGTACTGGAGGGGGCGGGCTACAATGTCGTCAGCACCCGCAGCGGTCTCGAGGTGATACGCCTCGTCCACGAACACAACCCAGCGCTCATTCTCATGGATATCCAGTTGCCCGTGGTCTCCGGCATGGAAGTAACGCGGCGGCTGCGTCTGGACGAGACAATCGACGATATGCCGATCATCGCGGTCACTGCATACGCCATGCGGGGCGACAAGGAGCGCGTACTCCGGAGCGGCTGCAGCGCCTATCTATCGAAACCGGTTCGCGTGCCCGAACTACTTGAAGCAATCCGCACGCAGCTTTCCGGCGACGTCGCAATGGCGTCGGCCGTCTAGTCCAGATCAGCGCTACAACTCGCGCTCCGCAAGTTCCCGAAACGCGTCGGGAATGGCGCGGCGATCGCCAAGGGCGACGGATCCGTAGCCGATCGCCTCTTTACCGAAGCGGTCGCGGATCGCGTCCATCGCCCGGTCGGCCAGCCAACGTGCGGCGCCCTTGCGCGTCCCGGGGCAGCGTTTCTCGTCCTGCAGGCGCAGCGGCAGTTCAAGCTGTAGCGCCGTATCGTCGTCCAATTGCGAGACGGCAATCGCCAGCAGCGAGATGTTGGATTCAGTCGGATGATCGGCCAGCGCCGTGTGCACCAACTCTTCTGCCACCTCGGCGAGGATCCCAGTCGCGGAAACCGGCGCGGGCAGGGTGATCGACCGGGTGACGGCACGCAGGTCGGCAAAGCGAACCCGCACGGTCACGGTCTTGCCGGCCCGCGATTTCGCCCGCATCCGCGACGCCACGCGGTCCGCCAGGTGGCGCAGGGTCGGCCGGATGACCGAGGTGACGGCCGGCTTCTTGCCGAGGGCCGATTGCGCCCCGACCGATCGCACACGCCGTTGCGTCACAACGGGCCGTGGATCGCGGTTCCGCGCCAACGCCGCCAGCTTGCCACCGGCCGTGCGGCCGAGCAGCCGTTCCATCGACTGTGGCCGCGCCGCCGCCAATTGACCGATGGTGGCGATGCCGGCGTCGGCCAGGCGTTCCTGGGTCACCGCACCGACACCCCATATCAGCGCGACCGGCAAGTCTCGTAAGAAGGTCTCTTCATACGGCGGATCGACAACCACGAGCCCGTCGGGCTTGGCCACCTGTGAGGCGATCTTTGCCAGATGTTTGGTACGCGCAACGCCGAGCGAGATCGGCAGACCGAGCTCAGTCCGTACCCGCCGGCGTATGGTCTTGGCCATATCCTCGGGCGCACCGAATAGGTGCACCGACCCCGAGACATCGGCAAACGCCTCGTCAATCGATATCCGCTCAACGGCCGGCGTGAAGTCGACGAGCACATCTATCGCCGCATCGCCCAGCCGCTGGTACTCGTCGAAGTGACCGCTGACGAATTGCAGGTCGGGACAGAGCTGCCGCGCCTGCCGGCCCGGCATCCCGCCATGCACACCGAACGCCTTCGCTTCGTAGGACGCCGCCAACACCACACCGCCACCGACGGCGATGGGCCTGCCGCGCAGCGACGGGTTCAGCAGCTGCTCGACGGACGCATAGAAGGCATCGAGGTCGGCATGAATGATGTTTGCGCCCACAAGAACATAAAGGGAACAAGTGGCGCTCTTGTCAAGCCGCCCGGACGCTAGCGCTCCCGCCGCGCCATCAGCCGGGCGCCACCAAGCTCGCCGGTCTCGTAGCAGCCGACGAAGAAGCTGTAAGCATCATCCCATTTCTGGAAGTGGGCGGCGCCGAACCGGGCGACGGTCGGCTCCTTCAGCCCGCGATACATCTCCAAGCGCTGTTTGAGGATGTCCGTCCACGGCGCGCTCAGATCCTCGGCATGCGGCACCGTACACCCCGCGTCTTCGAGCAAGTGCCGGTAGCCATCTAGGGTTTGCAGCTCGGTAAATGTCATCTCCCGCCGCAGCCGGGCACGCGACGCCTCAGTCATCCCGTTACGTTCGACGATATCGGTGAAGGCGATACGGCCGCCGACCTTCAGCACCCGGACACATTCCGCGATGAGCAGCGCCTTATCGGGGATGTGGCAGAAAGCCTCCTGGCCGATCGCCACATCGAATGTCTTATCCGGGAAGGGGTTGTCCAGCGCGTTGCCGTGCCGAAACGCGACCCGGTCATCGAGCCCGGCCATCCTCGTAAGCTTTCCGGCGCTGACGACCCGGCTCTCCGTCAGGTCCAACCCGGTGACCCGGCAGCCATGGTTGTGCGCCAAATACCGGGCCGGTCCGCCCATGCCGCTGCACACGTCGAGCACGTGGGTGTCAGCCTCAATCCGCGCCAGACCGGCCAACACCTCGTTCGCCGCGACCCCGCCAAAATGGTCCTGATCGTACTGCTGCAGCACATCCTCGCTGACCCGCGTCAGATCGACGCCTTCCCGCCTCAGCTTGTCGAGGATCTGTTGCTCGTTGATCGGGTGCGTGTGGTAGTAGGTGGTGACGTGATCGATGTGCCGGTCTTCGCTCATCCACGCACCATATCGCCGCGTCCCTGACCGTCAAAACGCCTGGCCCCGCCGGCCGATCGAGGTCCGCAGCTCATGACCAAGCCCCAAATCGTCATCATCGGCGCCGGGTTCGGCGGGCTGGCCGCGGCGATCGATCTGCGCGGGGTCGATGCGGATGTGACCGTCATCGACAAGCGCAACCACCATCTGTTTCAGCCGCTGCTGTACCAGGTCGCCACCGCTGGCCTGTCGCCGGCCGACATCGCCGTGCCGGTGCGCAGTGTCCTGCGGGGCCATCCAAACGCCCGCGTGCTGATGGATGAAGTGACAGCGGTCGATCTGACGGGCCGCCAAGTCATTACGGCAACCCGGCGCGTGCCCTACGACTATCTCATCGTCGCCCCGGGCGCCGGCGCCAGCTACTTCGGCCACGACACCTGGGCGGGCCACGCACCCGGTCTGAAATCGATTGACGACGCGACCGCCATTCGCAGCCGCATCCTGGCGGCCTTCGAACAGGCCGAAATGGCGGCGAGCGAGACGGACCGGGCGCGACTGATGACTTTCGTGTTGGTCGGCGCCGGGCCCACCGGGGTCGAGATGGCCGGCGCCATTGCCGAACTTGCGAAACGCGCCCTGGCCCGCGACTTCCGCGCCATCGACCCCAACGCCACCCGTGTGGTGCTGGTAGAGGGTGGTCCGGCGGTGCTGCCCGGCTTCCCCGGCGGACTTGCCGCCTACACCAAACGCAGCCTGGAACGCATGGGCGTCGAGGTCCGCTGCGACACTTCGGTCACTGAGGTGACGGCGGACGGCGTAACGGTCGGCGAGACCGACATCCCCGCGGCAACGGTCATTTGGTGCGCTGGGGTCCGGGCCGTCGACGTTGGCGGCTGGCTCGGTGTCGAAACGGAGCGGCAGGGCCGCGTCGCCGTCGGTGCGGATCTCTCATTGCCCAGCCAGCCGAACGTCTTCGTCATCGGCGACGCAGCGCACGCAGAGATGCCTGATGGCAAGCCGTTTCCCGGTTTGGCATCGGTCGCCAAGCAGCAGGGTCAATTCGTCGCCCGGCTGTTGCGCGCCCGGCTCGGCGGCGACACCGGATCGCTCAGTTTCCGCTATCGCGATTTGGGCACCCTGGCGACCATCGGCCGTTCATCGGCGGTGGCGGTGTTCGGCCGGGTAATGCTGCGGGGCTGGTTAGCCTGGGTCGTCTGGAGTCTCGCCCACATCTATTTACTGATCAGCTTCCGCAATCGCCTGCTGGTCTTCGTCCAGTGGGTCTGGGCATATCTAACCTTCGGCCGCGGCGCCCGCCTGATCACCGGGCCAACGCAGAAACAGAGGACGGGATAGGGAAGGGGTGAGGACGCCGGACCCACGACCCCACCGTTACCGAACGAATTCTGCAGCGCGAACGCGACGACTTCCTTCGCGAGATGCTGACGACCTGTATAGGTCCGCGACAGCCGGGCCCTTAGTGCAAGGTTTGCTTCAGAAATCCACCGCTGTTGCGTGCTCCGGTGCATCAGAATTCGCGCCGACCGGGTTGGCTTCTAAGAATGGGTTCTTTAGTGTCTATTTGCGGACGCACCACCCAAAGGTTGCAGGTTTTCTATCCCGAGGACCAATGCATCGCGTGCTGCCCGCGGCCCCTGTCGAACAGGGGGAGGAAGCAACTGTTAAGGAGCAGTACTGTTGCCTGCTGGACGCGTGAAGTGGTTCAACACCACAAAAGGATACGGGTTCATTGAGCCGGAAGATGGGGCCCGCGATGTATTCGTCCACATCAGTGCGGTACAGCATGCGGGTCTCGCGGAACTACGCGAGGGTCAGCGCGTCGCGTTCGAACTCGTCCCCGGAAACGACGGCCGCACGTCGGCCGGCGAACTCTCGGTCGAAGACTAGCTCTTGGTGCGGGCGCGGCGGCCTTTTACGGCCGCGTCGGTCCGCTTGTGTTGGATTCCTCGAAGCGCAAGATGTCCGCAGGCTGGCAATCCAGCACGGCGCAAATCCGTTCCAGCGTGCCAAAGCGGATGCCCTTCACCTTGCCCGACTTTAGTAGCGATAGGTTTTGCTCGGTGATACCGACTTCGCGCGCGAGGTCCTTCGACTTCATTTTTCGGCGAGCCAGCATCACGTCCAGTGTCACGACAATCGGCATCGGCTAGACGATCTGCGCGTTCTCTTCCGCCATCCGGCAGCCCTCGCGCATGATCCAGGCGATGACCAGCAACAAGACCCCAACGAAAGCCACGCCGATCTCGCCGGAGCCGAATGAAATGGCCAGCGCCCGCTGACCCGGCGGGTTGTGCCACGTCACCAGCACACTGAGGGCCGCGCCGAACAGTGGTTTGGTCATCGCGAACACGACCAGTGTCCAAGCGAAACTCGACAAACAGCGGGCGTTTTCCACGGTGAAAATCCGACCGTCGCTGTAGAGCTGAAACAACCGCCGGAGCCGCCACAAGCCGAACAGCAGGATCGCCGATGCAGCCAGGCTCACCGCATAACCGAACACCAGGAACCATCCGCTGGGACCGCTGCCGTCAATCTGCAGACCGGCCAGTGGCGGCGCGTGACGCAGCAGTTCGAAATTCGCCCAGCCAAAGGCGAGGGCAGCAGGGATCAGGACGAACGAGGCCGAGCACAGATGCATCATGGCGCGGCTCACGCGGCGGATCCGCTGCAGGTTTGTATGGTTCATCAGAACGTCCTCAAGCATCTGGTACCCGCCATAGCACCAGATTTATCGTAAAACAATAAAAAATGACCGTTGTAAGTTCATGACTTCATGCTGGACTCACGCGCCGACTGCTGCAGGGCGACCACAGCCGTCACATCTGTTACATCGAATCAATCGTCTATGAGGATGTCACCCTAGAGGTTGAAAAGGAGATCGCGTGCTGGACCTGACCAAAGCCCTCGAACTCGCAGTAACAGTCGCAGAATCCGTCAGCGATCAGACCCTGCGGCAGTTCCGTAGCCCGGCCCTGCAGGTCGAAAACAAGGCTGACGGCTCGCCGGTGACGATCGCCGATCGCGAAGCGGAGCAACGTATTCGCCGCATTCTGGAAAGCTCTCCCGAGTTCGGCGGTTTTGATATTGTCGGCGAGGAGTTTGGGCACGAAGACCGGGGCAGTGACTACACCTGGTTCGTCGATCCAATCGACGGAACGCGCGCCTTCGCTAGCGGCATTCCCACCTTCGGGACGTTCATCGCGCTGTACGACAACGCGGCCGCGACATCCGTCGCCGGGGTCATCCGTCTGCATTCGATGGACGAGACTTACTCGGCCGCCCGTGGCCTGGGCGCGCACTGCAATGGCGAGCCCCTTCGCGTCTCAGGCCACACGAGCCTCAAGGATGCATTCGTCGCCAGCGCCGAACCCATGTGGTTCGAACAGTCCGGGCTGATGGCCGAGTATCGGGAGCTATGCTTGCAGGTACCGGGCCTGCGCTGCTACGGCGATTGCTTCGGTCATGCCATGACCGCGCGCGGCGCACTCGATGCCTTGGTCGACCCGTTGACCAACCCTTGGGATGTACGCGCGACCGAGGTGATCATCGAAGAAGCCGGCGGCAAGTATCTGGAACGCCAGTTGTCGGGCGGGGGTTTGTCACGCAGCAAGATCGCGGTGCTGTTCGGCGCACCAGCGGTGGTCGACGGCTTGGCAGAGATCGTTCCGTTCCCATAAACCCATCGTCTTACCAGGACGGACGCCATATGCTCCCGCAGTTACGCGCGGGAGAGCGGCACATGGAACGTGTAGCGGTCGTCGGCAGTCCGGGGGCGGGCAAGACGACCTTTTCATTGGCCTTGGCCGGATTGACGGGGCTGCCGGTCGTTCATCTCGACAAGCTCTACTGGAAACCGGGTTGGGTGGAGCCATCGGCCTACCGTTGGCGCAAGCAGGTGGCCGAGGTCGCCGCCGCGCCGCGCTGGATCGTCGACGGCAACTACGGCGGTACACTCGACCTGCGCCTGGCCCGGGCCGACACGGTCATCGCCCTGGATTTCCCCGCATCCTTGTGCCTGTTGCGGGCCACCCGCCGGATCGCCGAGGGCTATGGCCGGGTCCGGCCAGATCTGGCCGCGGGTTGCCCCGAGCGCTGGGACCTGACCTTCCTCGCCTACATCGCCCGGTTCGGCCGCAACGGTGGTGGCCGCAACCGTATGCTTGAACGCCTGCAACAGGTGCGGGAGGACGTAACCGTCGTCACGTTGCAGACCCCGCGAGAGGCGCGGGCGTTCCTGCGCCGGCTCTAGCCCGCGCGGAGGTCCCGCAAGGACTGGCGCTGCCGCCCGTCGGCATCGAAATTCGCCGGCGCCAGCCAGGTCTGAAACGCCACCCGCAATGTCGGCCATTCGCCATCGATGATCGAATACCACGCCGTATCCCGGTTGTGCCCCTTTGTCACCTGGTGCTGGTGGAAAACGCCTTCAAACCAGAAGCCCAGCCGCAGCGCCGCGGCCCGCGACTTCTCGTTGAGCGCGTTGCACTTCCACTCGAGCCGCCGATAGCCCAGCGCGGTCATCGCGTGGTCCATCATCAGGAACAGCGCCTCGGTCGACTGCCGTGAACGCTGGAATTCCGGACCGAACCAGATGAACCCAATCTCGATCACCCCATGCGCCGGCGTCATCCGCATGAAGCTGGCCATGCCCATCATGCTGTCCGTATCGAGATCGCGAATGGCGAAGGCGAGGGGGTCCGCCGCCGCCGCACACTCGGCCAGCCACGACTGGAACGACCCTCGGTCGCCGAACGGGCCGATGGACATGTACCGCCACACGGCCTCATGTTCGGCGCTGCCATGGGAGGCCGCGAACAGGCCTTCGCCATGCGCGGCGGGGTCGAGCGGCTCGAGCCGCACGCTGCCGCCGTTCAGCGGCGCGCGCGCTGGCACCGCCCAGGCCATGGTACGGGCCACCGCGTCCTCGTTTAAGGGTCGTTCGTCCATACGGTCCTTCGCACTATTGGAAACGACGCTATAGTCCCGCTGCCATGCCAAGTCCAAGCCGTACCGATCTGGAAGCCTACCGGCGCGATGGCGCTATCTGCCTACGCGGGGCTGTGGACCCGGTATGGGTGGAGCGCCTGCGCGAAGGTGTCGCCACCAACATGACGGACCCCAGCCCGCTTGCTCAGGTCTACACGCCGAAGGATCAACCCGGCGCCTATTTCGGCGACTACTGCAACTGGCAGCGGATCGAGGCCTTCAAGGCGTTTGCCTTCGACCCGGCGAATGCCGGCCTGGCCGCGGCGATGATGGACACCGAGCGGGTCCAGTTCTTCCACGAACATGTGCTGGTCAAGGAGGGGGCCACCCGCGAGGTGACACCCTGGCATCACGATCAGCCTTACTATGTGATGCAGGGCCAGCAGGTCGTGAGTTTCTGGGTCGCCCTCGACCCGGTGCCCCGTGCCGTGTGTCCGCGTTTCGTCGCCGGTTCCCACCGCTGGGGCAAGCTGTTCTACCCGCGGCGCTTCAAGGACGGTTCCGACTACCAGTACACCGGAACCGATTTCGAGCCACTGCCAACCATCGGCCCTGAGCACGAGTTGCTGGCCTGGGATCTGGCTCCGGGCGACGTCATCGCCTTCCACTTTCTGACCATACATGACGCGCCGGCCAACCCGACCACCCACCGCCGCCGCGCGGTGGTGTTCCGCTGGCTCGGTGATGACGTTGTTTACGTCGACCGGCCTGGCACCCCGTCGCCGCCTTATCCCGACATGGGCCTGCGCCAATCGCCCGGCGAGCCGCCCAACCCTGATTGGTTCCCCGTTGTCTGGCCGCCGAAGAAGGAGTTGCAATGAAGTTCTACGACTACTTCCGTTCGTCAGCCGCGTTCCGGGTACGGATCGCACTAAACCACAAGGAGATCGTCCCCGAGCGGGAATTCATCCATCTGCGCCGCCAAGAGCATCGGGCGCCAGACTACTTGAAGATCAATCCGCAAGGCCTTGTTCCGGCTATCGTCGACGACGACGGAACGGTCATCACGCAGTCAATGGCGATCATCGAGTATCTCGATGAGACCCGTCCCGACATGCCACCCCTTATGCCGGACGATGCTCGCGCCCGCGCGCGTGTGCGAGCGATTGCCCAATCCATCGCGTGTGAGATCCATCCCCTCGCAAACCTTCGCGTTCTCCAACATCTAACCAACAGTCTGGGCATCGACGAAACGACCCGGACAGAGGCTTGGTATCACCATTGGGTCGCCACCGGATTGGCGGGGATCGAGGGCCTACTGGATCACCCATCGACCGGTAAGTTCTCGCATGGCGACTCACCCACCCTGGTTGACGTCTGCCTCGTGCCGCAGATCTTCAATGCCAAGCGGGTTGAGGCCGATCTCAACCCTTACCCGACGGTAATGCGCATCTTCGACAATTGCATGCAACTGCCGGCGTTCGATGCGGCCCAGCCGTCGAAACAGCCGGACGCGGAGGCTTAAGTGGCCGAGGTCGTGCGATCCCTTGGCCTGATCAGCGGCACGTCCATGGATGGGATCGATGTCGCCGTGATCGACACCGATGGCGAACGGGTAGCTGCGTTCGGCCCGACCGCAACCTTCGCCTATGCGCCGAACCTACGGACCCGACTCTTAGCCATGGCAGCGTCGCCGGGCGTCGCATCGGCCGCCGATGAACACAATGCGGAAGCCGAACTGACTGATGCCCACGCCGCGATCGTTAATGTCTTCGCCAAAGCAAACAATATGGACCTCAGCGACATCGCAGTTATTGGATTTCACGGCCAAACCATCCTGCACCGGCCAGCCGACCGGCTGACCCGCCAGTTCGGCGACGGCGCACGCCTCGCCGGTGCGCTGGCTGTGGACGTCGTCAACGACTTCCGGGCCGCCGATGTGGCCGCCGGCGGGCAGGGCGCCCCACTCGCATCGCTTTATCATCGGGCGCTCGCGGCGGGTCTACAGCACCCCATCGCCGTGCTGAACGTCGGCGGCGTCTCCAACGTCACTTACATCGACGGAGACGAGGCGCTCGCCTTCGACACCGGGCCTGGCAACGCGTTGCTGGACGATTGGATCGCCCGGCACACCGGGGCTACCCATGACGAAGGCGGCAAGCATGCCGCGGCCGGCAAGGTTGACGCCGGGGTGTTAGCCAAACTGCTAAATGAACCATACTTTGAACAACACCCGCCCAAGTCGTTGGATCGCAACGATTTCGACCCCGCGCCGGTGGACAGTCTGACGCTCACCGATGGCGCTGCCACGCTGGTCGAGTTCACGGCGCAGAGTGTTGCGCGGGCGTTGCCCCATCTGCCGGCCCCGCCGCTGCGGTGGCTGGTCTGCGGTGGGGGGAGGCACAATCCGGTGATCATGTCCCGCCTTACCGAAGTTCTCGCCGTGCCGTGCGACCCCGTTGAAGCGGTGGGCTGGAACGGCGACGCGTTGGAGGCCCAGGCCTTCGCCTTTCTGGCGGTGCGTTCCTTACGCGGCCTGCCGCTCAGCCTGCCGTCGACGACGGGCGTCCCACAGCCGATGCGCGGCGGTGTCCTGCACAAGGCGCCCGCGGTCGCCGCGTGAGCAGCGACACTGTCGCTCACGCTGTTACCGCGGTCGAACGCGGCGACGCCGCGACAGCCAAGCATCTGCTGGAG
>JANQOE010000134.1 GCA_028279245.1 Alphaproteobacteria bacterium
GACAAAAGCCGACACGGTCTGTATCTTCGGCAAGAGTTGGGACTTCCAGGTCGACGTTGCGTTGGGGGTGCCGCACGGAGAGAACCTGTCGATGATCGGCGACAGCGTTGCGCAGGCGAAGGCCCGGGTCAGCGAGGTGATGTTCGATGCCGAGCATTTCTTCGACGGCTACAAGGCCAATCCGGGTTATGCGCTCGCCTGTTTGGGCGCGGCGTATGAGAGCGGGGCGCGCTGGCTCGTGCTGTGCGACACCAATGGCGGCACGTTGCCGGCGGAGGTGGCCGGCATCGTGTCGGAGGTGATGGCGCATATCCCCGGCGAGCGGCTGGGCATTCACGCGCACAACGATACGGAGAATGCCGTCGCCAATACGTTGGCGGCGGTGGAGGCCGGGGTGCGTCAGGTGCAGGGCACGATCAATGGCCTCGGGGAGCGATGCGGTAACGCCAACCTGGTGTCGGTGATCCCGTCGCTGCTGCTGAAGTATGACGGCGTTTACGACATCGGCATGAGCCAGGACAATCTGCGGCATTTGACTCATGTGTCGCGCCTGGTCGACGAACTGCTGAACCGGGCACCGCACCGACACGCTGCCTATGTCGGCGAGGCGGCGTTTGCGCACAAAGGTGGCGCTCATGTCAGTGCCGTGCGTAAGGATCCGCGTACCTACGAGCATATCGAGCCTTCACTGGTCGGCAACCGGCGGCACGTCGTGGTGTCCGATCAGGCCGGGCGTTCCAATGTGCTGACGCGGTTGGAGGAGGTGGGCCTCGATGGGGCGCTCGACGATGACAAATTGTCGAAACTCGTCGCGGCGGTGAAAGAGAAGGAGTTCGAGGGCTACACCTACGACGGGGCGGAGGCCAGTTTCGAATTGCTGGCACGGCGCGCCTTGGGCGAGGTGCCGGCGTTTTACGATGTCGACAGTTTTCGGGTGGAGGTCGAACGGCGCCACAATGCGCGCGGCGAGTTGACCACCGTCAGCCAGGTGGTGATCAAGATCAGCGTCGATGGGCAGCCGTCGATGCAGGTGGCGGAAGGCAACGGCCCGGTCAACGCGCTCGACGCGGCGATGCGGAAGGCGTTGCTGCCGGTCTATCCGGAACTTGGCGACGTGCGGTTGGTCGACTTCAAGGTGCGTATCCTTACGCCGCAGGAAGCGACAGCCGCCGTCACCCGGGTGATGATAGAATCAGCCGATGCCGAAGCGCATCGCTGGTCGACGGTCGGCATTTCGCCGAACATCATCGACGCGGCCTACGAAGCGCTCAACGACGCCATCACCTACAAGCTCTACCGCAGCCGCTTCGCCAAGGCGGCGGCCTGACGCCGGCGATGGCCGGGACCGACCGGACGCAGCAGCAGATCGGCGGCGGCCCGGACATCATTCTGGTGGGCCCGCAACTGGGCGAGAATATCGGCGCGTCGGCACGGGCAATGCTGAACTGTGGGTTGACGGCGATGTCCCTCGTCAATCCGCGGGAGCCTTGGCCGAACGAAAAGGCCGTGAAGATGTCGTCCGGCGCGACGGAGGTGCTGGACAAGGCGCAATTGTTCGACAGCATCGAAGCCGCTGTGCGCGGGCTGAACCGGGTGTATGCGGCGACGGCACGGCCGCGCGACAACACGCAGCGCGTTGTTACGCCGCGACATGCGGCGGAGGAGATGCGTCAGGCAGTCGCGGCGGGGGAGCGGGTCGGCGTGTTGTTCGGGCCGGAACGTGCCGGGCTGAAGAATGAAGACCTGCTGCATGCGGACACGATCATGACCGTGCCGCTCAACCCGGCCTATGCATCGCTAAACTTGGCGCAGGCGGTGCTGCTGGTCGGGTACGAGTGGTTTCAAACCGGAGCCGATGCGGAACCGGAAGCCTTGCGCATGAACGCGACCCGACCCGCGAACAAGCAAGAACTCGGCTATTTCCTCGACCGGTTGGAGCAGGAACTCGATGCGTCGGGCTTCTTCCATGTCGACGACATGCGGCCGACGATGGTCGGTAATCTGCGGACGCTATTTCAGCGCGCGAACCTGACGGAGCAGGAAGTGCGCACACTGCACGGCGTCGTGTCGAGCTTGGTGAAGCCGACGAAACCGCGGAACTAGATCAACCCACGCATGACGGTGAGCAGGCGGTCGCACTGATCGTCGGTGCCGACTGTGATGCGCAGATAGTCTTTGATCCGGGGATGCGGGAAGTGCCGGACGATGATCCGGTGTTCGCGAAGCTGTGCGGTGAGACTTGCACCCGCATGGCCGGGGTGACGGGCGAAAATGAAATTCGCCGATGATGGTAGGGCCTCGAACCCGAGTGCTGCCAGACCGTCGGCGAGCCGTTGGCGGGAAGCGATGATGCGCGCCCGCGTCTCGTCGAACCATGCTTCATCCTGGATGGCCGCGATTGCGCCGGCGATGGCCAGGCAATCGAGGGGATAGGCGTTGAAGCTGTTCTTCACCCGGTCCAACGCTTCGATCAGCGGCGGCTGGCCAATGGCAAAGCCGACTCTCAGTCCGGCTAGAGCGCGCGATTTGGAGAAGGTTTGGACGACGAGCAGGTTTTCGTGGCGGGCGACGAGCGGGACGGCGGTTTCGGCACCGAAGTCCACATAGGCTTCGTCGATGACCACGAGTTGGTCCGGGTGCTCGGTCAGCAGTTGCTCGATCGCCGCGCGTGGGAGTGCGATGCCGGTGGGTGCGTTGGGGTTGGGCAGCAGGATGGCGCCGCAGGTCCGCCGGTAGTCGGCGAGTTGTACCCGCATCGCCGCGTCGAGCGGCACTTCCTCGTATCGTACGCCGTAAAGGCCGCAATAGACGGGGTAGAAGCTGTAAGTGATGTCGGGGAACAGTAGCGGCGCGTCCTGGTTCAACAGCCCGTGGAAGGCGTGTGCCAGCACCTCGTCGGAACCGTTGCCGACGAACACCTGGTCGGGCACGACATCGTAGCGTTCGGCGATGGCTTGGCGCAGGGCGGAGCTGCTGGGATCGGGGTAGAGATGTAACCTTTCCTTGGTTTCCTCGATGGCCGCCAGCACTCGCGGCGAGGGTCCGTATGGGTTCTCGTTGGTGTTGAGCTTGATGAGACCTTCCTGCTGCGGCTGTTCACCCGGCACGTAGGGCGAGAGCTGGTGAACGACCGTGCTCCAGAAACGGCTCACGTGCTGGCTCCGACACGGCGGAGTTCGACCGAGAAGTGTACCGCCATGGCCGAGAGGATGATGGCGCCGCCGGCGAGGGTGGCGGACGATGGGGTCTGGGCGATCAGGACGAAGGCGAGCAGCGGGCCGAACACCGCTTCCAACAGGACGATCAGGCCGACCTCGGGGGCGGGCAGGTAACGCGGGGCCCGGCCGATCAAGATGAAGGCGGCCGGCAGGAAGACCAGGCCCAGCAGCGCCGCCGGCAAGTAGTCGGCCGGGGCCAGGGCAAGAGTCGGGGCAAGCAGGCCGGATGGCACGGCGATCAGCACGGCGCCGATGCCCCAGGCGGGCGCCGGGTCGTCCAGGTGGACCCGTTCCAGCACCACCAGCATGACCCCCCAGGCGATGGCGGTGCCGAGGGCCGTGAGGACGCCGCTGAGCTGGCTGAATTCCAGCTTGCCGCCGAAAATGACCGCCATGCCGGCGATCGCCACACCGATGGTCAGCCAAGTGCGGCGGCTCACCGGCGTGCCGAGGACGCTGGATAGCAGGGCGGCCAGCAGGGGCGCGGCGCTGATGATGAACAGGGTGTCGGCCACTGTCGACAGGCGCACCGAGATCACGAAGCCATAGGAGCTGGCGGCGTAGAGGAGGCCGATCCATACGCCCGCCCAGCCGTTGGCGCGGAAGGCGCCGATGACATCGCCGCGGTTGCGGACGGCCACGATGACCAGCAGGGCCAGTGTCACCAGGGTGCCGCGCCAGAACAGGGTGGTCCAAAGATCGGCGCCGATCATGGTGGTCAGGACGCCATCGGGGCTGAGGATCAGGACGCCGAGGAGGGCGAGGATGACCCCGCGGCGGCGGTCGGGCAGGGTAGTCAACTGGGGTGGTTCCTCCTGAAATGGCCGGTCGGCCGAATTGACATCGGCCCCGGCTTGCTTATAGTCCGCGCCGCTTCCTGGGAATGCGGATCGTGTGATCCCGCCAGATTTGGCCTACCGGGACAAGAACCAATAAACAGGATCTGACATGAGTAAGCGTCATAGCGCTAAGCACAAGATCGACCGCCGCCTCAGCTGCAATCTTTGGGGGCGGCCGAAGAGCCCCTTCAACCGTCGCGAGAGCCCTCCAGGCGAGCATGGTAAGCGTCGCCGGAAGCCCTCGGACTTCGGTATCCATCTGATGGCGAAGCAGAAGCTGAAGGGCTACTACGGCAACATCGGCGAGAAGCAGTTCCACCGCTACTACGAAGAGGCGGTGCGGCGGCGGGGCGATACCGGCGAAAACCTGATCGAACTGCTGGAACGGCGGCTGGATGCGGTGATCTACCGCATGAAGTTCGTGCCGACCGTGTTCGCGGCGCGCCAATTCGTCAGCCACGGCCATGTCCGGGTCAACGGCAAGAAGGTCAATATTCCGTCCTACTCGGTGAAGGACGGCGACTTGATCGAGGTGAAGGAGAAATCCCGCGAGATGCCGCTGGTCATGGAAGCGGTGGGCTCGGCGGAACGGGATGTGCCGGACTATGTCGATGTCGATCTCGACAAGCTGAAGGGCACCTTCACGCGGGGGCCGAAACTGGCCGACGTGCCTTATCCGGTCCGCATGGAACCGAACCTCGTCATCGAATTCTACTCGCTGTAGAATCGCGGCAACCGCGCCACGAGACGTTCGTACGGTCCGCCGTCGATCTGGCGGCGGAAGCGTGCGTTGGGCCTGTTAGGCGGCTCGTACGTCGATGCCGCGGGTGCTCAGCAGTTCCGAAAGTTCTCCTGTCTCAAACATCTCGCGGACGATGTCGCAGCCGCCGACGAACTCACCCTTCACATAGAGCTGCGGGATCGTCGGCCACTCGGAGAACTCCTTGATGCCCTGGCGGATCTCCGGATCCGTCAGCACGTCGACCGAGCCGAACTTTACGCCCAGAGCATTCAACACTTGGACGACCGCCGCGGAAAAGCCGCACTGCGGGAAGACGGGCGAGCCCTTCATGAACAGCATGACCTGATTGCCGTCGATCTCGCCTTTGATCCGCTCGTGTACAGGGTTTTCGCTCATTGCACCTTGATCCCGTTGGTCCGTTTACTCTTCCGCCGGCACCGAGGTCTGCAATGCGAGGGCGTGCAGTTCGCCGCCCATGCGGCCCTTCAGTGCCTCGTAAACCATTTGGTGCTGCTGCACCCTTGTCTTGCCCTTGAAGAACGCCGACCGCACGTGGGCGAGATAATGGTCCCCATCGCCCCGCAGGTCTTCGATTTTTACATCAGCGCCGGGCAAATGCTCCTTGATCATCTGCTCGATATCAATGGCGGCCATCGGCATGTCGTCTTCCTCCCCGCTATCCCCTTCGTCGCAAGAGTTTAGGGTGCCGCCATCAGGCCCGGCAACCACTCCTCATGAACCGCTGCCAACGCCGCCACGGATATATGGTCGCCGTTGGGCAGGGTCAACGCGGTGCCGCCGGTGCGGCCGATAACGGCAACGGGTACGCTGCCGGCGCGGCGCAGCACGTTTTCCGGCTGATTCGTGGTTACCAGATAGCGGCCCTGGTCCTCGCCATAGAACCAGGCATGGAGCGGCAGGTCGGCTGGCGGGTTGTCCAAGCTGGCGCCGATGTTGCCGGCCATGGCCATCTCGGCCAGGGCGCAGAGCAGGCCGCCGTCGCTGAGGTCGTGGCAGGCGGTGATTTCGCCTTCGGCGATCAGGGCGCGGATCAGATCGCCGGCGGCCCGCTCGGCATCCAGATCGACCGGCGGCGGGGCGAAGTGATCGGCCACGCCCATGAAGCGGGCGTAGAGGGAACAGCCGAGCCAGCCATCGGCTTTGCCAATCAATAGAATCACTTCGCCCTCGTCCTTGAGAGCGAGAGTCATATGGCGGCGCGCGTCGTCCAGCAGGCCGACGCCACCGATGACCGGGGTCGGCAGGATGCCGCGGCCGTTGGTCTCGTTGTAGAGCGACACGTTGCCGGAGACGACGGGGAAGCCGAGGGCGCGGCAGGCCTCGCCCATGCCTTGGAGGGCGCCGCCCAACTGGCCCATGATCTCGGGCCGCTCGGGATTGCCGAAGTCCAGGTTGTTGGTGACGGCCAGGGGCCGGGCGCCGACGGCGGTGAGGTTGCGCCAGGCTTCGGCAACCTTACCGCCCTCGACCGGATCGGCGGCGACATAGCGCGGCGTGCAGTCGGTGGTGGTGGCGAGGGCTTTCTCGGTGCCGTGCACACGGGTCACCGCGGCATCGCCGCCGGGGCCGTGCACCGTGTCGGCCATGACCTGGCTGTCATACTGCTCCCACACCCAGCGGCGGGAGGCGAGATGGGGGCCGCCGATCAGGCGTTTCAGCACGTCACAGAGATCGTCGGCGGCAGGGACGTCGGCGGCGTCGAGCACCGGGGCGGCTGGCGTCGGCGTCCAGGGCCGGTCGTATTCCGGCGCGTTGGCGACGAGGGGCGGGACCGGGATGTCGGCGACATATTCCCCGTTTTCGCGGAGGCGCAGGCGGCCGCTCGAGTCGGTCTCGCCGACCACGGCGCAGTCCAGTTCCCATTTGCGGAAGATCGCCATGGCGCGGTCCTCGGCGCCGGGGCGTAGGACCATCAACATGCGTTCCTGGCTTTCCGACAGCATCAGTTCGTAGGCCGTCATGCCGGTTTCCCGACGGGGCACGGCGTCCATGTCGAGGGCGATGCCGACATTGCCCTTGCTGGCCATCTCGACCGAGGAGCTGGTTAGGCCGGCGGCGCCCATGTCCTGGATGGCGACAATGGCGTCGGTGGCCATCAGTTCCAGGCAGGCCTCAAGCAGCAACTTTTCCTTGAAGGGGTCGCCGACCTGGACGGTAGGGCGTTTTTCCTCGCTGTCGTCGTCGAACTCGGCCGAGGCCATGGTGGCGCCGTGGATGCCGTCGCGGCCGGTCTTGGCACCGACATAGACGACCGGCAGGCCGGTGCCCGCGGCGGCGGAGTAGAAGATGCGGTCGGCGGGGGCGATGCCGACGGTCATCGCGTTGACGAGGATGTTGCCGTTGTAGCTGGGGTCGAAATTGACCTCGCCGCCGACTGTCGGCACGCCGATGCAATTGCCGTAACCGCCGATACCAGCGACCACGCCGGCCAGCAGGTGCTTGGTCTTAGGATGTTGCGGGTCGCCGAAGCGCAAAGCGTTCAGGTTGGTGACTGGGCGGGCGCCCATGGTGAAAACATCGCGCAGGATACCGCCGACGCCCGTGGCGGCGCCTTGGTAGGGCTCAATGAAACTCGGGTGGTTGTGGCTCTCGATCTTGAAGATCGCCGCCTGGCCATCACCGATATCGACGACTCCAGCGTTCTCGCCGGGACCGCAGATGACTTGGGGGCCCTCTGTCGGCAGTGTTTTCAACCACTTCTTCGACGATTTGTAGGAGCAATGCTCCGACCACATCACCGAAAAGATGCCGAGTTCGGTCAAGTTGGGGGGCCGCCCGAGGATGTCGACGACTCGGTCGTATTCGTCCGGGGTCAGACCCATCAGATCGTTAGGGCGCGGGGTGTTTTTCGAATCGGCCATCATTGCGCGGCCGATCAAAAACGACCGCTAAGCCGATGGAAAGAGATTCTTTTCGGCGGTTAGGCTTTTTTGCTCAGCGGCTTCTCGAGCTGTATCGCGCGATCGACAAAGCCGGCACGGCGGTAGAGTTGGACAGCACCGGAATTGGCGGCGAGGGCGCCGATGCGCAGCCATTTGGCGCCTTGCGCATCGGCGAAGGCTTCAGCCGCGGCGAGGAGGGCCGCCCCGATGCCTTGCCCCCGATGGCCGGCGTTTACAACTAGGTCGCTGACATAGGCGTACTCGTACCGGTCCTCGTCTACATCATCGGCTATCACGCGGGCCAGGACGCAGACAAAACCGACGATGCCGGCCGCGGTTTCGGCAACAAACATCTCGCCCGCCTGCTCGGCGCAGCGTGACCGGATGTGGGCGAAGTAGGTGTGTTGGATGTCTTCGGGCGCACTCATGCGCGGTTCGAAGCGCCGCTCGTGCGCCTGCAACTCGAGGACGAGGGTGTTTACGGCCGCAGCGTCATCTGCGTGATAGGGACGGATCTCGGTGTCTGGTTGCATGGTGCGAGACTACTGCAGAACGCGATCTTGTTTCCGCATCTTGATGGCAGGCAGGCTCGGGCAGTTACCGACCCGCAGATTGGCTGCCTCGAACGGGCAATACCCGTGGCGCACATAGAAGGGGATGGCGTTCAGGGTCGCCAGCAGCTCGAAGATCTCGAAGCCTGCCCGGCGCGCTTCTTCTTCGGCGTTACCGAGCAGTGTACGGGCGATCCCCTTGCGTGCGTGGTGCGAACTGACGAAGAAGCTGCGCATCGCCGCGGCGGTCGGCAACAACACCTCCTGGGTGATCGGACTGGCGTCGGTGCCAACAACCGATCCGGTCGCGCCCCACCCGCCGCTGCCGACGATCTCATCGTCGACCACGATGACGTAGTAGGTTCCCGCGCCGATCAGCCGCGGGTCGAGCGTACCGATCTTGCGGAGAAACGTGTCTATCTGGCTATCGTCGTAAAAGCCGAGAGACTGGCTTCGCACCGCCTCGGCATGCAGCGACTGCAGAGCCGGAAGGTCGGCCATCGTGGCTTGGCGCAGGATGAACTCGTCGAGCATATGGACCTACCATGTTGAACGAGATGAGACTCTCAACGAGACGGTCCCGGGATTCAGTGATCACAATCACGGTGCCGTGAACTGATGCTCTTAGTGCACGGCGCCCGATACTTTACGCATCTTGATCGAAGGCACGGGTGGACAATCGCCGACATCGAGATTGACGGCTTCGATGGGCTGGTAGCCATGGCGCACGTAGAAGGGGACGGCGTTCAGCGTCGCCTGTAGTTCGAACGCTGCGAAGCCGGCTTGGCGCGCGTCGGTTTCCGCATGATCCAACAGGGTGCGGGCGATTCCCCTGCGGGCGTGCCGAGGGTTGACGAAGTAGGCGCGCATCGCCGCCACGGCCGGAGTGGAGACATTATCGGTCAGTGGACTGTCCGCCGTGCCGAGGCACGATCCGGTCGGGCTCCAGCCGCCGCTGCCCACAAGCTCCTCACCGGATAGGACGACGAAGTAGGTGCCGGCGGCGATAATCGCTGTGTCGATGGTCCCGATGTTGCGCAGATAGGTCTCGATCTGGTGGCTGGTGTAGTAGCCAATCGCCTGGCTGTGCACCGCCATGGCGTGCAGGTCCAGCAGCGCCTGGAGATCCCCCTCCGTCGCCCGGCGCAGGGCGAAGCCGTTGAAACATAACATGAAAGCCCTCCCCATTGAAGGGCGCGGAGTTTAGGCAAGCGACGGCGAGTGGCTGTGATGGGGATCACCCATCCGCGAAGATCGGTGGGGGGCGAGAAGGACACCGTGCGGGTCGGTCAGGCGGCGAGGCTCGCGGCCAATGAGGCAAACATAGGGGCGCCGTCGGTGACGCCCTGCAGCAGGTCGGCCGCGCGCTCGGGGTGGGGCATCAGGCCGAGCACGTTGCGTCCCTCGTTGTAGAGGCCGGCGATGTTGGAACGGGAGCCGTTGACGTTGTCGCGGTCGGTCAGTTCGCCATTCGGCCCGCAGTAGCGGAAGGCCACCTGGCCATTGTCCTCCATCCGGGCAATGGTGTCATCGTCGGCGAAGTAGTTGCCATCGTGGTGGGCGACGGGGATTCGCAGCACTTGACCCTGGGCATAGTTGGCGGTGAAGGCCGTATCGTTGCGCTCCACCCGGATGTTCACCTCGCGGCAGATGAAGCGCAGGTCGCGGTTGCGCAACAGGGCACCCGGCAGCAGTCCGATCTCCGTCAACACCTGAAAGCCGTTGCAGATGCCCAGGGTCGGCGTTCCGGCGGCGGCACGCGCTTTCACGGCGGGAATGATCGGGCTGGTTGCTGCCATGGCGCCGCAGCGCAGATAGTCGCCGTAAGAGAAGCCGCCGGGCAGGACGATCAGGTCGGTTGGCGGCAGTTCGGTTTCGCGGTGCCAGACCATGACCGGCGGCCGGCCGGTGGCGGCCTGCAAAGCGACAGCGACGTCGCGGTCGCAGTTGGAACCGGGGAAGACGATGACGGCGGTGTTCACGTTCGCTCGGGCTCCGTGCAATTGCCGACTATGCCGGTTGCGATTTGGGGCGTTAGAAACCTTTATGCTTCATAGTGCATAGCCGCACGGGTTGCAGCAGATTCGGAAGAGGTGCCGGTTGCCAAGATGGATGCTACAGGCGTTGGTCGTTGCCGCCCTGGTTATTGGCGGTATCGCCTACATCAACCTGACCCGGGTGCGGGTGCCGGAGGTTTGCCAGACGGCGGGCGACGCGCTTCAGGCCGGAGATCATCAGCAGGTGATCGATACCCTGCTGCAATGCCTGGACGAAGCCGAAGATCTGCCGTCTGAGCTGCTGGCGGACATCTATTACGTCCTGGGCAATGCCTACTCTTCGACCGGTAACCATGATCAAGCCGTTCGCGACTACACCGAGGCGTTGCATCACGAGCCTAACCAGCCCTGGGCCTTGAACAACCGGTGCTGGAGTTACGGGCTGATGCGGCGCGGCTCCTTGGCGTTGGCGGACTGCGAGCAGGCGTTGCGGCTGCTGCCGGACCAGCCGGAAATCCTCGACAGCCGCGCCTTGGCCCATTGGGTGCTCGGCGATGTCGAAAGCGCCCGCCGCGACCTCGACCGGGCGCATCGGCGGGACCGCTCGTTCCCGCCGCCGGATCAGCGGTTTCGGGAGTTCGAGGAGATGTTCTAGCGCTGGAGTCGCGCTAGGCGGCTTTGGCCGCCGGTTCGTTGGTTTCCGCCAATAGCTCGTCGGTTGTCACAATGTGGGCGCCGTAGATGCCGGCGAGGTAGTCGAGGGCGGCCTGTTGCCGTTCGGCGTAAGGCGCTTCCGACAATGGCTCGAACACGGCGGTCGCGTCGGATGGCACCACCAGGTCGAGGCCGCGGACGAAGGCATCGTAGGCGGTGTGGCGGACGCAGCAGTCCGTGTGCTGGCCGGTAATGACCAGCCGGTCGATACCGTGCACCTTGCAGATGCTGTCCATGTCGGTTTCGGTGAAGGTCGAGTAGTAGCGTTTGTCGACCACCTCGTCGCCGCGCTGCGGGGCAATGGCGTCGATGACGGCGGCGCCGGGGGTGCCGGCGACGGCGTGCTCACCAAATACCTTGAACTCCAGATCGCCGGGCTTGTGCGCGTCGTTGCTGAAGATCACCACCCAATCGTCGCGGTCGCGGGCGGCGGTGACCAGCGCCTGCAGCGGTCGGACGATACCAGCGGCAGCCGGATTGGCGAGAACGCCATCGACGAAATCATTCAACATATCAACGACGACCAGGCCCGTTTTCATGCATAGCTCCAAAGTACGGGGTGAACCTGGGACTAATGTGCTGAGGGTGTCGGCGGGGTCAAGTTCCCAGCCGATTACTTCCGTGTTTCGGTCGACGGCTGCGCGTCAGCGCGCCGACTCCGCATGCTGCTTGTAGTCCGCCGCCGCTGCTGCGAGCCATGGACCCACAGCAACCATCAGCAAGCGGACGCCGGCATCGACGTAGCGGGCGACGTTGCCGCTGTTGGTGAGGGTGCCGGCGGTGCGTCCGGCTGCGACGATGCGTTGGAGGGTGTCGTCGATCTTCTCCTGAACCGCCGGGTGGGTCAGGTTGCCGACATGGCCCATCGACGCCGCGAAATCCGAAGGGGCGACGAAGAAAACGTCGATGTGGTCGACCTGCAGGATGGCGTCGAGATTTTCGTGGGCGACGATATCTTCGATCAGCACGATCAACATTGTCTCGTCGTTGGCGCGGTTCAGGTAGTCGGGGACGCCGTAGCCCTGGCGGCCGATGAACATGCCGCGCTGACCAATCGGCGGGAACTTGCCGCCGGCGACGACGTTGCGGGCCTCATCTGCTGTATTCACGTGGGGCACGACAATCGCCTGGGCGCCGCGGTCGAGGGTGCGATAGATCAGGGCCTGGTCGTTCTTGTTCACCCGAACCACCGGGGTCATGCCCCAGAGGTCGCAGGCGCGGGTGAGGTTGCCGAGGTTGGCGGCGTCCGCGGCGCCGTGCTCGCCCTCCAGCCAGACACCGTCGAAGCCGTTGGGGCCGAAGGCGTCGATATCGTCCGGATCGGTCAAGCCGGCGACGACATAGGCCAGGTCGCCGGCCGCCAGCTTGCGTTTGATGCGGTTCGACCGTAATTCCATGGTTCCTCCCAACGGTTGCTCGGGCATCATAGGTGCTGTGCCGCCGATTGTCGGGCCCGAACCGGTCCCAGACCAACAGTCGCTGGATTTCGAAGAGCCCTTCTAGCGGGTTTGGGCGCGGGCGCAGCCGGACGTGGAGTCAGGTTCGAGCAGCTCTCCGCGAATCGCCCGCGCGAGGTTCTGGCCGACGATCCGATGGGCTTGTGCGCCCCAGGCGTGGCCTTCCGGGGATTCGTAGTTGCTTAGCCCGGCGAACCATTCGACGACCTCGAGATACCGAAACCGCTCGCTCTCTTCGAGCGCGAATACTTGCTGCTTGATGGCCGGAAAGCGGTCGAGGGAGTGGTTGACGGCGATGAAGATCACATCGACGCCCTGCGCATCGAGATCATCGGCAAAGGTCCGAAGCAGCTCGTTATAGAAGTGCTCGCGTTCGTTCGTGGCTGACTTCTGCTGGTCCTCGGCCGGGGTTAGCGCGGCGTTCAGCCGCTGTCTGCGGATGGTCCGATACGCGGCGTTGCGCAGCAGGTTGTAGACCTGGCTATGTTGAAGGATCGAGTCGGAGAGCAGTTGCTTGAGCCAACTGGTCCGTTGCCTGGTTGGTCGGAAGAAGAACTCGCCGCGCTCCACGACGGTTACCCTGTCGTGAAAGTTATCGCTCGGGTCGTTGTGAAAAAACTGGAGCACGACGACTTCGGGCCGGTAGAGGATGCCAAATTCATAGTAGCGCCTGATCTGATGTGTCAGTCCATATCCACCCACCCCCAGGTTTACGACGTTGAAGCAGCCGCCGAGTTCGTTCCCCATGACGGCTGAGAAGACCTCGTTGTCTTCTACTCCGGCTCCCATCGCATAAGAGTCTCCGAGCACGACAATGTTCGGGATCTCATATTGGTCTGAGAGCGGCACGGCCTCGCCGCGATAGCCAAACTCGTTGATCGTGTAGGTGAACTCGTAGACGCCGGGCTGCTTCGCGACCATGGCCGTGTTCGGGGGCAACTCATGGCCATAGTGTTCGGAGTATTGGTAGCGGGGGATCATGTAGGGCTGGGGATCCACTGCGCGAAGTAGGACCTCGGCGAACGCCACCGTCACTGATAGCACGAGGCCCAGCATTACGATCCAGAAGAGGGCCTTCTTGCCGGCCCCGAAAGGCGCTGCGTTTGCCACCTAATGTCCCCAGGGTGAGCGTGCCAAGGGATCAGGCATTCGTTGCTGTTTCCTTGATGGGCTTCCCATGCCGAACGAAGAGAGCCCGCCGATTGGTTTGACGCAACCAATTGTCGGCTGGGTCGCCGCAGCTTAGTTTTCCGGCATGTGCGAACTGCTGGGCATGAATTGCAATGTGCCGACCGACATCCGGTTCAGCTTCTCCGGGCTGATCCAGCGTGGGGGGCGGACGGGGCCGCATCGGGATGGGTGGGGCATCGCCTTCTATGGCAAACGCGGGTGCCGGACCTTTCACGATCCGGAGCCGAGCTGCGATTCGGAAATCGCCAAGCTTGTGGGCCGGCATCAGGTCAAAAGCCTGAATGTCATCTGTCACATACGCAAAGCGACCCACGGCAAGATCTGCCTTGAAAACACGCATCCGTTCACGCGGGAGCTGTGGGGGCGGGCCTGGGCGTTTGCGCACAATGGTAAGCTGAAGGGCATCAAGAAGCGGCGGCTGCGGTTCTACAAGCCGATCGGTACCACGGACAGCGAGCATGCATTCTGCTGGATGCTGGATCAGGTCCGGCAACGGTTTCCGGAACCGCCGAAGTCGGACCGGGCGTTGCGCCGAACGATTATCGAACTTTCGGCGGAACTCGACGAGAGCGGTACCTTCAACATGCTGCTGAGCGACTCGCGGCACCTGTACTGCCATTGCAGCACCCACCTCGCCTGGCTGACGCGGCGGGCGCCGTTCGGGCCGGCGAGCCTGATCGACAAGGAGATGACTGTCGATTTCGCCAAGGAAACGACGGCTAGGGATGTCGTGACGGTGATCGCCACCAAACCGCTGACCCATGACGAGTCATGGCAAGTGATGGAACGGGGCAGCAGCGTGATTTTCCGGGACGGGGAACCGGTGCCGGTTTGAGGACCGTCGGGCGCGCGGCGGTTGCAGATGCACTCGGCGAACTTGGGCCTGGCTGAGGATCGATGGACGATGACTTCAATCGTCGGTTGGCGCGGATCTCGGTCGGCGGCTGGCCGGCGCGGGAAACGCAGTGGCTCGGCGACTGGCTGTTGCGGTTCGATGAAGGTGTGTCAGGGCGCGCAAACTCTGCGTTGCCGCTGGGACCAGTCGGCGCCGATGCGGGCACAGCAGTGGCGGCGGTTGAGGCGCAATATGTCCAGCGCGGCTTGCAGCCGATGTTCCAGATGTTCGAGGGCGCGGTACCGGATGATCTCGACGCCATCCTGGCCGAGCGAGGGTACCGCCGGCAGAGTCCCTCGGTCTTTCTAATCGCCGATACGCCCCAGATCGGTGCAAAGGGCATGGCCGGCGTCGAGGCCGAAGTGTCGGAACGAGCAACGGAAGCCTGGGCCGCCGTGTGGTCGGACGGCCGTCCGGCGCGGGATGCGGGCGTTCGGCGGGGTATCTTCGAACGAGTCCAGCCGCCCCGTTGTTTCGCAGTGGCCCGGATCGGCGACCGTCCCGTGAGTATCGGCCACGGCGCGGTTGCCGATGGCTGGGGATGGTTCCATGGGATCCAGACGGTGCCCGATATGCGGGGGCGGGGACTTGCCCGCTTCGTGCTCAGCCGGCTGGCGGAGTGGTGCCGGGCGCATGGCGCGCAACGCTTCTATCTGCAGGTGGAGCGGGACAACCAGCCGGCGCTGGCGGCCTATGAGAAGGCCGGTTTCCGGCATGCCTTCGATTACTGGTATCGGGTCTTGCCGACCCTAACGACCTAGGATTCGAGCTCGATCGAGTAGGTTTCGATGACCGGGTTGGCGAGCAGGCGCTCGCACATCTGCTCGACCTGTTCCTTGGCGGTGGTGGGGTTGGTCTCGGTGAGTTCGATTTCCAGGTATTTACCCTGGCGCACCTGTTCCACCTCGGCAAAGCCCAGGCCGTTCAGGGCAAGCTGCACCGCCTGCCCCTGGGGGTCCAGAACGCCTTTCTTTAGCGAGACGTGGACGGTGGCCCGCACCGGCTATTGCGCCGCGTCGTGCAGGGTCAGTGGGGCGCGCAGATCGCGGGGGCCGAGCTCCGGCAGGATGCCGAGGCGCCGGGCAACCTCCTGATAGGCTTCGGCGACGCTGCCCATGTCGCGGCGGAACCGGTCCTTGTCCATTTTCTCGTTGGTCTTCATGTCCCACAGCCGGCAGCCGTCGGGGGTGATCTCATCGGCGAGAACGATGCGAACCTGGTCGTCCTTGTATAGACGGCCGTATTCCAACTTGAAATCGACCAGGCGCAGGCCGACACCCATGAACAGGCCGGACAAGAAGTCGTTGATGCGCAGGCTGAGCGACAGCATGTCGTCGATTTCGGGCGGGTTGGCCCATCCGAAAGCGGTAATATGTTCTTCCGTGACCAGCGGATCACCCAGCTCATCGTTCTTGTAGTAGTACTCGACGATCGAGCGGGGCAGCGGGGTCCCCTCTTCCATCTTGAAGCGCTCGGAGAACGAGCCGGCCGCCATGTTGCGGACGACCACCTCGATCGGGATGATCTCCACTTCCTTGACGAGCTGTTCCCGCATGTTCAGGCGGCGGACGAAGTGGGTGGGGATCCCGGTTTCCGAGAGGCGCATCATCAGAAACTCGGAAATGCGGTTGTTCAGGACACCCTTGCCGGTGATAACCCCTTGTTTTTGATTATTAAATGCGGTCGCATCGTCCTTGAAATACTGGACGATCGTGCCCGGTTCCGGGCCCTCGAAAAGGACCTTTGCCTTGCCTTCGTAAATCTTTCTGCGTCTTGCCATGAAGGCCACTCCACTGGGTATGGAGAGCGGCTGCGGGGCGTCGTTGGCTCTCGCCGCTGGGTTCTCAGATATAGCAATTGCCGAGGGGCAGGACAATTGCCAGTCGCGCCTCGATGTCCGGAATTGTCTGGGCCGACGAATTGCTACGGTTAATCGGTGGTTTAGATGTTTGTATTAACCCCAAAAGGGTAGCGGAACCCTACACTAACATGGTTAATCCAGGGTGATACGGCGCCACCACCTTATCGAGGAAGCGAAGTCCGAGCTCGACGTGGCCTATGAAGAGGTCAAGCGCGCCGAGCAGGAAATCATGGGGCTGGAATACACGTTTAACGAGAAGTTGGCGGCTCTAAGCACGGCCGGTGCGGACGACCCGACGGTTGCGAAGCTGACCGCCGAAAAAGAAGAGCTGCAGAGTAAGATCGACATTAACCATCTCTACGAGCTGCAAAAATCGGCGGTCGGCCGGTTCGCCATGGTCAGTTCGGCGTTCACCCTGGTCGGAACCGTCGAGGATGCGGCGATGTGTGCCGATCTGCTGCGGCAGGTGCTGTTCCGGGAGCCGGAGATCAAGGGACGGCGCGTCGAGATCGACGGGATCATCCGGACCTTCGTGAAGGGACTGCGCGCCTACAGCCGTGAGGACTCCAGTTCCGAACTGGACCAGAAGGTGCGCACCGCCTGGGGCGAGATCGAGTCCGTGCTGCGGGAGTTGGGCCGCGACATCTAGCTGTCGCCGAAGACCCGCCGGAAAATCGTGTCCACATGCCGGGTGTGTTGGCTCAAGTCGAAGGCCGCCTGCAGCCGATCGTCGCCTAGGGCTGCGGAAACCTCTGGGTCGTCTGCCAGTAACTGCTGGAAGCGGCCGGCGCCTTGCCACGCCGCCATGGCGGCCCGCTGGACCATGGCATAGGCGGCTTCGCGGCCAATACCGTGCTGGGTGAGGGCCAGCAACACCTGCTGGGAATGCACGAGGCCGTCGAGGCGGTCGAGGTTGGCCTGCATGTTCTCCGGGTACACCAGTAGGCGTTCGACCACGCCGGCCAGCCGGTTCAGGGCGAAGTCCAAGGTGATGGTCGCATCCGGTGCAAACACCCGCTCGACGGACGAGTGGGAGATATCGCGTTCATGCCATAGGGCGATGTTCTCGAGTGCTGGGTTCACTGCGGCCCGGACCACCCGCGCCAGGCCGGTCAGGTTTTCGGTCAGGATCGGGTTCCGCTTGTGCGGCATCGCCGAAGAGCCTTTTTGGCCGGTCGAGAAGAACTCCTCGGCCTCGCGCACTTCGGTGCGCTGCAGGTGGCGGATCTCGGTGGCCAGCCGCTCGACGGCCCCGGCAAGGACGCCCAGGACCGCGAAGAACATGGCGTGGCGGTCGCGGGGGATGACCTGGGTCGAGACCGGCTCGACGGCCAATCCCAGTTTCTCGGCGACATGCCGTTCAACGGCCGGATCGATGTTGGCATAGGTGCCGACGGCGCCTGATATGGCGCAGGTGGCCACTTCGGCGCGCGCCGCTTCCAGCCGGTCCCGGCCGCGGGCAAATTCGGCGTAGTGCCCGGCGAGCTTCAGGCCGAAGGTCGTGGGCTCGGCGTGGATGCCGTGGCTGCGGCCGATACAGGGCGTGGCCTTATGTTCGAAGGCCTGCTTGCGCAGGGCGGCCAGTACGCGATCCACCCCGGCCAGTAGCAGGTCGGCGGCCTGGGTCAGCTGGACCGCAAGGCAGGTATCCAGAACGTCGGACGATGTCATGCCCTGATGGACGAAGCGGGCTTCCGGCCCGACATGCTCCGCCAGGTTGGTCAGGAAGGCGATGACGTCGTGTTTGACCTCACGCTCGATCGCGTCGATGCGGTCGATCTCCCAGGCGCCGCGCTCGCGCACGGCCTTGGCGGCGGCGGCCGGGATGACACCCAATTCGGCCTGGGCGTCACAGGCATGTGCCTCGATCTCGAACCAAATCCGGAAACGGTTTTCAGGCGCCCAGATTTCGGTCATTTCCGGGCGTGCGTAGCGAGGAATCATGGCGGTCCGAGCGGCGCGGTTGGGACGCCAATTTAGGAGCGGCCATGCCGTGCCGCAAGCCCCGGCCAGGTTCGCTCAAGCTTGTCTCGTGTAGACCTAGAGGGGGTACCGGCTGATCGACCTGTTCCGCGAGGAAGACAGTGTAACGGAAGACCGTCGGACGACTGAACGAATGGAACGTGATGTTGGCGGTGGGCGCAATCTATGTCGTTGGACGCGACATCGACGCGCCGCCTACGGCGCATTGAAAACTCGCAGATCGACTATGGCAGGCGTTGGTGTTGAATAGTCAGCGCCTACGCTGTCATATCAGATGTCCATGCTACCTACATTAGACCCAGGCCGCGCAGACTGGCGTGGCCGTGTTTGCCGATGACGATGTGATCGTGAACGGTGATGCCGAGTGGCGCGGCGGCCTCAATAACGTCGCGGGTGATAGCAATATCGTCGGCGCTCGGTTTCGGATTCCCGCTGGGATGATTGTGCACCATGATGATCGCCGTAGCGCCGAGTTCGAGCGCGCGTTTGACGACCTCCCGTGGGTAGACCGGTGTGTGGTTGACCGTGCCGCGATGCTGTTCCTCATCGGCGATTAACGCGTTCTTGCTGTCGAGGAACAACAGGTGAAAGCGTTCGGTCTGCTCATGGGCCAGTTTCAAACGGCAATAGTCGAGCACCGCGTCCCACGCGCCGAGTACTGGCCGGTTTTCGACCGCTTCCCAACTGGCGCGCCGGCCGATTTCGCGGGACGCTTTCAAGGCGACGATGGCAGATTCGCCGATGCCTGGGACTTGGCTTAGGGCTTCCGGTGGTGCCGCCAGGATGCCGCCGACGGTGCCGAAGCGGCGCAACAACGCGCGGGCAATCGGTTTCGTGTCGATCCGCGGAATGGCCGAGAACAGCAACAGCTCGAGCAGTTCGTAGTCAGCCATGGACGCGCCGTCGTCGCGCAGAAAGCGCTGCCGAAGACGTCCGCGGTGTCCTGCTGTGTCAGACGGCATATGCGCCCGCCCTTCGTCGGCGATGGCGCACACTACCGTGCCGCCGGCGAAGGGGCTACTCGTTGACGACGCGGCACTCCGACGAATCGAAGTTCGGGTTTGCCCGAGTTGCTTCGTCGACCTGTCCGCAAGGTCCGTCCATATAGTGTCGCGCCGGCTCTTCCGCGCATGCTGCGAGCAGTAGCGTTGACAAAAAAAGTGCGGATATTCGCCAGGTGATTCGGCCACTCCCCCGGCCCGTCTCGATGTATTGCATTTGAGCTATCTTCCTGTGTTTTTCTTGGTTTGAGAGAGATTGGCACCTACGAATAGATCGTGGCAACACCATGGCGTTGACTTTATTTGCTCGATGGGGTCGTTTGTCCTAGCCAATGTTTGTCGTGAGTCAAAAAAGAGTCCTGTCTGTTTGGAATGTTAACGCGGATTCAGACCATGATAAGTCGGCAAATAGGTGGTCGTCGGACGTCGCTTTTGGCGTCCCTGACCAGAACTTCTGACCGAGAGCAAGATCTGAGTTCATAGGAGACTGGAATGGCTGCAACTGCTAAGACAGCGCGCAAGTCGGGCGCGAAGCCGAGGGCGCGCAAGGCGGGAACAGCGCGGCGCACCTCGGCCCGTAAACCAGCGGCACGGCGAACCACTGCCCGGAAGACCACCGCCCGTAAGACAACGGCGCGGAAGCCGGCGGCACGGAAGAGCACTGCACGCAAGACGACTGCCCGGAAGACCACCGCCCGTAAGACGACGGCACGGAAACCAGCGGCTCGCAAGACGACCGCCCGGAAGACCACGGCCCGTAAGACGACGGCACGGAAACCAGCAGCGCGCAAGACGACCGCTCGGAAGACCACCGCTCGTAAGACCACAGCCCGCAAGACAACGGCGCGGAAGTCGGCAGCACGGAAGAGCACTGCTCGCAAGACGACGGCGCGGAAACCAGCAGCACGCAAGACGGCTGCTCGGAAGACCACAGCCCGTAGGACGACGGCACGGAAACCAGCGGCGCGCAAGACGACCGCCCGGAAGACCCCGGCCCGTAAGACGACGGCACGGAAACCAGCAGCAC
>JANQOE010000014.1 GCA_028279245.1 Alphaproteobacteria bacterium
CATCAGCCAGACAATGGCCAAGACGCCGGCGAAAGCGGGAAACCCGCAGGCAAACCAGATGCGGTAAAGGCGGTGGTAGGCATCGGGTAGGGGCAGGCCTTTGACGCTAAAGTCTGGGTTTGTTTGCGTAAGCTCTGGGTTACGTTAGGACAATCGATTTGGGCAGTGCCCGGCGGCAGAGAGGGCCGCGAGCAGGAATGCAGATCGTCACCTTATCGCTGTTCAACTTTGCTCACCTGCGGGGCAAGCTGTGGGCTTTCTCACAGATGGGATTGATGCGTCCTGCAGTGTTGCGGATGGAAGGGCTGACGTTCGCCAAGATGCTTGGCAGTGGTGATGGTGCGGGCTTCTCCCTGAAACCTGACTTTTCGACGTATGGCCTGCTTTGCGCCTGGGACGGTATCGACAGCGCGCGGGCTGCGCAGGAGTCGGCGGCGCCGTTTGCGCGGTATCGCGGCCATGCGACACGCTGGGCAACGCTCTACCTGGCGGCAACGCGTACACGCGGACAATGGAGCGGCTGCGAGCCATTCGAGGTAGCGCCAGCGACCTCACCGCAAGGTGCCATTGTGGCGATCACACGCGCGCGGCTGAAATGGTCCAAGCTGATTCCATTCTGGTCAATGGCGCCAGGCGTCTCGGAGCGCGTCGAGGCGGAACCGCATCAGCGGTTCATGAAGGGCTTGGGCGAGGTGCCCTACAAGCAGATGATGACCTTCTCGATCTGGGACGATGAACAGGCGATGCGTGACTTCTCGCTCAACAGCCCGAGCCATGGAACGGCCGTCCGCCGCGCCTGGCAGGAGGGCTGGTTCGCCGAATATCTGTTCGCCCGGTTCAACCTGCTGGCGGTTGAGGGCGAATGGCCCGGCCTTGAGCACTTTGAGCAAGACACTGCTGAACCTCAGTCGATGCGAGCGGCATGATGGACACGATAACCGACAAAGACCCGATCATTCCGGCGATAGCTTCGGACGGCTCGTTCTACCCGATTGGTAAGATGCAGGCTCATCGCGAAGCGGTGCTGCATCTTGCGGTCTCCGTGTTCGTCTTCTCGGGCGACTATCTGCTGATCCAGAAACGGGCGGCGCACAAATATCACTGTGGCGGACAGTGGGCGAACACATGCTGCACCCATCCGCACTGGGACGAACCGGTGGCGACCAGCGCGGCGCGACGCCTGCGCGAGGAACTTGGCTTTAGCGTACCGCTGATCGAACGCCATGAGGTCGAGTATTCGGCCGCCGTCTCCAACGGGTTGCACGAACATGAGCGTGTGACGATGTTCGTCGGCTCGGCCGATCGAGACACGCTCGAAATCCGGCCAAATGCCGACGAGGTCGAGGCGGTGCGCTGGGTCACTGCCGCCGAATTGAAGGCCGGGATGGCTGAGGCTCCGGGTTCATACACGCCCTGGTTCCGCATCTATTGCGATCGGTTCCCGGATTTGAAGATCTGAGCGCTGCGCCCACGGCGCTTCCTGCGTTTCCACGACCGTAAAAAACCTCCGCTTCGCGTCCGAAGCGGAGGTTAGGCCGGCCGGCTGATTGGAGGACAATCCGACCGGGTTTCGGTATCGGGCCGCTCCACTCCATGGCATGTCGGAAGGACCCGAAATGGCCGCGCGGGTGGAGGTCTGTCACCCGCCCAGCAAAGTCTACTGGTTGTTCTGGCCCCAGGATGATGTGGTCGAATCCGGTGTAATCGGCCACCATGACAGGTCTTCGGGCACAATGCCGTGCTTGATACCCCATGATGTCCAGTCGTCGACCACTGGCCCGGTAATCAGAATGCCGATACCGCCGGTCAGCACGCAGAGCATCGCGAACCACCAGGCCCAGCGATGGATCGATTCGATGGTAGCGTTGAAGCCCATCGTCCACCGCCAGAACAGCGCGCCCCGCTCTGCCGCCGTGCCGCGATCGGTGATCTGCTCGATCTCGCGTTCAGCGCCATAGCGACTGGTCGCCAGAATGGTGGCCCCATGCATGGCAAACAGCAGAGCCGAGCCATAAAGGAAGACGATCGACATCATGTGGAACGGGTTCCAGAACAGACTTCCGCCCCAGATGAGCGAGAAGTTGTTGGTCCAGTCCAGATGCGACAGGATGCCGAACGGCACCCCTTCGCTCCAAGCGCCCATGGCGATCGGGCGGATGAAGCCAAGCACCAGATAAAGCCAGATGGCGGCGGCGAAGGCAGCGGGTACGTGCATACCCATGCCCAGTTCGACCGCTCGCCGATACATGCGAAACCACCACAAGATGATCGAGGCCGTGATGAAGAAGCCGGCGATCAGCCACCAGCCGCCTTCGTCAAGCGGCGGCATGACCTTCAGGCCGTATTCAGGTGGCGGTGGGTCAAGCGACAACCATGGCATTTCGAGCACGAAGCGCACCGGATTCCAGTCGACCTGTGCCCAGTAGTTGAAGCCGATGATCACAAAGCCGATCGTAAAGGTGATCAGCGATGCAACGCCCAGAAAGCCAAGATAGATGGGGCCGAGCTGTGCATTGCCGATCTTGCCGATCCACCAGGAGAAGGTGGCCGACCTGGTACGGTCAACCTCGCTCTCGATAGGTATGCCCATCTCTGGCGTGGTCCGAATCTGCACCGTGGTGAAGATGTTCTGGTATTCGGGTAAGATGCTCATCAGATCACGCTCCCGCCCAGTTCAGGGACAGGTTCCTCAGCGGCTCCCACCATTCAATCCACGAGCCGCCATAGATCGGGCCAGCGGACACGAAGATGCACACCGCGCTCCAGAAGCCGGCATTGAGTGCCAGAAACAGCCCGAGTCGGTGGATGCCGAGCGTGCCGATCGAATAGCCGATCGTGTCGCGGAAATAGGTGTCCTCATGCTCCGGCGTTTTCACCTCGGCCGGTCCGCCGCCAAGCGACTGCGGATTGCGTGGATTGACGGCCGAAAGGACCAGTCCGCCATGCAACGCCAGCGCTAGCGTTGTGGTGAAGAAGAAGGTGATGGCGATCATGTGCACCGGGTTGTAGTGGAAGTTGCCGTATTGATAGCCGGTGTCCCAAACCCATTGCAGATGGCTCATGATGCCGTACGGAAAGCCGTGCCCCCATGCGCCTAGCAAGAGTGGCCGAAAAACGACCAGCGTGACATAGGCGAAGACAGCAACGCCAAAGGCGAACGGTACATGGTAGCCGATGCCGAGCTTGCGGCAGATCTCCACTTCCCTGAGTGCCCAGGAGACGAAGGCGCCGATCGCGCATATCGTAATGACCTGCCAGAGACCGCCTTCTTCGAGCGGCGCCAAGCCAAGACCATATTCGATTGGTGGCGGATTGATCGATATCAGCCAGATGTTCCAGGTCGGACCCAGTGACGCACCATATACGATGAGCACTGTGCCCAGAGCAGCAAAGAACGCGGTCGTAATGCCGAAGAAGCCGACATAGAAGGGTCCGACCCAGAAGTCGAACAAATCCCCGCCTATGAGGGTTCCGCCACGGACTCGGTATTTGCGCTCAAAACTGAGCATTGCCATGGTTTACCTCCAATGGCGAACGGCGACTAGCGGCACCGTCCGCCCCAAAACCGAAAATCGGCGGCGGGCAAACGTCAGGGTGCATGACCCGTCGGCGTTGCCCGCCACCTTTGTTGAGGCGGCGTCAGCCAAACAGGCGCGGTGTTTCCACCGGGCCCTGCATGGATTGCTCCACGGCGGCTCCGCCGACCGGGTTGCCTTCGAACCAGTTGTAGCGTTCTGTGCTCAGCAGCACGAAATGGATCAGTGCTGCCAGCGAGAACAGGAAGACGCCCTGTACGACCAGCGTTTTGCGCGGGTCGAAGACCATCCAGATTCTCCACATGTTGCTACTCCTTTACGAAAGCATTGGCAGGAGTGCGGAAACCGTCTGGTTGACGCTTTCGAGAGAAGCGTAACCGTCGGGTCCCGGAATCCACGGGCGCCAGAACCACACGAGAAGGTGAGCGACGACCGCGATGGCGGTGAAAATCGCAAACCCCTGCATGTAGTAGCCGTGGAACTCCTGGGCTTCGCTTTCCGTCATGCCGGACAGCGAAACGCTTTGCGGACTAGACATTCATAGACCTCCTAGTCACATTTGCCGCAGAACCCCGCGGCCGGGTGCATCGGGACGACAAAGCGCCCCTCCGCTTCCGCCGGGTTGCCCCGGCGAATGGGCTGAGCCGGTTACACCAGAAGGGCGTATCCGGCGGCGGCGCGGGCCGAAGACAGCGCCTCTGCGAAGACCGATGTGCCGGCTTGCCAGTCGGGACCGAACCGCCGCAGCGTTGCCACGGCCAGGCACGGTACAAACGAAATGGCGACCAGGGCCCGATACTCCAGCCGGTCGCGCCGACGTGCATCGCGGTGATGGCGTGCGGCCTTGACCGAAGACATCTGTGTCGTCATCGCTTCACTCCTTTCGCTCGCCGCAAGGCAAGCCTTTGGGCGGCCGCCTCATGCGGCCTTGCCCGCCACGACCTGCAGACGCGCGCGTTCGACGTGGCTTGTCTCGACACGCTCGGCATCTTCGTTTTGGGCAATGGTTTCAGCGGCATCGCGCATGTTCTTCGCAGCGGAGATGCGCACCAGGACAGGTTGGGCCTCGACGATCCGGTCAAGGTCGTCGCGCGCTTCGGCGCTCCATGGCATGGAGCGCTTGATGTTGGCGGGCGTCGCCTCGACGGAGTCCAGGTCGGTGGCCAGCGGAATGATGTTGAACAGCGCGTCAAAGAGGCCGTTGCAGACCTCCTGGATCATCCACGAAGCGCCCGAATAACCCATCACCGGCGTTCCGGTGTGACGTCGGATGATCGCGCCAGGGAAGGAAAGCGGAATATAGATCGCCTTTCCGCCCGTTTCCGCCAGATACATGCGTTCGTTGTAGGAGCCGAACAGGATCAGTGGCGGTGTATCCTTGATCGCCTGGCGGATCGCCTGATTGTCCGGCTTGATGCCGGCGCAGCGCTGGAACGAGAAGGTGCAGGGCAGGCCCATCTCGTCGGCGAGGAAGTTGCGGACGCCGCGTTCGTAGGTCTCGCTGGCAACGATGGCGAAGCTTGCTGTGGCGAAGAAATCCTGCGTCACTGAGCGCCACAAGTCCCACATCGGTTTCAGCGTGGTGTGCTTTTCGCGCTCGATGAACGGTTCGGGATCGAGGCCCAGCATCTCGCCCAGCTTGCGCAAGAAGGCGGTGGTCGAATGGATGCCGATCGGCGCCTGCAGGTAGGGACGGTCGAGCGCCTCGCACAGGCCGCGGCCGAACTCTCGATAGAGGCAGACGTTGGCGTGCGCATTGGCGAGTTTCGGGACATCGGCAAGGTGTGAGCCGAGCGGGAAGGTCATGTTGACCTCGGCGCCGATGCCCTCGATCAACCGCCTGATCTCGGCGAGGTCCGAGGGCATGTTGAAGGTGCCGTAGATGGCGCCGATGATGTTGACCTTGGGCTTTTCGCCTTCCTTCAGTTCCTTCGGCGCGCGGACCTTGCCCTTCTTGGGGCCGTATTCGGTCCACAACCATTTGATGGCACGGTCGGCCGACTGCCACTGATCCTCATCGATCGTGCGCGGCAAAAAGCGCTGGATGTTGGTGCCTTCGGGCGTCACGCCGCCGCCGATCATCTCGGCGATCGAGCCTGTGACAACAACTGCGGGCAGGTCCGGGTCGAGCACGGCGCGCGCGTTCTTCATTGCCTGTTCGGTGCCGGTCTTGCCCAGTTCCTCTTCGGCCAGGCCCGTAACGACGATCGGCAATTCGTGCGGGGGCAGGGCGTCGGTGTAATGCAGCACCGAGGTCACCGGCAGGTTCTCGCAGCCCACCGGCCCGTCAATGATCACCTGCAGACCCTTGATGGCGGTGAAGGCGTAGACGGAGCCCCAATAGCCGCCGGCGCGGTCGTGGTCGATGATCAGCGTCATGTGCCCACCGCCTCGCCGGCATCGACGGCGTTTTTGGCGATCTTCGTTCGTGCCGCATACTTCTTGCGGAACGTGGTGTTGATCTGCGGTGTGTCTTCCCAGACGCCCGATGTATCGCCATGGCCAACGCCATCGAAGAACGCCGTCATCTTGTCGAAGCGTTCCTTGTTGGCGATCGCCGCGTTGATCACGGTGGCGACCGATCCGGCGCCGGCAGGCCCCATAAGGGGACGCGCCGAGATCAGGTTGGTGAAGTAAAGCGCGGGGGTGCCGGTTTCCTTGACGTGCTGGACGACGGGCGTGGTGCCGATCGCCAGATCGGGTTTGAACTCCTCGAAGGCGGCGATGTCCTGCTCGAGCGAGGCGCGGTACTGTACCTTGACGCCGTGTGCTTCCAGCCAGTCGGCATCATCCTTGGAGAAGGCCGTTTTGGGACAAGCGGTGCCTACGTAGCGAAGGTCTGCGCCTGCCTCGACCAGCAGCCTGCCGACCAGCAGTTCGGACCCCTCATAGCCTGACAGCGTGATGCGACCCTTGATCGGGTTTGCGGCCAGGGCGCCGCGCGTTGCATTGACGAACGCGTTGCGGGCGGCATCAATCTTCGACTTGGCGATGTTGGCCTTTTCGCCAATAGCTGACAACCAAGCATCGACGCCGTCTGCACCGACCGGCGCGGAGCCAACGATTGGCCGGCCGGCCGCGGCAAACTCGCGGAACGACGCCGTGTAGAAGGGATGGATGCCGGCGACAACGGCGCAGTCGAGCGCTGCGTAGAGTTCACGCCATTCGCGCACCGGCACGACCGGGCCGGCCGCAAGGCCCATTGGCTCGAGCATCTGGCCGATGATCACGGGATCGGCGGGAAACATCTCGCCGACGAGGGAGACGGTTGGCTTCTCGGAAACGCCGTCGCGCGGCGCCATGACCGGGCCGGCGCTTGCCTCATCGCGCGCATATTTCAGCATCGCGCCCGACAAAACGTCTTTCGCCTCGGCATGGGTTGGCACGCCAAATCCCGGCACATCAATGCCGACAATACGCACGCCGTCGATCTGCTCGGGCAAGGCCTTCAGCGGAATGCCGGAGGCTGTCGGCACGCAAAGGTTGGTGACGACGATTGCGTCATATTCGTCAGGTTTGGCCATCTCGTGGACAGCGTCGCGGATGTCCTCGTAGAGCTTGCCGGTGACGAGCGTTTCGGAATTGAACGGCACATAGCCAACCGAGCGGCGGGCACCGTAGAAATGGCTGGTGAAGGTCAAGCCGTAGACGCAGCAGGCGGACCCGCTAAGAATCGTGCCGACGCGGCGCATTCTGAGTCCGACACGCAGCGAGCCGAAGGCCGGACACATCGATTGCGGTTGTTCGTGCGGGCCTTTGGGATAGTCGCGTTCGAAGCCGTCCAGAAGTTCGGTATTGCCGGCAGCCTTAGCCGCCGCCTTCATCTGTTCGGCGCCGGCATGGCATCCGGCTCCGTCGACCGCCGATTTCGCGGCAGCCTGGCGCGCCAACTCGGCGTCCTGATCGGGCGCGGTAGTCGGGACCTCGTCCCTGGGAACATGCGGATCGCGTATGAGGGTCGTCGTCGCCATCTCAGACCTCGTCGTAGATGACTTCGAGCGACGGCTTTTCGACCTTGCCGGCGGCGCACATATCTTCGATCGTCGCCGGCGTCAGGACGAAATCGGCGCCGGTTTCCTCCGTGTCAAAGAGGCCCAGCAGCCCGTCCTGGGTGAGCGGTGCGGGCTGGTGTGGTGGTGCCTCGCACAGATTGGTGGCCAGTTCGCCGAACAGATCACCCCACTGCCCCTCGGGATAGCCGATGATCTGGTAGTTGGCGCTCTTGCGGCGGATGTCCTCGTTCTGCGGGATCGCCGCCAGAACCGGGATGCCGACTGCTTCGGCAAACGCCTTGGCCTCGCCGGTGCCGTCATCCTTGTTGACCACCATGCCGGCGACGCCGACATTGCCACCCAACTTGCGGAAGTACTCGACTGCCGAGCAGACGTTGTTTGCCACGTACAGTGATTGCAGGTCGTTCGAGCCGACGACGACCACCTTCTGGCACATGTCGCGAGCGATCGGCAGGCCGAAGCCACCGCAAACCACATCGCCGAGGAAATCGAGCAGGACATAGTCGAAGTCCCAGTCATGGAAGCCGAGCTTTTCGAGTGTTTCGAAGCCGTGGATGATGCCGCGCCCGCCGCAGCCGCGGCCGACTTCCGGTCCACCCAATTCCATTGCGAACACGCCGTCGCGCTTGAAGCATACATCGCCAATGGCGACTTCCTCACCCGCTTCCTTTTTCTTTGACGAGGTCTCGATGATGGTCGGGCAGGCCTTGCCTCCGAACAGGAGCGAGGTGGTGTCGGACTTCGGATCGCAACCGATCAGCAGCACCTTCTTGCCCGTCTGCGCCAGCATGTATGACAGGTTAGCCAGGGTGAAGGATTTGCCGATGCCGCCCTTGCCGTAGATCGCGATGATCTGCGTTTCCTTCTTGACCTCACCGGTGGGAACCGGATCGGGTTCCTGCGCGGCTTCATCGCGCAAATTGTCATACATATCGGCGCTTGGCCGGGCGCTTGCGTCGGTCATGCGTCTGCCTCCCAGGTCAGAACCATTTTCGTGCAGGCCGGATCGTTGAAGGCCGTCCGGTAGGCCGTATCGGCGTCTCTTGCGGACGCCTGATTGGAGATGAGTCCCGAAAGGTCGAGCCGGTCATCGGCGACGAGGCCGAGCACGGCGGTGACGTCGTCGGGCTGGAACTCGGCTGCAATGCGAACCGACGCCTCGCGCATGAAGGCGGGCGGGAAGGTGAAGCTCAGAGGCTTAGCGTAGAAGCCCGCCAATACGATCTGTCCGCCCTTGGCGAGACGTTGCACGGCGACATCGATGATGGCCGGATCGCCGCTGGCATCGATGATCGTCCGATTGTCGCGCCGATCGTCATCGTCCGCGTTGGTGACCGGATAGCCCGTCGCTCCGTCAAGGCGCGCCGGGTTTATCTCCCAGACCGTTGGCGTTTCGCCACCGAGCGCCATCGCTATGCGTGCGAGAAGCCGGCCAACGACTCCATGGCCGATTATGAGGTCGGGCAAATCCACGCCAGGCAGGGTAAGTGCGTGATGGGCGGTGGCTGCGAGGGCAAGAAGCACCGCGTCGCGGCCCAGCGACTCGGTGACAGGGTAGACCCTGTCCGCGCCGACGACCAACTGTGCCGCGGTGGCCCCGAACAGTGGGCGCACATCTTCATAGCAACGCGCGCCGGGCACAAACACCATCTGTCCGGGCGCAAGCGCGCAGTCAGCGCCGGCCTCGCGGACACGGCCAACTGTCTCATAGCCCGGCACCAACGGATAACCCATGCCAGGGAAGGTCGGCATGGTGCCGTCCCAGAGCATCTTTTCAGTGCCGGTCGAAATGCCGCTCCACAGTACGTCAACGAGCGCGTCGCCATCTGCAGGGGGCGTCAGGCTCACGTCGCGCAACGCGATGTGCAGCGGTTTCTCCAATACGATCGCTTCGGTCTGCATTGCGTCCGGTCCGGCCAGACGATAGCCGGCCTCTTCCTCCAAGCGTCATCCTAGAATGACAGCACAATGTGTCAACTAATTTTTACACATTTGGAGGTGTTGAACGTCAGGTTTGTGCAGAAATGACGCTTGCGACGACGGGCAGTGCTGTGGCGCGCTTCCGCATACGGCTGAAGCCAGCTGCTTTGAGGAGATCGAACAGGTCATCGGGCGTCCTGCAACGGCCTGAACGCATCGCCAGCAGATAGAATGTGAAGTAGGCGGCGATCTGTTTTGCACCGGCGCTGTCGCCGGCCATCGGTTCGCCGATGATCAGTGCATCTTCCGGTCCCATGGCGCTGCGGATCGCAGTTAGGATGCGCAGTGCGGCGTCATCGTCATGGTCGTAGAGGACGCGGATCAGCGAGTAGCAGTCCGCATCGGTCGGGATCGGATCTTCGAAGAATGAACCACCATGTATGGCCAAACGGCTCGCGATGGCGCTGCCGGCAAGACGTGCGCGCGCGGTTTCAGCGACAGCAGGCAAATCGAATAGGGCCAGCTTCAGCCAGACGAACATCTCGCCCATCACCGAGACGACCGTTTCCAGCCCCAGCGCCAGAACGCCGAACATGATCAGAAGGCCGGCCTGTGTGCCAGCCACATTGGCA
>JANQOE010000016.1 GCA_028279245.1 Alphaproteobacteria bacterium
CCGCAACATTTCGGGCACCACGCACCTGCACGTCCTTCTGGAGCGCGAGCTCGCCGATCTCCACGCCAAGGAGAGCGCGCTCGTCTTCACCTCGGGCTACGTCTCGAACGAAGCCACCATCTCCACGGTGGCCCAGCTTCTGCCGGACTGCGTGATCCTCTCGGATGAGATGAACCACGCCTCCATGATCGCCGGCATCCGCGACAGTCGCTGCCCCAAGAAGATCTTCCGCCACAACGATCTCGCCCATCTCGAACAGCTTCTGAAGGGCTTCCCCAAGGAGCAGGCGAAGCTGATCGCCTTCGAGAGCGTCTACTCGATGGACGGCGACTTCGGTGAGATCGAGGCGATCTGCGACCTCGCCGACGAATACAACGCGATGACCTATCTCGACGAGGTCCACGCGGTCGGCATGTACGGGCCGACGGGCGCCGGCGTTGCCGAGCGCGAAGGGGTGATGGACCAGGTCGACATCATCCAGGGAACCCTAGCGAAGGCGTTCGGGGTGCTGGGCGGCTACATCGCCGCCAGCGCCAACCTGATCGACTTCGTGCGGTCGCATGGCGCGAGCTTCATTTTCACGACGGCACTGCCGCCGGCGGTCGCCGCCGGGGCGCTGACGAGCATCCGGATTCTGCGGCAGAACAACGACCTGCGGGTCCGGCACCAGGAACGGGCGGCGACGCTGAAAAAGCGTTTGCGGGATGCCGGTATCCCGCTGTTGCCGTCGGTCTGCCATATCGTGCCGGTGCTGGTCGGTGACGCGCGGCTGTGCAAGCAGGCCAGCGACGAACTGCTGGACCGGCATGGGATCTACGTGCAGCCGATCAACTATCCGACGGTCCCGCGGGGCACGGAACGGCTGCGGCTGACACCCTGCCCGCTGCACACCGACGAGGATATGGACCGGTTGGTCGAGGCGTTGACCGATGTTTGGGCGCGGCTGCATTTGAGGGCTGCCGCTTAGCATATCGCGGTAACAAATCGCTGGTAGACTACCCGCAGTAATCGTTGCTGCGTCAGATTGTTTTCGGGTAGATTAACGGCATGTATCGTGACAAGACTCTATTGCCGACCGAGGCCGTCCGCATGGCGGCGCTGGGCGCACTGGCTCAGAAGCCCCAGGGCTACGCCGCATTAGCGCGTGAGGTGCGGGCCTTCGCCAGCCGCATCGCCGGGCCATCGCTGGATATTCTCGGTTCCAGCATCGAGTTGTTGCGGTTCGAGGGCCTGGTGGCCCCGGTGGACGGCGAAGACGGTGCGGACGCGCCGCTCGAGGTCACCGAGGCGGGCCGAGCGGCGCTGATCGAGCTGTTGACCAGCAATCTCCGCAACCCGACCGACGGTGTGTCGAAGCTGATTTTCGCTTCAAAGCTGCGGTTCCTGCATTTCCTGGAACCGGCGCAGCAGCGTGACCAGATCGACGTGATGATCGAAATGAGCCAAAGCGAACTGGCGCGGCTGCAGGATCTGGCCGAGCGCTACCGCGATGAGCCCGGACACCTGCAAGACTGGCTGGCGCATGATATCGGCGAGGTCGAGCGGCGGCTGGCCTGGCTCCAGGGGCTGCACGCCACGCTTTAACGGCGCGGCGCCTCAGTAGAGGTGCTGGCCCCCGGTCACGAAGACTTCCGTTCCGGTGACATAACCGAAATCCGGCTGGCAGAGCTGATAGACCGTCGCCGCGACCTCTTCCGGGCTGCCCATGCGGTGCATCGGGATGCGATTGATCAGCGGCTCATAGTCTTCGTTGGTCATGTCGGTTTCGATTTCGCCGGGCGCGACGGCGTTGACCCGCACACCGATCTCCGCGAATTCCACCGCCATTTCCCGGGTCAACGCGGAGAGCGCGGCTTTCGACGTGGAATAGGCCGAGCCGGCGAACGGATGAATGGCATGGCCGGCGATCGAGGTGATGTTGACCACCGCCGCGCCGCGCCCGTCCTGCTTGGCACCACGGGCTAGGGCCGCCGCGAACCCACGCGCCAAGACCAGCGGCGTGAAGAAGTTGAGTTCAAAGACGATCCGCCAATCGTCCACCGTCCCGTTGAGGCACCCGAGCCGTTCCTTGAACTCGGTCTTCGGCGAAACGGCCGCGTTGTTCACGAGAGCGTGCACCGGCGCGCCATCAAGCTTGTCGTTGGCGATGTCGATGAATGCGGCAACGCTGGCCGGGTCCGACAGGTCGGTCGGCACATGGATGGTCCAGTTTGGATCGCGCTTGCAGTGTTCCGGCACATCGTCGCGGCTGCAGGTGATGATCAGCCAGCCCTCGTCGGAGAACCGCTTCACCGTCGCGTGGCCGATGCCGCGGCTGGCACCGGTCAGAATGAGGCTGCGCCGATCGCTCATCTCAGGGATATAAGCGCTGAGTCTGCCAGCCGCCAGCCGTCCGCGTGAACAGCATCCGGTCGTGGCGGCGGCTGCGTTGGCTCAGCCAGAACTCGATCTGCTCCGCGGCGACCCGGTAGCCGGACCAGTGGGGCGGCCGTGGGACCGCGCCATCGCCATATCGGGCCTCGACCTCCGCCACCTCTTGCTCGAGGGCGGCGCGGCTGGCCAGGGGTTTGGACTGGTCCGAGGCCCAGGCGCTGAGCTGGGAACCGCGGGGCCGGCTGGCGAAATAGGCATCGGCCTCGGCGGCGCTCACCGGCGTCACGGCGCCTTGAATGCGCACCTGGCGGCGCAGGGACTTCCAGTAAAAACACAGGCTGGCCTTGGCATTCTGCGATAGCTCGCCGCCCTTGGCGCTCGCGGTATTGGTGTAGAAAGTGAAGCCTTCCGGGCCGTAATCCTTCAGCAGCACCATGCGGGCGGAGGGCATGCCATCGGCCCCAACGGTCGCTAAACACATTGTGTTCGGGTCGTTGGGCTCACTCTGCTCAGCCGCCGCAAACCATTCACCAAACACGACAATTGGGTCCAGGGCTGGGGCCGCCCCCTCGCTGAAGACTTGATCTAGATTTGCCACGTGCGCTTCTCACTTGAAACCAGACGCTAACGTACCTCGTAGTATGGGGTGGTGCTAGATTCGCACCGCAGTGGTTCAAAGGATGCATAGAATGAGACTCAAGGTCATTGCACCGGTCGTGGTGGCCGGATTCGCGCTCGTCGCCTGTGACGGCAATGTGGGCACCAAGGAAGGCTTCGGCACGGTCGGCGGCGCGGTTGCCGGCGGTCTGCTGGGTTCCGCCTTCGGTTCCGGCTCCGGCCAATTGGTGGCCGTCGGTGCCGGGACGCTGCTTGGCGCGTTCATCGGCAACGAAGTCGGTAAGTCGCTGGACCGGGCCGATCAAGCGGCCATGGGCCGGGCCGAGACCCGCGCGCAATCCGCGCCGATCGGCCAGACCATCCAGTGGGAAAACCCGGATAGTGGTAACTTTGGTACGGTCACGCCGACCCGCGAGGGACGCGATACGGCCGGCCGCTATTGCCGCGAGTATCAGACCTCGGTCACGGTCGAAGGACAGACCCAGGAAGCCTTCGGCACGGCCTGCCAGACCGAAAACGGCCAGTGGGAGATCATCAGCTAGCGCTGCGATCGCTCAAGCTGTCCGCGCCGCTGCGGTTGGGTGACATCCGCGCCGGCTCGGTTTCGGCGAACAATGCTTTGACCGGCAGGGCGAGCGCGGCGTGCTCGCCCTTGTCGGCCCGATCCAACATCCCGCGCAAACGCTGATGCCAATGCTGGGCCGTATCGGCCGGCAGGGCCGATAGATCGCTGCCCAAGCCGGCGACCCGGTACACATCGCGTACCGAAACCGTATCGAGATCCCGCACCAGGGTTAGTTTGTCCGTATCGGTTCGGGCAAGAAAACCGGCTTCGAGCAGCAAGCGCAGGGCCGGGCGGCGGGCGTCGTTGTCGGCCTGCAACTCGGTCTCATCAAGCAGACGGCCATTGCGGCCAGCTTCCCAAAGCTGTTCGATCAATGTGAGGCAGGCGAGGAACGCGGCCTCGCGCGGGACGTTGACGACCGCGCGGCGTTGCTTGTTGGCGCGCCAATCGGGCCATGACGCGGCGGCAACAGCGCCCATCAAAATGACCGCCCAAGCCAAGTACATCCAGATGAGGAACAGCGGCAGCGCGGCGACTGTGCCGTACACGGCATCAAAGGCGCGGACATTGCCGACATAATACCCGAAGCCCCGCTTCAGTAGCTCGAACAAGACCGCGGCGAACACACCGCCGCCGAGCGCATGACGCCAATCGACCCGGCGGTGCGGTAGGGCCATGTAGAGCACCGTGAAGGAGCCGGCAGCGAGTAACAACGGCACGGTCTGGCGGGCGAGTTCGCGGAGCGCGCCGGTCTGCAGATCGACGCCGGCCCAATTGGCCGCGGCAAAGAAGAATGTGCTTAGCGACAGCCCGGTGCCCAGCAGCAGCGGCCCGAGGGTCAGCACGGTCCAGTAGGCGATCAGCCTGGTCGCCAAAGGCCGTGATTGGGTGACCCGCCAAATGATGTTGAAGGCGCCTTCGATGTTGGCCAACAGCATCACCGCAGTCACGGCCAGGCCGACGACGCCGACCGTGGTCAGTTGGGCGGTGTTGGACACAAACGTGTCGACATAGCCCTGGGCCAGATTCCCCACATGGGGGGCGACATATTCGAGGGCCAGCGTGCCCAGCTTGCTGCGGGCCGCTTCGAACACCGGGAAGGCCGACATGATGGCAACGCCGATGGCAATCAGCGGCACCAGCGCCAACAGCGAGGTGTAGCTGAGCGAGGCGGCGATGCGCAGCCCGTTGTCCGCGTTGAAGCGGCGCCAAGTGTAAAGCGTGAAGGCAAGCGCTTCGCGGACGAGGTGCATGAGGCGTTCCTGTACGGCGTCCATGGGTACCGACCCTACCTCCTAACCTCCTCTGATTAATGTAATATTGTTGCGGCACCTGCGCAAAGCGTGAGCAACGCCGCCTTCCGGAACCCGCCGCTTATGGTGTAGGTTGCGGAGCGCCGGACAGGGGTGAGGTGAAGGAAAAATGGCCGTTGCAGACGGGCTGATGGCAGGCAAGCGCGGTTTGGTCATGGGGGTGGCCAATGACCGGTCGATCGGCTGGGGCATTGCCCGCGCCGTCAGCGCCGCCGGGGCCGAGCTTGCCTTCACCTACCAAGGCGAAGCGCTGGCCAAGCGGGTGATGCCGCTGGCCGCCAAGGTCGGCAGCGATTTCGTCCTGCCCTGTGACGTGACGGACGAAGCCAGCATGAACGACACCTTCGCGGCGATCGAATCCCGCTGGGGCAAGCTGGATTTCGTCGTGCACGCGATTGCCTATTCCGACAAGGAGCAGCTCAAAGGCAAGTATGTCGACACGACGCGGGACAACTTCCTGCAGACGATGGACGTGTCCTGCTTCTCCTTCACTGAGACTTGCCGGCGGGCGGCGCCGCTGATGTCCGAGGGCGGCAGCCTGTTGACGCTGACCTACTTCGGCGCCGAGCGGGTGATGCCGCATTACAACGTCATGGGTGTGGCCAAGGCGGCGCTGGAAGCCAGCGTGCGATATCTGGCGGTCGATCTAGGACGCCAGGCCATTCGGGTGAACGCTATTTCGGCGGGACCGATCAAGACATTGGCGGCAAGCGGCATTGGCGATTTTCGTTACATCCTGAAATGGAACGAATTGAACTCACCATTGGGCCGCAATGTCACGACCGAGGATGTCGGCGGCGCCGGGCTGTATTTGTTGAGCGACCTGGGACGTGGCGTGTCCGGTGAGGTGCACCATGTCGACAGCGGATACAACGTCGTTGGCATGGTCGCCGTCGACGCGGCGCAGGATGTCGCCGAGTTGCTGTCCGGATTGAAGAACGGAGGCTAGCCCCGCCGGGCCAGCGCGCGTCACTTGAATAGCTTCGGACATAGTTTCCGCTTCACGACCTGGGGCGAGAGCCACGGACCGGCGATCGGTTGCGTCATCGACGGGACACCACCGGGCGTGCCGCTGGTCGAGAGCGACATCCAGCATTGGCTGGACCGGCGCAAGCCGGGGCAGTCGCGGTTCACGACGCAGCGGCGTGAGCCCGACGAAGTGCGGATCATGTCGGGCGTGTTCGAAGGCAAGACGACCGGCACACCGATCGGCCTGGTCATCGAGAATGTCGACCAACGGTCGCGTGACTACTCGGAGATCGCGCAGAAGTACCGGCCCGGACACGCCGACTACACCTACGACGTCAAATACGGATTCCGCGACTATCGCGGTGGCGGGCGCGCATCTGCCCGGGAGACGGCGATGCGGGTGGCCGCCGGTGGCGTTGCCCGCCGGGTGTTGCGGGAATTGGTCTCAGCCGATCTGGTGATCCGCGGGGCGTTGGTGCAGATCGGCCCGCATGCGATCAACCGGGACAATTGGGACTGGGATACGGTCGAACAGAACCCGTTCTGGAGTCCGGACGCAGCCGCCGCATCATCCTGGGAAGGCTACCTGGACGGTTTGCGCAAGTCGGGGTCGAGCGCGGGCGCCGTGATTAAAGTTGTTGCGGGTGGCGTGCCCGCGGGCCTGGGCGAACCGATCTATGGCAAGCTGGATGCCGATCTTGCCGCGGCGATGATGAGCATCAACGCGGTGAAGGGCGTCGAAATCGGTGCTGGCTTTGCGGCGGCGTCACTGTCGGGCGAAGAGAATGCCGATGAAATGCGGACGGCTGGCAATGGCGTAACGTTCCTGTCCAACAATGCCGGCGGGGTGTTGGGGGGGATCTCCACCGGCCAGGACATTGTGGTGCGGTTTGCCGTCAAGCCGACGAGTTCCATCCTCTCCCCTGTTCGCACTGTCAATCGGGACGGCGCGGACACGGATATTTCCACCAAGGGACGGCATGACCCCTGCGTCGGAATTCGCGCCGTGCCGGTGGGTGAAGCGATGATGGCGATCGTGCTGGCCGACCATTTTCTGCGCAATCGCGCGCAGTGCGGGTGAAGCCTTAACGCCGGAACCTGGCAGCGACTTCCAGCTTGCTGCTGTAGACAAACTGGTCCACCGGCAGGACCTCTTCCAACCGATAACCGCCAGCGACAAGGATCGCCGCGTCCCGCGCAAAGGTGCCAGGTTCGCAGGAGATGGCGACGACCGTTGCCGGCCCGGCTTTCGCCAGCACTTCGGCTTGCCGGCGGGCGCCGGCGCGCGGCGGGTCGAACACCACGGCGTCAACGTGACTGAGTTCCGTCGGCTGCAGCGGTGTCGCGTCCAGATCCCGTGTTTCGTTGGTGACACGGCCGCCGAGTGCCGCCTGACCGGCCGCATAAGACATCGCCGCCAGTGACGCGCCGTCGGTATCGACGGCGTGCACGCGGCTACCAGCGCTGGCCAGCGGCAAAGTGAAGGCGCCGAGACCGGCGTATAGATCGGCCACGTGCTTGCACCCGGGCAGACCTGAGGTGACGAACGCCGCGAGCTTGTGCTCGGCGGTCTTGCTGGCCTGCAGGAAAGCGCCCGAAGGCAGAGCCACCGACACGCCGGCGATGTCGACGTGCGGCAGATCGAATTGCAGCAACGGTTCCGATGTGGCGCTGCCGGACTGACGGTGGGCGATACGGGCGATGCTGGACTCGCGGGCAAACGCCGCGACGGTTTCGAGGGCGCGTGGCGTCTGCTGAATGTCCCCCGTCACGAGCATGTCGATCCCGTTGTCCGCTTCGGTCAGCAAAATGTCGACGGCTCTGCCTGACGGCAGCAGATGGCGTAGTGTGTCACGGAGGGCCGGCAGCAGCGCGACGAGGGACGGGCGCAGCACGGCGCACTCGCCAAGGTCAACAATGTCGTGGGACGCGGCGGCGTGGAAACCGAGCTGCACGTTCCTTCCGGCGCGCTTCGCATGGAGCTGCGTCCGGCGCCGATCGGCGATCGGGCACGCGACTAGGGGCTGCAAACGGTCGATCGGCAGGTTTCGGCGTTGCAGTGCGTCCGCGATCAAACCCTGTTTCCAGGCCGTGTATGTCGGCGCATCGAGGTGTTGCGCGGCGCAGGCGCCGCAGTCGTCGAAGTGCGGGCATTCCGGTTGTCGCCGCGATGGGCCGGCGGTGACCAGATCGACAATCGCCGCCGCGTGACCGTCGCCGCGCGCAGCCGCGCGCCTGACCCGGACCGTGTCGCCCGGCGCCGTGCGCGGCACATACACAGGACCGGCATCCGTATCGCCGATACCGTCACCGCGAGCGCCCAGCCGGGTGATCGCGACCTCGACTTCGGAGCCGGTGAGTGGATCAGTGCGTCGTCCGCGCCGCGGCAATGAGAAACTCCTTGTTACCTTCGGGCCCGGTAATCGGACTTTCGACAATACCGGTCACTGACCAACCAGGCAGTCCGTCGAGCCAGGCGTTGATACGCCCGCACACCTCGTCATGCAGGGCCGGATCGCGGACCACACCGCCCTTGCCGACGCGGTCCGGCCCAACCTCAAACTGGGGTTTGATCAGGGCAATGAGTGCCGCCGGTTCGGCAGCCAACGCCAAGGCGGCCGGCAGTACGGTTTGCAAACCAATGAAGCTGGCGTCGCAGACGACTAGGTCGACGGGTTCGGGGATCTCCTCCGTGGTCAGGTACCGGGCGTTGGTGCGTTCGCGCACGACGACGCGGGAGTCGTTACGCAGTTTCCACGCAAGTTGACCGTGGCCGACATCGACGGCGTATACCTTTGCTGCGTCACCATGCAGCAGCACATCGGTGAAGCCGCCGGTCGAACTGCCGACATCCAAACAACGCATTCCCGCGGGGTCGATGCCGAAGTGATCGAGACCGTGGGCCAGTTTGATACCGCCGCGGGAGACCCAGGGGTGGTCGGGCCCGCGCACGCGAATGTCGGCCTCGGCGGATATGGTGTCGCCGGCTTTGGCGACCCTTTGGTCCCCGACAAACACCTTGCCCGCCAGGATCAGCGCCTGGGCCTTGCTGCGCGACGGGGCGAGCCCGCGTTCGACCAGCAACAGATCGGCCCGCTGTTTCGCCCGGCTCATTGCGGGGCGAGCGACAGACCGGAAATGAACCGATCGCGCCCTTGGAAACGCATGAGCGTCATGACGGAAACGCTGGCGAGGCCCAAGGCCAGACCGATCCATATGCCGACCGCACCAAGCTCGAATTGGAAGCCGAGCGCCACGCTGGTGCAGAAACCGATGCCCCAGAAACCCAGAGCCGCGAACATCATCGGCGTGCGGGTGTCGTTGACGGCGCGTAGGATGGCGATGCCAATGACTTGGGCACCGTCAAAGATCTGGAAGACCGCCGCGACCAGGATGAGCGATATCGCCACCTCGATCACCGCCATGTTGGCCGGGTCGCCGAGGTCCAGATACAGGCCGACGATCTCCCGCGGCAACACCCAGAACAGCACCGCCATCGCCGACATGAACGTGGCGCTGAGTGCCAGGGCGACCCACGCCGCGCGACCCATACCTTCGGAGTCGCCGCGTCCATAGGCGGCGCCCACGCGAACGACAGCCGCGTGGCTGATACCGAGTGGCACCATGAAGGTGATCGCCGCGGTCTGAATGGCGATCTGATGGGCGGCGATCTCCGTGGTGCCAAACAAACCCATCAGGAACATGGCGCCGGTGAAAACGCTGACTTCGAGCAGCAAGGTAATGCCGGCCGGCACGCCAAGCCGGACAATCCGGAAGAAGCGCGGCCAGTCCGGGCGCCACATGCGGGCGACAACCGCGTAGCGGCGGAAGGGCGGGACGCGCAGCGCCACCCAAAGCAAGGCGGCGAACATGGCGATGTTGACGAACACGCTCGCATAGCCTGCGCCGACCACGCCGAGGGCGGGCGCGCCGAAGTGCCCGAAGATGAAGATGTAGTCGAGTACGGCATTGAGCGCGACCCCGCCGAACATGATCCACATGACAGAGCGTGGCTGGCCCAGGGCGGACACGAACCCGCGCAGCACGATGAACCATAGGGTCGGCGGCAGGCTCCACATCAAGATGTCGATGTAAAGCGCGGCGCCAATGGCGGCGGATTCCGGCTGCCGCAGGAACAGCAGAATGCTCTCAGAAAAAGCCAGGATCGCGAGCGCCGGGACGCAGAAGGCGGTGGCGACCCAGATTCCCTGACGGATGGTGCGCCGGACATCGCGTGGGCGGCGCGCACCATGGGCTTGCGCGGCGAGAGCCGGCACTGACGAGACGACGCCGACGCCGAAGATCATGAAGGCGAAATACATGCCGGCGCCGAGGGCCGCCTGCGCCAGCGCCTCCTCACCCAACCGGCCGACCATCAGCACATCGGTGGTGTTGATGGCGATGTGGCCGATCTGGGCGAGTGCCAGCGGTAGGGATAGTTGCCAGGTGGCGCGCAATTCGGCGGTCCACTGCCGCAGCTTCGTGTCTTGCATCGTCCATCCTCTGCAGGCCCGGCGCACCCGCCGGGCTGCGGAGTGACCGGGGCCGATTAGTCCAGGTTTGCCGGCGTGGCCGTCACGCTGCCGTCGGCGGAGAATGAGATACGGTCAACCCGACGCTGCGCCTCCGCCAGCTTTGACTCGCAGTGGCGTTTGAGCGCGGCGCCCCGTTCATAGGCCGTTATCGCTTCGTCCAAGTTGCCCTTTCCAGACTCCAACTGCCGAACGATCGTTTCGAGTTCGGCCAGCGCCTGTTCAAAACTCATGGCTGCGATATCGGCCGGGATTTCGGCTGTTTGCTGGTTTTCCGACATGTTTCCCGCCCGAAGAGCGGCGAGTGTAGCGATGGCGCTATGGGACCTCAATGCCCATTAACGCGGCAACATGGGCGCTGACGCTGTCCGCCAGAGCCGGCAGGTCGTAACCGCCTTCGAGGGCCGAAACAACCCGCCCGCCGCAATGTCGGTCGGCAAGCTCGCAGAGCTGGCGGGTGACCCAGGCGAAATCCTCGGTCTCCAGATTGAGCTGGGCCAGCGGGTCGTCGCGGTGGGCGTCGAAGCCGGCGGAGATGATCAGCAGCTCCGGCTTGAAGCGCTCCAACGCCGGCAGGACGGTGTTTTCGACCGCCTGGCGAAACGGCTCGGAATCGGAAAAGGGGGCCAGGGTGGCGTTCACGATGTTGTTGGCGGCACCGTGTTCGTCCGGGTCGCCGGTCCCGGGATAGAGGGGCCATTGATGGGTGGAGGCGTAGAACAGGTCGCCATCGTTCCAAAACGCCGCCTGGGTGCCATTGCCGTGGTGAACGTCGAAATCGACCACTGCCACCCGTCCCATATCATGGGCGGCGCGGGCATTGGCGGCGGCGATGGCAACACTATTGAACAGGCAGAAGCCCATGGGGCGGTTCGGTTCGGCATGGTGCCCCGGCGGCCGGACGGCGCAAAAGGCGCGCTGGCCAGGGCTGCCCGCCACGGCGTCAACCGCGGCGACGACCGCGCCGGCAGCCCGGAGGCCGGCCTCGCCGGAGGCCGTCGACAGCACCGTGTCGGCGTCCAGCCGGGCATGGCCGGAGGCCGGCACAGCGCCAAGCACATGGTCGATGTAGGCGCGCGGGTGGATTTTCTCTATCTGCTCAATTTGCGCGCGTGGGGCTTCTTGCCGCACCAGGTCCTGGAAAACCGGGGATTCCAGCGCGTCCAGGACGGCGCCGAGGCGCTCCGACCGCTCCGGATGGCCGGCGCCGGTGTCATGTTGCGCGCACGCCGGATGGGAATAGACTATGGTGGACATGGACCTGCCTGTAACCGCTCGCCGCCGCTGAGCCAAAGCGAAGGACAAAGCGTAACAGGAACGTGCCTAGATTGGTCCACGATTGTCGGAATAATGGCGCGATCACACAAGCGCGGAGAGGCTGGTTCGATGGCTAGGAGAGCATCCCGGCTGCGTTTCGCGGCGGTTTTGGGACTGATCACGCTGCTGGCGTGGAGCGGCAACAGCGAGGCGCAACAGGGGCCGCGCGCGACCGCAGTGGCGGTCGATGAAGTCCGGTCCGAGGTGTTGGGCGAAACGACGCCGGTGATCGGCCGGCTGGTGGCGCGGCAGTCCGGCGTCGTGGCGGCCCGTACCGCCGGGGCCGTGGACGAGGTGCTGGTCGACGTCGGCGACCGGGTCCGTAGGGGCGATATCATCGCGGTGCTGGCCAACGAACGCATGCGCGCCGCGCGCGATGCGGCATCCGCAGTCGTACGGCAGCGGCTGGGCATGCTGGAAACCGCGCAGGCGGAACTGGCGATCAAGGCGCAAGAACTGCGGCGGCAGCAAGACCTGCAAGAATCTGCTGCCTTCTCGAAGGCGCGGTTCGAAGACGCCGAGCAGGAAGTCGCCATGCAGGAAGGCGAGCTAGCGGAGCGGCAGGCGCAGCTCATGCAAGCCGAAGCCGACCTGTCGCGCGCGGCACTCGACTTTGAGGACACCCAGATCCAGGCGCCGTTCGACGGCATAATCACGGAAAAACACACTGATGTTGGCGCCTATCTGAGCGTCGGCAACCCGGTTGTCGCGATGGTCAACGACCTGGACCTGGAGGTCGAGGCGGAGGTGCCGACCGACCGCCTAGCGGGTCTGGAGCCGGGAGCGGTGGTCGATTTCAATCTCGACGACGGGACGACACATACCGCCATCGTGCGGGCTGTTGTGCCGCAGGAGAATGTATTGACACGGACGCGGCCGGTTCGCTTCACCCCGGCGTTCGACGCGACGGAACGGCCGTTGGCGGTGAACCAGACGGCAACGGTGAACGTGCCGATTGGGTCGGCGCGCAACGTGACGACCGTGCACAAGGATGCGATCGTCCGTCGCGGCGGAGACGCCATCGTTTTTGTCGTCGCCGATGGGTCATCGGAATTAAGGCCGGTGCAATTGGGCGCGGCGTCGGGTGATCGGTTTGTCGTGCAAAGCGGGCTCAGCGTTGGCGAGCAGGTTGTCACGCGGGGCAACGAAACACTGCAGCCGGGGCAACCGCTCAATGTGTTGAACCCGCCGGCCGGCGAGAACGGCGCTGCGCCGGCACGGAACGGCGAAAACGGACCGGCCGGCGCGCGGAGTGGGCCGGTGCAGGCGAGTGGCGAGGGCCAATCGTGAAAACCAACCTCATCGGGCTGTCGATTGAGCGGCCGATCGCGGTGGTCGCCGCGGTCATCATGATCGTGCTGTTCGGGGCCGTCGCGCTGGAGCGTATCCCGATCCAGATGGCGCCTGACGTGCGGCAACCGGTTATCAACGTGAACACAAACTGGCCCGGCGCCGCGCCGGCGGAGGTCGAGCGGGAAATCGTCAACCGCCAGGAAGAAGTCCTAAAGGGACTCGAGGGCGTGCAGAAGATGACGAGCCAGGCGCAAAACGGCGAAGGCTCCGTCACACTCGAATTCTCCCCCGGCCAGAATATGGACCGGGCGCTGCTGCTGGTCGCCAACCGGCTGGACCGGGTGTCCGGCTATCCGGAAGAAACGGACGAGCCGGTGCTGAGCACCTCCGGTACCGAGGACAATGCTATCGCCTGGTTCGTGTTGGCGCGGGAGGATGGCAATACGCGCGATCTAGTGACCTACGGCGAGTTCCTCGAAGACGTGGTGCAGGAGCGGATCGAACGCGTCGACGGTGTTTCCGCGGTCAACATCTTCGGTGATACGGAACGCGAAATGCGGATCGAGATCGACCCCAGCAAGCTTGCCCAATACGGGATGACCGTCAGCGAGGTTGCGTCGACCTTGCGGGCGGCGAATGCGTCGATCACCGGAGGCGATGTTTCGGAAGGCAAGCGCCGCTACATCGTCCGCACCGAGGGCGACTTCACGGCGCCGGAACAGGTGCGGAGCATCGTTTTGCGCACCTCCGGCGCCGACGCGGGCGGCGTCGGGCGCGTCACGGTCGGCGACATCGCCGACGTATCGCTGCAATACAAAGAACTGAGAGCGGAGATTCGGCAGAACGCCGAGCCGGCCATGGCGTTCAACGTGCAGCGGGAACAGGGCGCCAACGTCATCGAGACGATGGAGCAAATCCGCGCCACCGTCGCGGATCTTGCCGATGGACCGATGCGCGAGGTCGGGCTGACGATCGAGCAGGTCTACGACGAGACCGTCTACGTCAACTCGGCGATACGCTTGGTGCAGCAGAACATTGTCGTCGGCGGTGTGTTGGCGGCCATTGTGCTGTTGCT
>JANQOE010000034.1 GCA_028279245.1 Alphaproteobacteria bacterium
CGACACCGCGCGAGATCCGCCAGCGTGTCTTGGAAGGTCTGGTGTCGGACCGTGGCAACGCCCGCTACACCGACGAGGTTGTCCGCTCCCGCGAGACCACGCAGGAGGTCACGCCGCCACCAAGCCCCGGCAGTTCGGCCGCACCGGCCGCCAGTCCCACCACCGGTCTGGCCGCCGGCACCAAGGCCCCGCCCCAGGCTTCGGAGCAGCCGGCCCCGGCCGACGCCCTCGCCAAGGCCGACCCGCCGCCACCACCACCCGCGCCGCCGGTTCAGCCTGCGGTCGCCACGGCCCCCTCAGCGCCGGCCGCACCGGAACCGCCAGCACTCGCCAGCCGACCGGACAGCAATCCGCCGCCGACCGCAGCGCCCGAACCGCCACAACTCGCCGCCATTCCGCCGGCCGACCGGACCCCCGCGCCAACCCCGCCGGCCATCGCCGCCGGTCTCGAAACACCACTGGCAACGATCCAGTTCGCCCACGGCTCGGCCAACTTGGACGGGAACGACCGGGAAATCCTCCGGCAAGCCGCCGCCTTTGCCCAGCAGCAAGGCGCCGCCATCAAGGTCGTCGGCCACAGCAGTGGCCGCGGCGCCGGTGATTCCGTCCGCCGTCAGCTTGGCAATCTGGAGATGTCGATCAGCCGCGCCAACGCCGTGGCCGGGGCCCTCGTCCAGTCCGGCATGGACCCGCGCAACGTCATCGTCGAGGCCAAGTCGGATCAGGAACCGCTGTATCGCGAGTCAGCGGCAACTGGGGAGGCCGGCAATCGGCGGGCCGAGTTGTACCTCATTCGCTAGAATAGGCTCGCGGCGGGTGCCGCATTTCGTTAGAACATCCGTGCTTTTTTGGCCACGTTTTGACGTCAGGCTGCGCCGCCCGATCACCACCTGAACACGATTCCCATGGCTCACGATTTCCACCGCATCAAGCGGCTTCCGCCCTACGTCTTCGCCGAAGTGAACGCGATGAAGGCCCGGGCCCGCGCGGCCGGCGACGACATCATCGACTTCGGCATGGGCAACCCGGACCTTCCGACCCCGGCCCACATCGTCGACAAGCTGGCGGAAACCGCTCGCGATCCGCGCACCCACCGCTACTCCAATTCCCGCGGTATCCCCGGCCTGCGCCGCGCCCTCTGCGGCTACTACGACCGCCGTTTCGGCGTCGAACTCGACCCGGAGAGCGAGGCCATCGTCACCCTCGGCTCCAAGGAGGGCCTCGCCAACCTGGCCCAGGCCATCACCGCCCCCGGTGACGTCACCCTGGTGCCGAACCCGTCCTATCCGATCCACCAGTTCGGCTTCATCATCGCCGACGGTGCCGTCCGCTACATCCCGGTCGAACCCGGTCCGGCCTTCCTCGAAGCGCTCGAGCGGGCGGTGATCCACTCAGTGCCGAAACCGATCGCCGTCATCATCAACTATCCGTCCAACCCGACGGCGTTTGTCGCCGACCTCGACTTCTATGGTGAGGTCGTCTCGTTCTGCCGGCGCCACGACATCTTCGTCATGTCGGACCTGGCCTATGCGGAGATCTATTTCGACGGCACGCCGCCGCCATCGATTCTGCAGATCCCCGGCGCTAAGGACATCGCGATCGAGTTCACCTCGATGAGTAAGACCTACTCGATGCCCGGCTGGCGCATCGGTTTCGCCGCCGGCAATCGGGAGCTGATTGCTGCGCTGTCGCGGGTGAAGAGCTATCTCGACTACGGCGCCTTCACGCCGATCCAGGTCGCCGCCACCGCCGCACTGAACGGCCCGCAGGACTGCGTCGATGCCGCCCGCGAAACCTATCGCCAGCGCCGCGATGTCCTGATCGACGGTCTGGCCCGCGCCGGCTGGCAAGTCCCCGCGCCGCCGGCGACCATGTTCGCCTGGGCGCCGTTGCCGCCGCGGTTCAGTAACCTCGGCAGCCTGGAGTTCTCGAAGTTGTTACTGAAAGAGGCGAAGGTGGCGGTCGCGCCCGGCGTCGGCTTTGGCGAACATGGCGAAGGCTTCGTCCGCATTGCCCTGGTCGAGAACAAGCAACGCATTCGCCAGGCCGCCCGCAACATGGCCCGCTTCCTCGCGGAAACGGAAGCCGCCCCGGTGGACGAAACGCAGGTCGCCGCGGAATGAGCCAGCCCCTGCGCATCGCCGTCGCCGGCCTCGGTACCGTCGGCGCCGGCACCGTGCAACTGCTCGCCAAACAGCATGAGCTGTTGTTGCGCCGTTGCGGCCGTGCTTTGGAGGTCGTCGCCGTATCGGCCCGCGACCGCAACAAGGACCGTGGGATCGATGTCGCCGGCTATGCCTGGTACGACAACGCCGTGCAGATGGCCCGGGAGGCCGAGGCCGACGTGGTCGTCGAGCTGATCGGCGGCGAGGATGGTCCGGCCCTCGCGACCTGCCAGGCCGCCATCGCCGCCGGCAAGCACATCGTCACCGCCAACAAAGCCTTGCTTGCCCGCCACGGCACCGCCCTGGCCCAAGCGGCGGAACAGGCCGGCGTCGCCCTCAACTTCGAGGCCGCGGTCGCCGGCGGCGTACCCATCGTCAAGGCGCTACGCGAAGCCCTGGCCGGCAATGTCGTCGACCGCGTCTATGGCATCCTCAACGGCACCTGCAACTACATCCTGACCGAGATGCGCGAGACCGGGCGCAGCTTCGACGACGTGCTCGCCGAAGCCCAAGCCCTCGGTTTTGCCGAGGCCGACCCCAGCACCGATGTCGACGGCATCGACGCCGCCCACAAACTCTCGCTGCTCGCCAGCCTCGCCTTCGGCACGGAGCTCGCCTACGACGCGGTCTATGTCCAAGGCATTCGCGGTGTCACCCCCATCGACATCGAGTTCGCCGGCGAACTCGGCTACCGCATCAAGCTGCTCGGCAGCGCCCGTCTCACCGAACGCGGGTTGGAACAGCGCGTCCACCCCTGCATGGTCGACACCGACAAACCCATCGCCCATGTCGATGGCGTCTACAACGCGGTCATCGCCCAGGGCGACTTTGTCGAAGACACCTTGTACGAGGGCAGGGGCGCCGGCGGCGGCCCGACTGCGTCCGCCGTGGTTGCCGATCTTGTCGACATCGCCCGCGGCCAGCGCGTACCCACCTTCTCGGTACCGGCCACCTCGTTGAACCGCGCCACCCTGCTACCGATGGACCGCCACCGCGGCGCCTATTACATCCGCCTCAACGTGTTGGATCAGCCCGGCGTCATCGCCGACATCTCCGCCGCCTTCCGCGACGAGGCGGTGTCCATCGAATCCATGCTGCAACGCGGCCGCTCGCCGACCGAAGGTGTGCCGGTGGTGCTCACCACCCATACAACGGAAGAGGCGCAGATGCGCCGCGCCCTCGACCAGATTGCCCAACTAAGCGCGGTGGTCGAACCGCCGCATATGATAAGAATTGAGGAACTCTAGGCGCCCGGGACCACATCGCCGACATAGAGTTGGCCACCCCGTCGCAAGTACCCGGATGGCCAACACCTGTAGAGGCTAGTTCAACGGTGAAATGGCATGTGTTCCGTGAACCTTGCCGTTCGGCAGAACAGAGACGAACGTGTCGTCCTTGTCGGTTGTGAAGACCCAGGTGCATTCCGGATTTGGATCAAGGTCTTGTTCAAAAGTGATGCACCGCATGTTGTTCTCGATGAACAACTGGCCGTTCACCTCTCCCGAGTTGTTCCGTGACTTCCACCTGGCAACCAGCTGTCCCTCAGGCGACCACTCGCCAACGGCTGTTACGCCGGGGTTATTCACGCCCTTGAAATCCTCGCGGGCGCTTGTGAAGACGGCCTCAACCTCTTCTCCAGTGAGCCGACGAATTCCGACACGGTTACCATTCACCACGTCGAAGTCGATCGATCCGCCATTTGGCCGAAAGGCCTTATGCTCTCCATCGAGGGCATAGTAGTTGCTCTCGCAGACTTCACGATTGTTTCGAACTAGTGTCTCGCAGAAACTGCCATCGTCAGCTACCCGCCACGTCCGGTACACGGTCGATCCGTTGCCCAGCTTGACGATTTTGGCGCCATCATCCGAATAGTATGAAACGAAGTCAGCGCCCTGCAGAGAGTTGCCTTTTACTAGGTCGACAATCTCCGCTCCTCCGAGCTTGGTTGCACCTTGTTCGATGAAAACGTCACGATCAGTAGCGGCGCAGGCGGTTGCTGTGACTGCGATAGCCACAAGTAGGGCCGAGTTGGTTCGCATGTTGCTCCCCCAAAAGCATTGCACACATGCCAGGGTAGAGTAGAAAGAAAGTGTAACCACGAAAGAAGAAACCCGCAAAAGGAGAAACAACATTCTCACTGGATAATCTGTAACTTATCCACAAGCACCCCATACTGAGTGGTGCGGTGCGGGTCCCACCGTGGTCACCGAATTACCGATTCCGTCGTGTTCGGGGCTCGAATGTTCGCGGAGATGCGGACTGAGATATGCTAGTTAGTGCGCCGGTGACCGGTACCGCGCGCCCGGCACCGAACACAAGCTGAGGGGGAGATCAGTGGCCGACTTAAAGCATATGGACCGCAACCTCGCGTTGGAGGCGGTGCGGGTTACCGAAGCGGCTGCGCTGTCCGCCGCCCAATGGATGGGCCGCGGCGACGAACGTCAGGCCGATGCTGCTGCGGTCGAGGCCATGCGCACCGCGCTCAACGGTCTCAACATCGACGGCACCGTCGTCATTGGTGAGGGCGAACGCGACGAAGCGCCGATGCTCTACATTGGTGAGGAAGTCGGCGCCGGTGGGTTGAAACTCGACATCGCCCTCGATCCCCTCGAAGGCACCACCATCACCGCGAAGGGCGGTTCCAACGCGATGGCGGTCATCGCCATGGCCGAACATGGCGGCTTTCTCAACTCACCCGACGTTTATATGGAGAAGATCGCCGTCGGCGCCGGCCTGCCGCCCGACCTCGTCGACATCAACGCTTCGCCCCGCCAGAACTTGAAGTCATTGGCCCTGGCCAAACGGGTCGACATCTCGGACCTCGTCGTCTGCGTGCTCGACCGCCCGCGCCATCAGCAATTGATCGCCGAGGTTCGTGACGCCGGCGCCCGAATCATGCAGATATCCGATGGTGACGTCGGCGCGGTCATCGCCACCTCCCAACCCGACAGCGGCATCGACATCTACCTGGGCAGTGGCGGTGCGCCGGAAGGTGTGTTGGCGGCCGCGGCGCTGCGCTGCATCGGCGGCCAGATGCAGGGCAAGCTGATCTTCCGCAACGACGACGAACGCGGCCGCGCGGAGAAGTTGGGCATTACGGACGAAAGCAAGGTGTATCACCTGAACGATCTGGCGAAGGGCGACGTCATGTTCGCCGCCACCGGTGTCACCGACGGCACCATGCTGCGCGGCGTCCGCCGTTCCGGCAGCCACGCCAGCACCCATTCGATCATCATGCGTTCCAAGTCCGGCACCGTGCGGCTGGTCGAGGCCCGTCACAACTTCGCCCGCAAGTCTGGACCGTTTGGTCGTTGACGGCGTTTCTCGGCGTCGAGAACTCACTCACTGGCAAACGATGGCGCCTGCGCGGCGGGGATGACCGCGCCGGCCTGATGCTGTCCCAACGCCTCGGCCTGCCGGAGTTGGTCGGCCGCATCATGGCGGCGCGCGGTATCTGCCTCGACGACGCGGACTCCTTCCTCGCCCCACGCCTCCGCACCCAACTGCCCGATCCGGCCGTCCTCAAAGACATGGACCGCGCCGCCGAACGCCTCGCCGCTGCCGTCGTCGATGGCGAGCAGATCGCCGTGTTCGGCCACTACGATGTCGACGGCGCCACCTCGTCGGCGGTCCTTGCGCGTTTCTTCGCCGCGGTCGGCGCCCCCCTCCGCATCTACATCCCGGACCGGCTGACCGAGGGTTACGGCCCCAACGCCCCGGCCTTGCTGCGCCTCCGTGCCGAGGGCGCCAAGGTCATCGTCACCGTCGATTGCGGCATCACCGCCTTCGAACCCCTGGCCGCCGCGCAGGAAGCCGGCCTCGACCTGATCGTCATCGACCACCACGCCGCCGAACCGTCGCTGCCCCCGGGTTACGCCATCGTCAATCCGAACCGCCTCGACGAAGACCGCAGCCTCGGCCACCTCGCCGCTGTCGGTGTCAGCTTCCTGTTGGCTGTCGCCGTCAACCGTCATCTGCGCGCCGCCGGCTGGTACACGTCGCGCCAGGAGCCAGACCTGTTGGCGCTCACCGATCTGGTCGCCCTCGGCACCGTGTGCGATGTCGTCTCGCTCACCGGCTTGAACCGCGCCTTTGTCACCCAAGGCCTGCGCGTCATGGCCCGCCGCGCCAACATCGGCCTCGCCGCATTGAGCGATGTTGCCGGTCTGCACGAAGCGCCCAACGCCTATCATCTCGGCTACATCCTAGGCCCGCGCGTCAACGCCGGCGGCCGCGTCGGGCAGGCCGACCTCGGCGCCCGCCTGCTCACCGCCCGCGACCAGGGCGAAGCCCTCACCATGGCGCAACAACTCGACGCCTTCAACGCCGAACGCCGCGAAATCGAAGCCGCCGTCCAGGAAGAAGCATCCGAACAAGCCCTCAGCGAACGCAAAGGCGATCCGCTGGTCCTAGTTGCCGGCGACGCCTGGCACCCCGGCGTCATCGGCATCGTCGCCTCCCGCATTAAGGACCGCACCGACCGCCCGTCGATTGTCGTCTCGGTCGACGACGGCGTCGGCAAAGGCTCCGGCCGTTCGGTCCCAGGCGTCGACCTCGGCGCCGCCATCATCGCCGCCCGCCAGGCCGGGCTGCTGATCAAC
>JANQOE010000048.1 GCA_028279245.1 Alphaproteobacteria bacterium
CCACATGGGTGGTCGCGGGCAACGCCCGGCAGAAGTTGTTGAACTCGTCGTAGGTCATCCCCGGCTGCTGCTTCGTCATGCGTTCGGCGTGGTTTCGTCCGACAGGCCGTGGGATGGCACGGACTGCTGGGTCACCTGAGCGTCGGCGGCGCGGGCGACGAATGCGGCGAGGCCGACGACGAGACAGGCCAGCGGGACCATTGCCAGGGCGACCGCCATGTTCGACACGTCGCCGACGAAGCCGATCAAGGGCGGGCCCGCGAGAAACCCCGCATAGCCCATCGTCGCGACCGCGGCGATACCGGCGCCGGGCGTCTGGCCGGGGAGCCGGCCAGCGGCGCTGAACAACACCGGGATCAGGTTGGCAAAACCAAGGCCGGCGCAGGCAAAGCCGGCAATTGCAGCAAATGCATTGCCGGCCGCGAGACCCGTGCCAAGACCAACCGCCGCCAACAACGCGCTAACCCTCACCAGGCGGACAGCGCCCATCCGCGTGCGCAAACGATCGCCGGCAAAGCGGCCGAAGGCCATTGTCCCGGCGAACGCGGCGTAGCCCATCGCGGCCAGCGTCGCGTCGGCCGACAAAACCGTTCGCATGTACACGGCGCTCCAATCGAGAACGGCGCCCTCGCCCAGCAGCACCAGAAAGGCGAGCGCCCCGAGGGCCAGCGCGGCACCCCGCGGGATCGAGACCCGCCAGGCACCTGGCTGGCCGACGTCTACCTTGGCCAGGAGATACCGTCCGGCGACGGCCACAACGAGGGCCGCCGGGACCGCGGCGACGGCGATATGAACCGACGCCGTCATCAAACCGAGCAGCAACCCGGCCAGTCCGGCACCCGCCAAACCACCAAGGCTCCAACTGCCGTGTAGGGCGGACATGGTTGGGCGGGGCAGCCGCTTCTCGACCGCAACACCATGCGCGTTCATGGCGACGTCCAATGCCCCAATCGATGCGCCGAACACGAATAGGGCTAGAACGAGTTGCGGGACACTTAGCGCCCAGACCGGAAACGGCAGGAGCAGACAATTGGCGACCGCCAAGACATGGGTCACCGCCGCACTGCCGAACCGGGTGATCAAAGAGCCGGCCAACGGCATCGCCAGGACGGCGCCGGCGGCCATCGCCAGCAAGACCAGGCCAAGGGCGCCTGGGCTGAGTCCGAGCCGTTCCTTAACGAGCGCGATGTGGGGCGCCCAACTGCCCATAACGAAGCCGCTTATCAAGAAGATCGTGGCGACCGCAAGGCGCGCGCGCGAAACAGTGGCGCTGTCGTACTGAAACATCCGGAGAATTCACGCGCTAACACGAGCCGGGTCAAGCCCGGCCGGGCGCCGCTAGTTGGGCTTGGCCGTGGTCGCCGCCGGATCGGTTTCGACTTCGACCGGCAGGTGGCCGACCACGGGGATCAGCTTCTCCAGCAGATCAAAGCAGTTGCGGCAAACCATCGCCAGGTTCGCGGCAAAATCGGACGAGGCCGATGCGCCAGCGGTGTCCGACAAGCCGCGGATGACGACAAACGGCACGTCGTTCAGACTGCACGTATGACCGACCGCCGCGCCTTCCATTTCGGTCGCGAAGGCCGCGAACTCGCGCTGCAACCAACGCAGCGTATCCTTGTCTTGGACGAACTTGTCGCCGGATGCGACGGTGCCCAGCATGAGATTGGGGCCGTTTTCGACCCCTTCGAACGCCGCGTCAAAGGCGTCGGCAGCGGCCTGGACTAGGGCGGGGTCGGACTCGATCATCCGGTCGCGGCCCGGCAACTCGCCGTGGCGCCGGCCGAAAGCGGTCAGATCCATGTCGTACTGTACAACGTTGCTGGCGATGACGATGTCGCCGACCCGCATGTTCGGCAAGAGCCCACCAGCCACTCCACTGAAGATGAGGGAGCGAGGCTCGTAGCGGTCGATCAGCATCTGGGCGCAGATGGCCGCGTTGACCTTGCCGATGCCGCATTGGGCGAGCACGAGTTCGACGCCCTGGTAGTAGCCATGGATAACATCGATGCCGGCATGGCGCTCGGTCCGGCCGACGACAAGGTCGGCCTTCAAGAGCGCGACTTCCTCGGCCATAGCGCCGATCACGGCCAACATGGGCGTGCCCTCAGACTGGTGGAGACAACAGCGGTGGACATCGGCCCAAACTAGTCCATTCGTCTTAGCAAAGAGTTGATTCGAGAATTGGGCCATCCGGACCGGAAAAACGCCCATTGGACGTGATTTCCATCACAGCCACCGGACCACCGACGCGTGATTTTCCGCGCCATCGTGCCGCGCCGGGGGGGCGGCCTTCACCCCAAAGAAGGAACTTCACGACGATGATAAGGGCAGCAACCTCAATTTCCGCCTTGTTGATCGCTGGCAGCGCCGGTCTCGCGCAGGCGGAGCCCGTGAAACTCGAACTGCAACTGGTCGATCACCTTCGCGCGGAGATGATCGAGCAGGATGTATTCGTGGAGCGTATGGCGGGCTCCTCGGAGGTGTTCCGCGTGACGACGGAGGACGCGGCGGACTTCATGGACGCCCCGGTGTTCACAACCGCCAAGCAAGTCTACCACGACCCGGCGAACCCGGCGGCCAACGGCCCTCACCAGAAGGGACAGGCGCTCGGCTTCACGCTGGGTGAGTGGCTCAGCGCCAACGGCACGGTGCACTACACCTGTGACGACGGCGCCGCCACCATCGACGCCACCTTCGACAATCTGGTGCCAAACGGCGTCTATACGATGTGGAACTTCTACCTGCCGGTGCCGTTTACCGAGCCCTTCTCCACCTACGACCTGCCGGTCGGCAAGCGCGACGGTTCGGAGTCGATCTTCGTTGCGGACGCCGGGGGCGATGCGACCTACAAGGTCTCGTTCGAGCCGTGCCTGCAGGGCGGTGCCGATCAGTTGGCCGCCGGACTTGCGATCGCCTATCACAGCGACGGCAAGACCTATGGCGGGCTGCCGGGTGAGTTCGGCAACAAGTCCCACGTCCATCTGTTTGCTCTGCTGCCACCGCAGAGCGAGATTGTGGTCGCCGCGCGGTAACAGCATCGGCGAATCCTGGGGGCTGCGCCGGTCAGTCGCGGCCCCCTTCTCCTGGCTGACTGGCTGGTTTCGGGGCGACAGCGGCCGGGCCAAATCTTGTCTGAGGCGGCAACTCATGTACAAAGCCGTCTTATGGACGCCATTGAAGCCCTGACGACGAGAGCCTCACTGCCGCGCCTCGGCGCGCCCGGACCGGATGCGGAGGCGGTGCAGACGATTCTGCGGAGTGCGCTCCGTGCCCCCGATCATGGGATGCTGCGGCCCTGGCGCTTCCTGACGATCGAAGGCGATGCGCGCGCCCGATTCGGCGATGTTTTGGCCCGCGCCCTGGCCGCAAGAATTCCCGGAACCCCCGCGGCGGCGGTTGAAAACGAACGCGGCAAACCGCTGCGCGCGCCATTGATCATCGTAGCCGCCGCGCGGACCGACCCCCAGCACCCGAAGATCCCGGAGGTTGAGCAAGTGGCCTCCGCTGCCGCGGCGGCGCAAAACATCTCGCTCGCGGCCCATGCCTTGGGGTTCGGCTGTTTCTGGCGGACGGGCCAGCCGGCCTATGACCCGAGCGTGAAGGAGGCGTTGGGTCTGGCGCCGACCGACCATATCGTCGGCTTCATGTACATCGGCACCCCGACAGAGTCGGCGCCCGACAAAGGCCGACGCCCGGTGGTCGAGGACTTCTTGGAGGCCTGGCCTCCAGCGTAGCGGACATGGCGGCATGCATTCGTTCGACGGCCTGCTAGACGGATACCGGCGCTTTTTCGCCGAGCGCTATCCGGATGAAGCCGACACGTACCGGTCACTGGCCCATGGTCAGGCGCCGAAGGTGATGATTATCTCCTGCTGCGACAGCCGCGCGACGCCGGCGCAGATCTTCCAAGCCGGCCCCGGGGAGCTGTTTACCGTGCGCAATGTGGCCAACCTGGTGCCGCACGCGGACGACCACAAGAACTACGTCGAGACGCGCGCGGCTATCGAATACGCCGTGAGCGGGTTGAAGGTCGAAACGATTGTGGTGATGGGCCACGCCGACTGTGGCGGCGTACGGTTCTGCCTGCGCGATGACGACAAATCGAGCGAATTGGATTCCGTGCGCCAATGGACGTCGCTGCTTGCGCCGGCCCGCGATGAGGTTAAAGGCAAGCTACCGGGTGCCCCGGTGGAGGACCAGCAGCAGGCGCTCGAGCTTACCTCGCTGCGCCGCTCGGTTGCCAACCTGCGGTCCTACCCTACTGTTTCCCAACGAGAGGCCGCCGGGGAGCTCTCCTTGCAGGCGGCCTACTTCGATATCGGCACTGGAAAGCTGATGGTGCTCGACCAAGCTTCGGACGAATTCGTACTGGCGGCCTGATGGACGCGGCCGCAACGCCGACCCTCGACCTGCTGGTCGTCGGCGGCGGCGTCAATGGCTGCGGGATCGCCAGAGACGCCGCGGGGCGCGGCCTGTCGGTGCTGCTTTGCGAGAAAGGCGACCTGGGCGGCGGCACATCGTCCGCATCGACCAAACTGATCCATGGTGGACTTCGCTACCTGGAACACTATGAGTTCCGGCTGGTGCGCGAGGCGCTGATGGAGCGGGAGGTGCTGCTCCGTATCGCGCCGCACATCATCTGGCCGATGCGCTTTGTCTTGCCGCATGCGGGCGGGCTGCGGCCGGCTTGGTTCGTCCGGCTGGGCTTGTTCATCTACGACCACATCGGCGGCCGCAAACTGCTGCCGCCAACCGAGACCGTCAATCTGCGGGCGGCGCCGCATGACAGCGTGCTGGAGCCGAAGTTCGCAAAGGGCTTCGTGTACTCCGACTGTTGGGTCCAAGACGCGCGCCTGGTGGTGCTGAACGCAATGGACGCGGCGGAGCGGGGCGCTCAGATCCGGGTGCGGACGGAGTTCGTTGGGGCACGGCGCGATGGGGCAACCTGGGACGTCACGTTGCGGGACTTGGCCTCGATGCAGACCTTTGAGGTCCGGGCACGGGCGGTGGTGAATGCGGGTGGCCCTTGGGCCGGTGGCGTGTATGCGCGCAGCGGCGGGCGGAACACGGCGGCTGATTTGCGGCTGGTCAAAGGCAGCCATATCGTCGTGCCGCGCCTGTTCCCGCATGACAAGGCGTACATCTTCCAGAATCCGGATCGGCGTATTGTCTTCGCCATTCCATACGAACGAGCCTTCACGCTGATCGGCACGACCGACGTCGACTACGACGGTGATCCAGGCGCGGTCGAAATCTCGGCGGACGAGACGCAGTATCTGTGTAGTGCGGTGAACCAGTACTTTCGGAGCAAGATCGAACCGGCCGATGTCGTTTGGACCTACTCCGGCGTTCGCCCCTTGTATGACGAGGCAGGTGGCGACGCCTCCTCGGCGAGCCGTGAGTATGTGTTGGAGCTCGACGACGTCGGCGGACAGGCGCCGGCGCTACATGTGTTCGGGGGCAAGATCACGACCTACCGCACACTGGCGGAAGCGGCGCTCGAGAAGTTGCGGCCGGCCCTCGGTTTCTCGAATGGATCATGGACCGGCACGGCGCCGCTGCCCGGCGGTGACATTCCGGATGCCGCGTTTGGAAGCTTCCTTGGGGATCGGCAGCGGGCTACCCCTTGG
>JANQOE010000050.1 GCA_028279245.1 Alphaproteobacteria bacterium
TTTTCCCTAGCGATCTAAGCTAGACGTCGCTCCAGCCGCCGGTTTCCGCCGAGCGGAACATGGCGTCGATCACCTTCATGTTGGCGATGGAGTTCTCCAACGAGAGTATCTGGGAGCGGTTGCCGCGCACGGCTTCGGAGAATAGTTCGCCCTGGACTTGATACTGGTCGACTACGTCAAAGGTTTCGGTCTCGCGGGATACGTCGCCGTGCTTGCTGCCATCGTCGATGAAGATCTTGCAGGGTTCCTTCGGCGGCGCGTTGAACGGGATCTGGATCTCGATGCGTCCCTCGGTGCCGCAGATGTGCACGCGCTGATAGTTCACCATCTGCGTCGAGACCAGGAAGCTCGCCTGGCCCTTGGGGAAGTCCATGATGCCGCTGAGCAGCCGGTCGGTTTTGAAGTCGGGATCCCGTTCCATCAGACCGACGACCCGCGTGGGCTCCTCCTCGAAGATGAAACGCGAGGTGGTGATTGGGTAGCAGCCGATGTCGTACAGCCCTCCGCCGCCGATGTCCGCCATGTTGCGCACGTTGTTCGGGTCGCGGTTGAAGTAGCTGAACAGCGCCTGGACGGCGCGCAGGTCGCCGATCCGGCCTTCGCGCACAAGGTCGCGGGCGCGGAGCCATTGCGGGTGGCTGCGGACCATGAAGGCTTCCTGAATCAGCACCTTGTTGCGATCGCGCGCGGCGATGAGTTTTTCGGCTTCCGGTGCGTCCAAAGAGATCGGTTTTTCGCATAAGACGTGTTTGCCGGCGTCCGCTGCCTGCTCGGTCAGCGGCACGTGCAGGTGGTTCGGCAATGGGTTGTAGACGGCTTCGATCTCCGGGTCGGCCAGCATCTCTTCGTAGGAGCCGTAAGCCTTCGGGATGCCCAACTGTTTGGCGGCGGCTTCCGCCTTCGACAAATCGCGAGAGCTGATTGCGGTGATCTCCAGCTTGTCGGACTGGAGCATGCCGGGGATGACCTTAGCGACGCCGATATCGGCCGTGCTGATGATGCCCCATTTCACGGGTGCCATACTGCTTCCTCCACGTCTTGGCGGTGGTCGGCCGCAGTCAGTGACTCAGAATCTGGCTGAGGAACAGCTTCGTGCGGTCGGACTGCGGATTTTCGAAGAATTGATCGGGCGTATTCTGCTCGATGATCTCGCCGCCGTCCATAAAGATCACGCGATCCGCGACTTTCCGCGCAAACCCCATTTCGTGGGTGACGACGATCATGGTCATGCCGTCTTCGGCCAGGGTGACCATGACATCTAGCACTTCCTTGATCATCTCCGGATCGAGGGCCGAGGTCGGTTCGTCGAACAGCATGACCTTTGGGCTCATGCATAGCGCACGGGCGATGGCCACACGCTGTTGCTGGCCGCCGGAGAGCTGTCCCGGGTATTTGCTGGCCTGCTCCGGGATCTTGACGCGAGTGAGATACTTCATCGCGATCTCCTCCGCCTCGTCCTTCGGCATTTTGCGGACCCAGATCGGCCCGAGGGTGCAATTCTCCAGCACCGTCAGATGGGGGAAGAGATTGAACTGCTGGAACACCATGCCGACTTCACGCCGCACCTCGTCGATGCGCTTCAGATCGTCGGTCAGCTCGATGTTATCGACTGTCACGGTGCCGCGCTGAAACGGTTCGAGGGCGTTGATGCAGCGGATCATTGTCGACTTGCCGGACCCCGACGGCCCGCAAACGACGATCCTCTCGCCTTTGTAGACGGTCAGGTCGATGTCCTTGAGGACATGGAACGCCGCGAACCATTTGTGCATGCTGTTGATGTGGATCAGCACTTCGTTGGACTGGGACGATCGGACGGTCTCGAAGTTTTCCGCAAGGGTCATCGCTGGTCTCCTAACTCGCGTGGCCCGTTTCGAGCTTGCGTTCGAGGTAGATGGAATATCGCGACATGGCGAAGGTGCAGATCCAGAACAGGATCGCGACAAAGACATAGACCTCCGGCCCCAGACCCTGCCACTTGCTATCGGCCAGCGCGGCGCGGCCAATGCCAATCGGGTCCAGCAGGCCAATGATCGACACGAGTGTGGTGTCTTTGAACAGAGCGATGAAGGAGTTGACGATCCCGGGGATCGAGATCTTCAGCGCCTGCGGCAGGATGATGAGATACATGCTCTTCCAGTAGCTCAGGCCCAGTGCGCTGGCGGCTTCCTCCTGACCGCGGGGAATGGCCTGCAGGCCGCCGCGGATGACCTCGGCCAGATAGGCGGCGGAGAACAGCGTCACCATGATCAGCACGCGCAGCAGCAAGTCGAAGAAGGTGCCGGGCGGCAGGAAGAAATTCAGCAGGGTCGACGCGACGAACAGCAGGGTGATCAGCGGCACGCCGCGAATGAACTCAATGAAACCCACCGACAGGATCCGGATGAGCAGCATGTCGGACCGTCTGCCGAGCGCCAGCAAGATGCCGAGAGGCAGAGATGCGGCAATCCCAGTGACGCCGATAATCATCGTCAACATCATGCCGCCGAACTTCGCCGTTTCGACGGGCTCGAGGCCGAAGCGGCCCATGATCAGGATGTAGGCGATGATCGGATAGGCCGCGCTGAACCAAAGGGTGTAGCGGCGGAACGGGGCGTTGGTGAATAACAGCGGCCAGAGGGCGACGAACAGCAACACGAACGCCAGATTGACGCGCCAGCGGAGTTCGACTGGATAGAACCCGTAGATAAACTGACTAAAGCGGGCGCCGATCAGCGCCCAACAGGCGCCGCCGCTGGTGCAGTCGAAGCGGCTCTCGCCGGCAAAATCCGCACGCAGGTAGGCCCAACCGTAGATTCCGGTCGTGACGTAAACGATGAGCGCGATGGCGCCCACGGTCAGCAGCGCGTTGATCCATGACGAGAAGAGATTGGTCCTGACCCATCCCACCACGCCGACCGTGGCGACAGGCGGTGGCAGGTCGGGGTGTTTGCCGACTTCGTATGAGGTGTTGGCCATGCTGCGCGCCTACCGTTCGACCAACCTGATGCGGCGGTTGTACCAGTTCATGAAGATCGACGTGAGCAGGCTTATGCTGAGATAGACCGACATCATCAGCATAACCGCCTCCATCGCCTGTCCGGTCTGGTTCAGCGTGATGCCGCCAAGTGTGGCCGTGATGTCCATGTAGCCAATAGCGATCGCTAAGGATGAGTTCTTGGTGAGGTTCAGATACTGGCTGGTCAGCGGCGGGACGATAACGCGCAGGGCTTGCGGGATGATGATCAGCCGCATGGTCCGATTTGGTCGCAGACCCAGGGAATATGCGGCTTCGGTTTGTCCCCGGTGTACGGACTGAATGCCGGCGCGGACGATCTCCGCAATGAAGGCTGCCGTGTAGAACGACAGGGCGGCCCACATCGCAACAAACTCCGGGCGGAGTGGGATTCCGCCGCGCAGATTGAAGCGCCCCATCTCCGGGACTTCCCAACTCAACGGCGATCCCGCCGCAAGGAATGCGAGGACCGGCAAGCCGAGGATGATCGCCGTATTGATGGTGAAGACAGGATAGATTTTGCCGGTTTTTTCCTGCTCCCGTTTTGCCCATTTGGCAAAGACGATTGCCGCGGCGATCGCCGCCATGAAGGCGATCGGTACCAGACTGAAGCCATCTCCGAAAATTGGCGCCGGAACGGTCAGCCCGCGGTTCGACAGGAAGATCGTGTCGGAGAACGAGATGGCGTCACGCGCCGTCGGAAGCTGAATGATCACCGCATGCCAAAGCAGGATCTGCAGGAGCAGCGGAACGTTGCGCGTCACCTCGATATAGACGGTGATGATCCGGGCGATCAGCCAGTTGGGAGAGAGCCGCGCGACACCGAAAATAAAGCCGAGAATTGTCGCCAGAACGATGCCGCAGATCGCAACCAGCAGGGTGTTGAGTAGCCCGACGACAGCCGCCCTGCCATGGGTCGAGGTCGAATCGTACGGGATCAGCTGCTGGTTGATGTCGTAGCCGGCTGGCTGCGACAGGAAGCCAAACCCATAGTTGACCCCAATTGCCGCCAGGTTCTGGATTACGTTATTGACGATGAGAACAATGAAGACGCCGAGCACCACCAGCGTCGCCAATTGAAAGAGCAGGCTGCGGTAACGCCGGTCGGTCCACAACCGCCGGATGTCAAAGCCGCCGGTGCTGAGTTCGGCCACCGACATCGGCTTAGCCTAACAGGTCGTTCTGAGTGGTGAAAGCGAGTGAGAGTACAGCATGCTGTGTACTCTCACTCCCAATCTTAGCTAGCGGATCGGCGGTGCGTAGAGGATGCCGCCGTCCGTCCATAACGCGTTCAGGCCGCGTTGCAGGGCGATCGGCGTGTCCGGGCCGAGATAGCGGTCGAACACTTCGCCGTAGTTGCCAACGTTCTTGATGATGCTGACAGCCCAGGTCTGATCGACGCCGAGCATTTCGTGCATGTTGCCTTCGGAACCAAGCATCCGGTTGATTTCTGGATTGTCGGTGCCACCGGCCAAGTCCTCAACGTTGCCGGAGTTCACGCCGTATTCCTCGGCGTTGATCATGACGTTGAGGGTCCAGCGAATGAGGTCGGCCCACTCGTCATCGCCTTGGCGAACCAGCGGCCCAAGCGGCTCTTTCGAAATGATCTCCGGATAGACCATATGGTCGTCCGGGTTCTCGAAGGTCGAGCGGGAGGCGGCGAGGCCCGAAGCGTCCGTCGTGTACACATCGCAGCGCTCGGCGATGTAACTGGTGCGGGCCTCTTCGTTGGTCTCGATCGGCACCGGCTCATACGACATATCGTTGGCGCGGAAGAAGTCGGCGAGGTTCAGCTCGGTGGTCGTGCCGGTCTGAATGCAGACCGAGGCGCCGTCGAGCTCGGTCGCGCTGCCCACACCCAGCGCCTTGCGGCCGATGAAGCCCTGACCGTCGTAATAGTTCACGCCGACAAAGGTCAGGCCGAGGTCGGCGTCGCGCGACAGCGTCCAGGTGGTATTGCGAGACAACACGTCCACTTCACCGGATTTCAGCGCTTCAAAGCGGGTCTTGCCGGTCAGCGGCGTAAACTTGACCGCGGTGGCGTCACCGAAGATGGCCGAGGCGACGGCGCGGCAGAACGCCACATCGAAGCCGTCCCATTCGCCGGCGTCATCGGTGAATGCGAAGCCGGCGAGGCCGGTATTGATTCCGCACTGCACAAAGCCCTTCGCGCGGACGTCGTCGAGCGTGGCGGCCGACGCTGCCGATGCGAGGAACGCAATCGAGCCGGCGGTCGCGAGAGCGCTAACAGCTTGTTTCATGGTTTTCCTTTCCCTGACGATCGTTGGTTAATCAACGACTGTGCACAACTTCTGTCATTGTTCCATCACAATTGTACATGCGAGAAACATGCCAATGCTACTCGGTTAGGCAGCGCCTCTTCGGTCAACCGCGTTGCTACTGACGGACTAACCCAGATAGTCAGATTCCCGTCAGGCCGGTCCCAGGCGGAGGAACGTTGCTCAAGGGGGCGGTGGGCTTCATCATCGGGCCGGTGAACAAGTTGCTGGCACCCCTCGCGTTGGTCATTGCCTTGGCGGCGTCTTCGGCATCCGCCGATGCCGGGATGGCCGCGTATATCCGTGGCGACTACGCCGCGGCGCGGGCTGTCTGGGCGCCGCTCGCCGAGAATGGTGATCCGGCGGCGCAGCGGAACCTCGGCGTCTTGTACTGGCACGGCCACGGGGTGCCGCGGGACATCGACACCGCGCTCACCTGGTATCGCCGCGCCGCGCTGCTCGGGCATGCGGGCGCGCAACTGCATCTGGCGCGAATCTATGACCTCGGTGACCAAGTTGTCGCCAACGCGACCGAGGCCCGGCGCTGGTATGAGAAGGCCGCGGCACAGGGCTCGGCTGATGCGCAGTACCGCCTGGCGCAAATGCTGTTGGCGGGAAGCGATAGCCCGGTTGATGCGGACGCTGGCTTGGCGTGGTTGGAAGAGGCGGCGGGCAGGGGCCTGGTCGCGGCGCAGTTGGAACTGGCGCGGCGCTACGATCTTGGCGACGGCGTGCAAAAGGACCCGACATTGGCCGCGCATTGGCTCGAGGCGGCTGCGCAAAATGGGGAGGGCGGTGCGCAACTGGAGTTAGGGCTGCGTTATGGGCTCGGCGACGGCGTGCAACGGGATTACATACAGGCCTTCAAGTGGGTCGAGCTGGCCACGCGCGATGGGATCGAGGGCGCGCGCGACGCCCGGGCCTTGTTGCAAGATCTAATGACGGAGGACCAGGTGCAGACAGCGAAAGACCTGGTCCGTGCGTTCCAGCGATCCGGTGACACGCGTGCTTCCGCGAAACGGAGTGTCGGTGACGGCTAGCGGACTGCCGCGCCTCGGGGAGTGACATGACGGTTGTGTTTACATCGATACTGCCGCAGCGGACGCGGGTTGCGTTGACGGCTTTGGCCGTGCTGACCGTTTTTTCGGCAGCGGGCTCGGTGCATTTTTACGGACGGGCGCAAGCGCAAACCGCCGGCGCGGAAACCCTGCGCGAGGAAGTCGAGCGGCTACGGGTCGAAAACGAAACGCTTCGCGAGGAACTCGCCGTTTTCGAAGAGGCGGAAAGCCTGCAGGAGTCGCTGGTGCAGCTTCGCGCTGATGTGGCGAATGCCCGGGGCGAACTCGAACGGGCGCGGCAGGCGCGGGCTGACGCGGAGACCGAAGCCGAGTTGGCGCGCAAGGAACGTGCGCAGATTGCACTGTCCGTCCTCAATCTCAACCTGCGTTTCGATGCGGTGCGGGCCAGCCTCGATAGTGCGCTGGCGCGGCGCAATGCAGCACTAGATGCGGCCGAGGCTGAGACAGCGCGGTTGGCAACGGCGCGGGAGGAAGCGGCCCGATTGACGGAGATCGCTGCCGCGCATGAAGAGACTCTCTCGGCGTTGCAAACCCAGGTGCAGCAGTCCGAAGAACGGCTGCAAGCCCTTACCGAGCGCCAGGCGAATGCCGAAGCAGCGGCATTGGCCGCGTCCGAGGCCGAGGCCGCGGCGGTTGGACGACAGGTGGCCTTAGATGGTGCGGTCAAGCTGGCGTCGGCCGAGCTTCAGGAGTTCGAGGATCGGCTGGAGGTGGCGCGGGAGAGCCTCGACCGGGCACTTGCGCGGCGGGACGCGGCGCTGCAGCAGGCCGACATCGAAAACGCCCAGGCGCTCGCCGCGCAACGGAAATCCCTCTCTCTGGCGGAAGAGATCGCCGCGATGGAAGAGACGTTGACGGAGCGCGCAAGCGAGCGCGATGCGCTGCAGCTTCGTCTGGCGGAACTGCGCGATGAAGAGGGGCGCCGGGCGGAACAGATCGATGCGCAGGTGCAGCGTGCCGCGGAACTGCGCGAGACGTTAGCGGCGCTCGAGTCCCAAATAGAGGCGCAAGAAACCGCGACCGCCGACGCTGCGACCGGTCTTGCCGAGACCACTGCCGAACTCGCCGACCGGCGGGAGAATGTGAAGAGCGTTGTCGCGGAGTTGTCCGACCTGGTGCGGCAAAAGAACCAGGCGGACCGCGAACTTCGCAAACAGACCGAGGCGGTTGGCAATGCCACGGCGGAGCGCGCGGATCTCGAAAAGGAAATTGAGGATCTAACGGCGCAGGAACAAGCGCTGACGCGGCGGCGTGACGGGCTGCGGCAGGCCTTGGCGCTGTTGCAAGCCGAGCAGGCGGCGGTCCGGGAGCGCGTCGATGCCGGCGGTGAGGAGTTGGCGACGCAAGAAGCCGCGCTTGGCGAAGTCCGCGCCGAACTTGCCGCGGTCGATCTGCAGATTGCCGAGCGGCGGACGAGCCTGGCAGCCTCGGAAGACGAGATCCGGCAATTGAACGAATCCTTGGATTCGATCCGTGCCCGCGAGGCTGAGGCCCAGTCCCGACTGGCCGCACTGAACGCTGAGGTTGCCGAGCGTGAAAAAGCTGCCGAGGCGATGGCCGCACGCGTGACCCTTGCGGAAGCGGCGCAGGCCGCCGCGCAGGTTGGGCGGCGGGCGGCGTTGGCTGATCTGGAAGCAGCCAAGGAAGAACGCGAGCGCGCCGCCGCCGCACTGGCGGCATTATCGGTGCAGCTTGAACAGCGTCAGGCCGCGGTGGCCAATCTGGAATCGCTGATCGAGCAGGTGCAGAACCAGTTCCAGGGCATCCTTGGCAACATCCAGCAGGATGAGCCCGAAGCGGATGCTCCGGACCCGACGAACTAGGCGGGCGGCACGACGAAACAGTCCTGACTCTGCCGCTGCAGGGTCTCGCAAATCGCTGTGGCGGCGCCCCGATCCGCCAGTCCGACGATCTGCACCCGGTAGAAGGTGCCCTTCGGCAGCTTCGCTTCCATAATCTGCGATCGCTGATCGGCAAGAATGCGGTGTTGCCGCCGCAACCGCGCCCACTCGGCCTCGGCCTCTCGCTGTGCTGTCAGCGACGCAAGCTGTACGCGCCAACCGTCGGTGTTCTCCGCGGGCGCTAGGGCGGCCGCTTCCTGCTTGGCCGGTGGCGCGGGCGGTGGCGCCGGGGTGTCGCGTTCGTCGAGGCGGGCGAGGGCGAACTGTTCCGGGCTCATCAGCCGGACGATCTTGCTAAGGTCCTGCTTGGCCTTCAGGTTTCCCGCCTCGGCGGCGCGGTGGAAGAGCTTGTGCGCCTCGACCAGATCCTGCGGCACCCCGAAACCGGTGGCGTACAGCACCCCCAGGTTCACCTGGGCGTCGGGGTTTCCCTGATCGGCTGACCGGCGATACCAGTCGGCGGCGGTGAACGGGTTGGGGCGGACACCCAATCCCTTTTCGTACATGAAGCCGAGGTTGTTCTGGGCCGCGGTGTTGCCGAGTTCGGCAAGCTGCTGCCAGAGGTCGAGCGCCGTTTCGAAATCGCCAGCCTCGAAGGCGCTGGCGGCTTCCGTGAAGTCGGCGGCGTGGACCGGCTGACCCAAAGCCAAAAGCATGACCAGGGCGGCTCTCTTCAGCATGACTCGCGGCATCCATCCCTTGCGTGCGATCACTGTGGCATGTGGCTCGGATGAGCGGCAAGATGTGTCAAAGACCAAGTCATGGGGAACGGAAGTGGCGCTGATACTGGCAATCGACCAAGGCACAACAAGTACGCGGGCGATCGTGTTCGATCAGAGTGGGACGCCGTTGGCAACCGCCGCGCAGGAACTGCCGCAAATCTATCCACGGCCCGGGCTGGTCGAACATAACCCCGACGACATCTGGACCGCGACGGTCGAGGTATGCCGCAAGGCACTAGCGCAGGTTGACGCGAACGCCGTTCGCGGGATCGGCATCACCAATCAACGCGAAACGACGATCATCTGGGATCGGGAGACCGGCCGGCCGATCCACAACGCGATCGTCTGGCAGGACCGGCGGACCGCGGACTTCTGTGCCAAGCTCAAACAGGACGGCCATGCCGACACCATCACCGCGAAGACCGGCCTGGTGGTCGACCCTTACTTCTCCGGCACCAAGGTTGCCTGGCTGCTTGATAACGTGTCAGGCGCCCGCGAGGCAGCCAACGCCGGCAAGCTGGCGTTTGGCACCGTGGACACATTCCTGCTGTGGCGTCTGACGGGCGGGAAGGTGCACGCGACCGACGCGACCAACGCCTCACGCACCATGCTCTACAACATCCACACCGGCGCGTGGGATGACGAGTTGCTCGAGCGCTTGACGGTGCCGCGCACGCTGTTGCCGGAGGTGCGGGACAATGCCGCCGATTTCGGCGCGGTTGATCCGGCGCTGCTCGACCTTGAGGTGCAGGTTGCCGGGATGGCGGGTGATCAACATGCGGCGACGGTTGGTCAGGCCTGTTTCACGCCGGGGATGATCAAAAGCACTTACGGCACCGGCTGTTTTGCCGTGGTCAACACCGGGCCGACGGTGGTGCCATCGCAGAACCGGATGCTGACGACCATCGCCTATCAGCTCAACGGCGAGACAACCTACGCGCTTGAAGGCAGCATCTTCGTTGCGGGTGCCGCGGTGAAATGGCTGCGTGATACACTGAAGGTGATCGACCACGCGCCACAGACGGAGCAGATGGCGCGGAGTCTCGCCGACAATGGCGGTGTCTACATGGTGCCGGCCTTCACCGGTCTCGGCGCGCCCTATTGGGAGCCGGATGCGCGGGCGGCGATTGTCGGGTTGACGCTGGATGCGGGGCCGGCCGAGTTGGCGCGCGCGGCGCTGGAGGCCGTCTGCTATCAGACGCGGGATCTTACCCAGGCGATGGCGGCGGACATCGGGCAGTCACCGGTTAGTCTGCGGGTCGATGGGGGCATGGTGCCAAACAACTGGTTGGTGCAATTCCTCGCCGACATTCTGGAGCTGCCGGTCGATCGCCCGGTGGTGACCGAAACGACGGCTTTGGGTGCGGCCTATCTGGCTGGTTTGCAGGTTGGGCTGTACGAGTCGACGGACGACATTGCGCGCAACTGGCAGCGCGATGCGAATTTTGTGCCGAAGATGGACGACGGCAATCGGGAGGCGTTGCTGGCGGGGTGGCGAAAAGCGGTGGCCGCCGCCCGCGGCCGCTAAAGCACGCCGGCCGTTTCCGCGCGCAGCCGGGTCAGGCCGCCGACCATATCGATGGTCGGTGTTGCGACGTCCACCAGCGCGGCGATCTCCTGCACCGCGTCGACCATAACGCCGATCTCAATGGTGCGGCCACGTTCGAGATCCTGCAGCATGGAGGTCTTGTGGTCGCCGACTTGGCCGCCTTGTTCGATGCGCCGCTCCACGGTCATCGGGAAGCGGATGCCCAGCTTTTCGGCGACGGCGCGGGCCTCTTCCATCATCGCCGCGAGCACGGCCCGCACGGCCGGGTCGGCGGCGAGTTGGGCGAGGGTGCCGTGGGTCAGCACGCTCACCGGGTTGAAGCTGGCATTGCCCCAGAGTTTGAGCCAGATTTCCTGACGGATGCGCTTGCTAACCGGTGCCTTGAAGCCGGCCTGGGTGAGTAGCGCCGACAGGGTGCTGATGCGTTCGGTCTTTTCGTCGCTGGGTTCGCCCAGGGTGAGCCGGTTGCCGTAGACATGTTTGATCGTCCCCGGCGTGACGATTTCGGCGGCGGGGTAAAGCACACAGCCGATGGCCCGCTGGGGGCCGATCTCCTGCCACTGCTGACCGGTCGGGTCGGTCGACTTCAGCTGGCGGCCGTCGAGCGGGCCGCCATGGGCGTGGAAGTACCACCAGGGAATGCCGTTCTGCGCGGTGACCACGGCGGTCTCCGGGTCGAGCAGCGGCGCCAGGCTCGACGCAGTTTGCGCCGCCGCCGGTGCCTTGAGCGCGTTGACGACAAAGTCCTGTGGGCCGAGTTCGGCGGGATCATCGGTGCAGCGGAGATGTGCGGTCAGTTCGGTCTCTGTTGATTGCAACCGCAGCCCGTCCTTCCGCATGGCTTCGAGATGGGGGCCGCGGGCGATGCAGGATACCTCGGCGTCGGTCTCTGTGTGCAGTTTGGCGGCAATGAGTCCGCCGATGGCGCCGGCGCCAAAGACGCAGACCTTGGTCATTGCGGTGCCAGGCCCAGCTTTTGCGCGAGACCGATCCGCTGGACCTTGCCGGTGGCACCTTTCGGCAGTTCATCGAGAATGTGCACGGTGCGCGGCACCTTGAAGCCGGCGAGGCGGCCCGCGACGAAGTCGCGAAGCGCTTGTTCATCGACATCATCGCCATCGCTCAGGACGACCGCCGCCCCCACCTCTTCGCCGAGGGATTTGTGGGGGATGGCGAACGCGACAGCCTGGGTAACCGCGGGATGGTCCAGCAGGACTTCGTCGATTTCGCGCGGGCTGATCTTTTCGCCGCCGCGATTGATGATCTCCTTCAGCCGGCCGGTGATGCGCAGCATTCCGGCTGGGTCCAGCACCCCT